>JBAWFG010000315.1:0-6704 GCA_049591655.1 Solirubrobacteraceae bacterium
CCAGTGAGCGCATCAGGGCCGCGTAGCCGTCCAGGAACTCCTCCTGCTCGACGGCGGCCTCGCAGCCGGCATGCCGGAGGCGCTCGGCGATCCACTCTGCGGCTGCCGCTTCCCCGTCGGACCCGGCCCGTCGCTCGAGGGGGGCGAGCGCCTCGATGACCGCCCGGAGCGTCGCCTCGCCCGGGTCGCCGGGCGCCACGCTCAGGCCGCCTGCACGTTCTCGAAGATGGCGGCCAACCCCTGGCCGCCGCCGATGCACATCGTCTCCAGCCCGTACCGGGCGCCGCGGCGTTGCAGCTCCCGGACGAGCGTGGCCAGGATCCGCCCGCCGGTGGCCCCGATCGGGTGCCCGAGCGAGATTCCGGATCCGTTGACGTTGACGCGCTCCAGGCCGTCGGGGAGTGCCCACTCGCGCAGCACGGCAAGCGCCTGAGCAGCGAACGCCTCGTTGAGCTCGATCAGCTCCATCTGGTCCATCGACAGCCCAGCGCGCTGTAGCGCCTTAGCCGACGACGGCACCGGGCCGATGCCCATCGTGCGCGGGGGCACGCCGGCCACCGCCCAGCTGACGAGGCGAGCCATCGGGGTCAGGCCGAGCTCGGCCGCCTTCTCGGCGTGGGTGACGATGCAGACCGCCGCGCCGTCGTTCTGGCCGGAGGCGTTGCCGGCGGTGACGGTCGCCCCGGGATCCTTGCGGCCCATCACCGGGCGCAGCGCGCCGAGGCTCTCGAGCGTTGCATCGGCGCGGGGGTGCTCGTCGCGGTCGATCAGGCGGGTGCCGGTTTTGCGCTCGCGGACCTCGACGGGCACGATCTCCTGCGCGAACGTGCCGCTCTCCTGGGCGGCGACCGCCCGCTGGTGGGAGCGCAGCGCGAGCTCGTCCTGCTCAGAACGGGGGATGCTGTACTCCCGGCGCAGGTTCTCGGCGGTCTCGATCATGCCGCCGGGCACCGGGTAGTGCTCGCCGCCGGCGGTCACGCGCCCGCGCACCAGCCGGTCCTCGAGCATCGCGCCGCCCGAGCGGGCGCCCCACCGCAGGCTCGTCGAGTACAGCTCGGTCTGGCTCATACTCTCCGCGCCGCCCGCCAGCACGACATCGGCGACACCGGTCTGGACGTGCATGCACGCCTCGAGCACGGCCTGCAGCCCTGATCCGCAGCGGCGGTCGATCTGCAGGCCGGGGACGTCGACCCCCAGCCCGGCATCGAGCGCGGCGACGCGGCCGAGCGCCGGCGCCTCGCCGTTGGCGTAGCCCTGGCCAAGCAGCACGTCGTCGACCTGGTCGGCGGGCAGTCCGGTGCGCTCCAGGAGCGCCTTGATCACCGTCGTCGCCAGTTCGGTGACCGAGACGTCGCGGAACATGCCCCCGAAGCGCCCTACCGGGGTGCGCAGGGGTTCGCAGATGAGCGCTTCACGCATCCGCGGGCAGCTTACCCGACCGAAACTGGACAGCCCCTGCCTGCGCTTCCCGGCGGCCGGGTAGGGGACCGTCATGAGCTCACATATGAAGATCAACCTCGAAGAGGTCAAGGACCTCGCCCCCGAGTTCGGGATGGGGGAGATGGGCGAGGCGCGGTTCGCGCGGGCCGCCCTCGGCGCGCAGCGCATCGGCATGGCCTCCTATCGGATGAACCCGGGTCGCCGGGTTGGCTTTGGTCACCGCCACGTCGAGTCGGAGGAGATCTACGTCGTCCTCAGCGGATCGGGCCGCTTCCGGGTCGACGACGACATCATGGACGTCAGCGAGCGCGATGTCGTCTACTGCCCACCGCAGGGGATGCGCGAGTGGGAGGCGGGTCCCGACGGCCTTGACCTGCTGGCGTTCGGCGCCCACGCCGAGAACGAGGCACCGGAGATGCAGCCTGGGTGGTGGGTCGACTGACCGCCGGCCGGCGGCGTCAGTCGCCGATCGCGATGTGGCCCGGCTGGTCCTGCACCCGGGTCAACCACGCCCGGATCGCCGGGTAGGGCTCCAGCGAGAAGCCGCCCTCGGGGGCGACGTGGGTGTAGGCGTAGAGCGCAATGTCGGCGATCGTGAACGCTTCGCCGACGAGGAAGGCGTTGTCTGTGAGGTGGCGCTCCATCGCCTCCAGAGCCTTGACGCCGCCCCGCTGCTTGGCGTCGCGGTCGGCGTCTGAGGGATGGATCTCGGCCAGCGCCCAGAACCGGGCCACGGCGATGTTGGGCTCGTGATCGTACTGCTCGAAGAACAGCCACTGGAGCACCTGGGCACGGGCAAACGCGTCGCCGGGCAGCAGTTCGGTGCTCTCGGCGAAGTAGAAGAGGATGGCGTTTGACTCCGCCAGCGAACGACCGTCGTCGAACACCAGCGTCGGAACTCGCAGCGCCGGGTTGAGCCCGCCGAGCACCTCGGGACGGTCCGAGCGGTCATACACACTCAGCTCGCGGCGCTCGTAGGGGAGACCGAGCCGGGCGAGGATCAGCCGGACCTTGTAGCAGTTGCCCGACACCGCGGAGTCATAGAGCAGCATCAGCAGCGCAAATTACTAATCTCGGTCAATGGCCGAGGCCACCCCTGCCGTGCAGGCGACCGCGGTCCCGCCCGGCGGCCCACCCGACCCAGGCGCTGCGCCCGTCCGTCCGCTGATCGTGCGCACGATCGCATTCGTCGTCGGCGCCGCCAGTCTGGGCGCCGAGATCGCGGCGGCGCGGCTGCTGGCGCCGTACTTCGGCGCCTCGACGATCATCTGGGCCAACACGATCGCCACCGTGCTGGTGGCGCTGTCGGCTGGGTATGCGCTCGGAGGCCGGCTCGCCGACCGGCGGGCTGACCTGCGGGGCCTCGGAGTCGTCGTGCTCGTCGCCTCGGTCCTGCTCGCGCTCGTCCCGTTCGTCGCCGACCCGTTCCTGCAACTGTCGGTCAACGCCCTCGGCGCGCTATCGGTCGGGGGGTTCCTCGGGTCGCTGGCCGCCGTGCTCGTGCTCGTCGCCATCCCCGTGATGCTCCTCGGCACCGTCGCGCCGTACGCCAGCCGGCTCAGCGTGCAGCGGGTGTCCGAGACCGGCCGCACGATCGGCAACCTGTACGCGATCTCGACTGTCGGCTCGCTCGTCGGAACGTTCCTGGCCGCGCTGTTGCTCATCCCGACGATCGGTACCCACCGCACGTTCATCGTGTTCGCGCTCGCCCTGGCGCTCGTCGCCGCGCCGGCGGTACGGATACGTTGGCTATGGCTGGTCCCGCTCGTCGTCGGCGCGTCGCTGGCGATTCCGCCGGCCGCAATCGGGGCCGGCGTCGCCGGCGGCCGCATCATCTTCTCCGACGAGACCGAGTACCAGTACGCGCGAGTCGTTCAGTTCGCCGGAGGCGTGCGCTGGCTGCAGCTCAATGAGGGCGTCGCGGTCCATTCGCTCTACCGGCCCGGCTCGTTTCTCACCGGCGGCTACTGGGACGACTTCCTCGTGCTGCCCTTTGCGGTATCCCGGACCCCGCCCACCCCCGCAGCTCCGCCGCGGCGGATCGCCATCCTCGGCGATGCTGCCGGGACCGTCGCCCGCGCCTACGGGCACTACTACCCGGGAACGCGAGTCGACGCGGTCGAGCTCGATGGCGAGCTGACCACGATCGGGCGCCGCTACTTCCATCTCGGCGGCCCGCGGCTGCACACCTACACCGCCGATGCCCGGCCGTGGCTGACCGCCCAGCACACCCGGTATGACTCGATCTTCCTCGACGCCTACCGCCAGCCCTACATCCCGTTCTACCTCGTGACCCGGGAGTTCTTCGCCGACGCGCGGGCCCACCTCACTCCCGGAGGGACGTTCATCGTCAACGTCGGCCACCTGCCCAACTCCGGCGCCCTGGAGCAGGTCGTGACGGCGACCCTGCGTGCCGTCTTCCCCTACGTGGTGCGGGACCGCTTCAGCCCGGACAACTCGCTGGTGATCGCCTCGACGCGTCCGCTGTCGGCGGGCGCGATGCTCGCCGCCCATGCCCGGGTCCCATTCGGCCTGGAGGGGCTGCTGGCGTCGGTCGCCGGGCGCATGGGGCCGGCCGTCCGTGGCGGGAGCGTCTACACCGATGACCACGCGCCGGTGGAGTGGCTGACCGACCTGTCGATCCTGCGCTACGCCACCGGCGGGCGCTGAATCGCCAGCGGGGGGCGGGTCTGGGTCACCCGCACGCCGCCCTTGGGCGCCAGGGTGATCGCGCGGAACTGGGCCCGGGCCGGCTTAGCGTCAACCGGAGCGAGCGCCGTGCGTTCCATCACCCGGGCGATGATGATCCGCATCTCGGTGAGCGCAAAGCTCGCGCCGAGGCAGCGCCGGGTGCCGCCGCCGAACGGCAACCACGTGTAGGTGTCGGGTGCGGTGGGGCCGAGGAACCGCTCGGGGGCAAACCGTCCCGGGTCGGGGTAGAGGTCGGCGCGCCGGTGCATCGTGCGGATCGACGGATTGATCTCCATCCCCACCGGCACCGCGTAGCCATTGAGCACAAACGGCCGCTCGCGCACGACCCGGCCGACGCCGGGGATCACGGGCCGGATCCGCAGGGCCTCCTTGACGACGGCATCGAGATAGGCGTCCTCTCGCTCGCGGGCACGCGCGAGCACGCGGGGCTCGTGCAGGAGCAGGTCGAGTGTCCACGCGAGGCCGGTGGCGGTCGTCTCGTGGCCGGCGAGCAGGAGCGTGAGCAGCTCGTCGCGAACCTCGCGATCCGACAGCGCCTCGCCCTGCTCATCCCGCGCGACGAGCAGTGCCGAGAACACGTCGTCACGATCCTCGAGTCCCGGCTCAGCGCGCCGACGGGCGATCTCGGCGTAGAGGACCTCGTCGACGGCGCGCTTTCGGGCCTCGAACTCCCGCGCCGCCTTGCGCTCCGAGCGCCCGCGCACGACGGCGGACAGCATCAACATTCCGCCGGGCCGTGACAGTGGTTCGATCATCGCCCGGACCCGGCGGCGCAGCTCGTCCTGAGCCGGTCCGGGAACGAACCCGAACACCGCCTCGAGGATCACCCCGAGCGTCAGTGCCTGCAGACTTGGAAGCAGCGCGAACGGCGAGCCGACCGGCCAGGCGTCGATCGCGGCGTCGGCGTAGGTACGCATCGTGTCGATGTAGCCGAGCATCTGCCGGCCGTGAAACGGCGGCAGCAGCAGCCGGCGGTGGCGCAGGTGCTCGGCGCCGTCGAGCAGCAGCACGGAGCGCTCGCCGAGGATCGGGCCGAGCAGCGCATTGGCCTCCCCGGCGTGCAGCTGATCGCCTGAGCCCTGGAACACGGCCTTGACCAGGTCGGGGTCGAAGACCATCACAAAGCCCTGGTCAAACATGGTCGAGAAGGTCACGGCGTCGCCGTAGCGCCGCCGGCAGGCCTCCAGGAACCGCGCCCCGCCGAGCATGAACCCGGCGGTCTGCAGCACCCGGGGCAGGCGCGGCCCGGGCGGCAGCGGGCGCTCGAGAGTGGGGGAGGCGGCCGGGGCGGCGCTCGTCGGGACGGTGGCGCTCATGCTCCGATCGTGTCACAGCCGGTTGGTGGTCTGGGTGTGACCACCGTCCCCCTCAGCCGTGACAGAGTCCGCGGCGTGCGTGACGAGTTCCTCATCTTCGGGGCCCCGACGATCGGCGATGCCGAGATCGCCGAGGTCGTCGCGACCCTGCGCTCGGGCTGGGTCGGAACCGGGCCCCGCGTGCATCGCTTTGAGCAGGCGCTGTGCGAGTACACCGGGGCGCCGTTCACGCGGTGCGTGTCCTCGTGCACCGCTGCACTCATCCTGGCGCTCGAGGCGCTGGGCATCGGGGCGGGCGACGAGGTCCTCGTCCCGGCGATGACATTCGTCGCCTCGGCCAACGCCGTCGAGCACGCCGGAGCCACCCCGGTGCTTGTCGACTCCCATCCGCGCACCGGTCTGATCGACCTCGACCGCGCCGAGTCGGCGATCACATCGCGGACCCGGGCGATCATGCCCGTGCACCTCGCCGGGCGTCCCGTCGACATGGACCGGCTCAACGCGCTGCGCGACCGCCGGGGGTTGCACGTCGTCGAGGACGCCGCCCACGCGATCGGCGCGGAGTGGCACGGGCGGCGCATCGGGGCGTTCGGGAACATCGCCGCGTTCTCGTTCTATGTCACCAAGAACATCTCGACGGTCGAGGGCGGCGCGCTGACGACGACGTCGGCGGCAATCGCCGAGGAGGTCGAGCGCAGCGCCCTGCACGGCCTGTCGGCGGGCGCCTGGCAACGGTTCTCCGACGCCGGCTTTCGCCACTACGAGGTGATCCGGCCCGGCTACAAGTTCAACATGACCGACATGCAGGCGGCCCTGGGGCTCGTGCAGCTCCCCCAGCTCGACGCCTGGATCGACCGCCGCGCACAGTTGTGGGAGCGCTACGACGCGCTGCTGGCCGGCCTGCCGCTGCAGACCCCGGCACCACCGGACCCCGACACCCGCCACGCCCGCCACCTCTACCAGGTGCTCGTCGAGCCATCGGCGCCGCTTGACCGCGACGGGCTGCTGGAGGCGCTCAACGAACACCGGATCGGCACCGGTGTGCACTACCGCGGGGTGCATCTGCACCCGTATTACCGGGATCGCTACGGCCTGGACCGCACCGACTTCCCGGTCGCCACCGACATCTCTGAGCGCACGCTCAGCCTGCCGCTCGGCCCGTCGGTGACCGACGGCGATCAGGACGACGTGGCAGCCGCGCTGCGCGAGCTGCTGGCCTAGCGGCCGCCGGGGTCG
>JBAWFG010000316.1:0-1833 GCA_049591655.1 Solirubrobacteraceae bacterium
CCCGGGCGCTGCGGGCGCCCGGACTCGGCCGCCTGGGGCCGGGGTCGGTTGTTGGCGTGGGAGCGCACCGGTGCTGCGGGGCCGCCGCCGAGGCCGTGCTCGATCCCGAGCTGGTTGGCCAGAGCGACGAGGTCGCGGCGTTCGTGTGCGTCGACGAGCGTGATGCCGACCCCGGAGCGACCGGCCCGGCCGGTGCGCCCGATCCGGTGCACGTAGGTCTCGTGGTCGCCGGGGGGATCGAAGTTGATCACGTGCGAGATGCCGGTTACGTCAATGCCGCGGGCCGCGACGTCGGTGGCAACGAGCGTGTCGACCTCGCCGGACTCAAACCGGGCCAGCGCCACCTCACGCTGGCGCTGGGAGCGGTTGCCGTGCATAACGACGGCGTCGAGTCCCTGGCGGCCGAGCCGCTTGACGAGCCGGTCGGCGCCATGCTTGGTCCGCACGAACACCAGCGCCAGCTCACGCTCGGCCTCCAACTCGGCGACGAGCGCATCGAGCCGGTTCTCGGAATTGACCTGGATGAAGCGGTGCTCGACGTCGGCGGCCGCCCGGCGGGCGGTCGGGCCGTGCTCATGGCGGACCGCGTCGGTCGTGTAGCGCGTCGCGGTGGTTCCCGCCTCACCCTCGAGCGTGGCCGAGAAGAACAGCGTCTGGCGATCGGACGGGCAGGCGCGGACGATCCGGTCAACGGCCGGGCGAAAGCCCATGTCGAGCATCCGGTCGGCCTCGTCGAGGATGAGCATCTGCACCGCGTCGAGCGAGAACGCTCCACGGGCCAGCAGATCCTCCAGCCGGCCCGGGGTGGCGACGAGGATGTGGGAGCGGGCGGCCTGCTTTGACTGCTTGACCAGGCCGACGCCGCCGTAGACGGCGGTGACCGACAGGGCGCGGGCGTGGGCGATGCCGCGGATGTCGGCGGCGATCTGGCTGGCGAGCTCCCGGGTGGGGGCGAGGATGAGCCCGGCCGGGCGGCGCGCGTCGGCCTCGATGAGGTCGGCGAGCGGGATCCCGAAGGCGAGCGTCTTGCCCGAGCCGGTCGGGGACCGGGTGAGGACGTCTCGTCCGGCGAGGATGTCCCCGATGACGAGGCTCTGCACGGCGAACGGCGCGGTCACGCCCTCACGGGAGAGGGCGTCGACCACGGTTTTTGATACGCCGAGGTCGGCGAAGGACTGCATAACGATGAATCACTCCTTGGCGGCACAGGGGCCGCAAACGTTTCGGGAGGCGATGGCTGACCCGAACCGCTGTCTGCGGGACCCAAGCGAGCTGCCTCGCGGCCGAGGCTCGACCGCTTTGCGCAACTTAGCAGGCGCTTTGTGTCCGGCGATCAGCGCTCGGCTGGGGCGCCGTCCGCGGCCACGGCCCGGATCGTGTCGCCGAGGCGGATCTCACCCTCGCTGAGGATGTCGGCCCGCAGGCCGCCGCGATGGACGAGGTCGCGCAGGATCGGACGTCCGGCATAGCCCTGGACGACCGTGCACGGCTCGCATAACCGCATGCCGCGGCAGCGGACCCCGCCGACCGTGAACTGATGCCCGACCAGGTCGTTGAGCGACATGCCACGGGTGACGATGTTGCGGCGGTGGTCGTCGGGCCCGAGCGGCGGGTCGAAAGACTCGCAGACCTCGGCCTCGATCAGGGTCAGCGCGCTGCCGGGGATCCCGGACGGGAACGTCCCATCACCGCTGACATGCCGGTCGCCGTCCAGGCCCCGGCCCGGCAGGGCGCGGGCCGCGTCCAGTCCCCGGGCGGTTGCGCCGGCGCGGGACGCGACCCAGATCCGTTCCACCACGCCGTGGCCGGCGGGCGCGGAGGGCAGGGGTGGCC
>JBAWFG010000317.1:0-5326 GCA_049591655.1 Solirubrobacteraceae bacterium
CGGAGGAGCTCTCACGCGCCAAGGAGAACCTCAAGGGGCGCGTCGTACTGGCTCTGGAGTCCACCGGCGCCCGGATGAACCGCCTGGGATCGGAGATCCTCGCCGGCTCGCCGCTGATGCCGATCGATGAGGTCGTCGAGCGCATCGACGCCGTCACGATCGAGGATCTGGCCGGGCTCACCGAGGAGCTGTGGGATCCCGAGCGCCTGTCGGCGGTCGGGATTGGTCCCGCGGCGGACCGTTTCGATGAGGCGCTCGCCGCCGTTGCCCCCGGTCTGTCCGGGGTGCCGGTCAGTGCCGCCGTGTCGGAATGACCAAGGCGCCGCCGGCATGGCTGACACGTTGATCAGGGTCGCCGTCGCGGGCGCGGCGGGGCGTATGGGGGAGACCGTCTGCCGGGCGGTCGAGGGGGCGCCCGACATGGAGCTCGTCGCCCGCGCCGATCCGGCACTCGGCGTCTCGCTATCCGATGCATTGAACGCGAGCCCCGACGTGCTCGTCGACTTCACGATCCCCGCCACCGCTCTGGCCAACGCCCGTGAGGCGGTCACCGCGGGCGTGCACGTCGTGATCGGTACCACCGGCTTCGACGTCGCCGAACTCGACGACCTCGCCGGCGCGGGCGCCAACGTGTTCGTCGCCCCCAACTTCGCGATCGGCGCCGTGCTGATGATGCGGTTCGCCGCCGAGGCGGCACGTCACATGGCCCGGGCCGAGATCATCGAGCTGCACCACGATCGCAAGCTCGACCGCCCGAGCGGCACCGCGGCGCGCACGGCGGCGCTCATGCAGGATGCCGCCGGAGACGGCTACGAGGTGCCGATCCACTCGGTCCGCCTGCCCGGACTGGTCGCCCACCAGGAGGTGATCCTGGGGGACGTCGGACAGACGCTGACGATCCGCCATGACTCCATCGACCGGGAATCGTTCATGCCCGGGGTCCTGCTGGCGGTCCGGCGCGTTCCCGGACTCTCGACGTCCCCCGTCGTCGGGTTGGAAAAGATCCTCTAACCGCCTACGAGTGGCAATTTCCGGGATTTTGGTGAAGAATCCCGACATGAGTTCTCCGACGCTTCACGTGGCCACGGTGCGGCACGAGGACGAGGCGTTGGTCATGCTCCGCGGCGAGCTCGATCTCAGCACCGCGCCGGCGCTCGCCCACCAGCTCGCGTGCCGGGAGGTCACCCAGGCGAGCACCGTGCTGATCGACCTCGAGCGTCTGCAGTTCGCCGACCTGGCGGGGCTCGACCCGCTGGTCGCCTTCGCGTTGCCCGAGCGGCCGGGCCTGCGGGTCTCATTCACGCCGGGATCCCCGGCGGTGCGCCGGCTGCTGTCGATCACCGGTCTCGACGGGCAGCTCAACGTGCTGTCGGCGGGGCACCTCGCCTGGCACTGAGCGCTCGTTGCAGCGGCCGCGGCAACGATCAATGATCGTCGCGGCGGATGGCGGCGGCGATCGCCGCCCGCGCCAGGCCCACGTACCAGTCGGTGACGTCCTCGCGGCCGACACCGGGTCGCTCCAGCCACCAGTTGGCCAGCGCCTCGCCGGCGCCGACGATCGCCTCCGCGATCCCCTCCGATGCCGGAGGCGCCAGGCCCGTGCGCTCCGGGCCGCCCTCGCCCTCGAGCATCCGGCGAACCTCGCCCACGATCTCCGAGCGCAGCTGGGATACCTGCTCGGCGAGCGGGCGGCGGGTGTTGAGCTCGCGGAACAGGACCGTCCAGCCATCGCGGTGCTCCTCGACGAAGGCGAGGAACTCCCCGATCACCGACCGCAGAGTCGGCTGGCGACCGTCGCCGGCCTCGGCGCCGACCAGCCGCTGGACCAGTTCGCCGCCGGTACGCTCGATGTAGGCGACGTACAGGCCCTCCTTGGAGCCGAAGTACGCGTAGAGCATCGGCTTGGACACCCCGGCGAGAGCGGCGATCCGGTCCATCGAGGCGCGGTCGTAGCCGCCTTCGGCGAACACCTGCCCGGCGACGCGGAGGATCAGCTGCTCCCGGACCGAGCGGGGCATCCCCTGGGTGCCCGTCCGGCGATCGGTGCCGCTGATCTCATCAGACGGTCTGGTCTCACTCTGGGACAAACCGGGTAGCAATCTACTGAAACCGATATTACTCATGAGTAGGGTAGGCTAAGGGAGACGTATGCCGGAGAGAGGCGCCAAACCCAATGTGCATCCGGTTCAGCGACGAGTGCTGGACGCCTTGGCGTCCCTGAGCTCGCCGCTGCTGATCGACGATTACCTGGAGCTCATCAACCCGCTGTGGTCAACGCGTGAGCTGCGGGGGCGGATCGAGCGGATCCACAAGGAGACCGGCGACGCCGCCACGGTGCTGATCAAGCCGGGCTATCGCTGGGGCGGCCATGAGCCGGGCCAGTACCTGCGCATCGGCCTTGACATCGAGGGCGTCCGTCACTGGCGCGCCTACTCACTGACCTCCGATCCCCAGCGTCCCGACGGGCTGATCAGCATCACGGTCAAGAACGTCGACGAGGGCAAGGTGTCGCCCTACCTGGTGCGCCGGGGGCGCCCGGGCACGATCGTGTCCCTCGGCGGGGTGGAGGGCGAGTTCCTGCTCCCCGATCGCCTGCCCGACAAGCTGCTGTTCATCAGCGCCGGCAGTGGGATCACGCCGATCATGAGCATGCTGCGTCACCTCGACCGCTCCGGCGAGCTCGGTGACGTCGTGCTCCTGCATTCGGCCCGCCGCTCCGATGAGGTCATCTTCGGCGACGAGTTGCGCTCCCTCGCCGACCGTCACGAGCGGTTCGTCCTGCACGAGCAGTTGACCGGCGACAACGGCCGGATGGGTCCCAAGGACCTCGACCGCCTGTGCCCGGACTGGCGCGAGCGGGAGACCTACATCTCCGGCCCGACCGAGATGCTCGACGACTTCGGCGAGCACTTCGAGCAGGCCTCGATCGACGAGCGCCTGCACATGGAGCGCTTTCAGCCCAAGCTCGGCCTCGGCGACGGTGATGAGGGGGAGGGTGGCAGGATCACCTTCCTGGAATCCGACTGCGAGGCCGAGTCCGACGGCTCTAAGCCGATCCTCGTGGCCGGCGAGGACGCCGGCCTCGATCTGCCCTACGGCTGCCGGGAGGGCATCTGCCACACCTGCGTGGGCGAGCTGCGCTCCGGCAAGGTCCGCGACCTGCGTAACGGCAAGGTCCATGGGGAGGAGGGCGAGGTCATCCGCACCTGCATCCACGCCCCCGAGGGCCCGATCGAAATCCAACTCTGACCTGACAATGCGACCCGAGGAGAACCTATGACAACCGCCGTCCAGAATGGAAACGGCCGCGTCACCGCGGCGCCGCCCGATGCCGCCGAGAACCCGCTGCATCGCCTCACGCCTGAGCAGATCGAGGCGATCGGCCGTGAATTCGACGAGCTCCACGAGCAGGTCAAGGCCGATCTCGGCGACCGCGACGCCACCTACATCCGGTCGATGATCGCGTTCCAGCGCAAGCTGGCGCTGATCGGACGCGCCGAGCTGATCGCCTCACGCTGGCGGGTGCCGTGGCTGTTGGGCGCGTCAACGCTCGGCCTGGCCAAGATCCTGGAGAACATGGAGATCGGCCACAACGTCATGCACGGTCAGTGGGACTGGATGAACGATCCGGTCATCAACTCCCGCGCCTGGGACTGGGACACCGCGTCGACCGCCGAGGCGTGGCGCCACTCGCACAACTTCATCCACCACACCTACACCAACATCGTCGGCAAGGACCGTGACCTCGGCTACGAGATCATGCGGATCGACCCCGGTCAGAGCTGGCACCCGATCTACCTGCTGCAGCCGATCTACAACCTCATCCTGGCGTCGCTGTTCGAGTGGGGGGTGGCCCTGCACGACCTCAACTTCGAGGCGATTCGTAAGGGGGAGAAGGATCCCAAGCTGCTGCGTAAGGAGCTCAAGGGGATCGCCGGCAAGGCCCGCGCCCAGATCGTCAAGGACTACATCGCGTGGCCGGTGATCAGCGGCCTGGTGATGACCGCGATCGAGGCCGGCGTGATCGCCGCCAAGGACCGGGACGAGAGCCGGGCCCAGGGCCTTGGCCGTAAGGCCCGGCGAGCGGCGCGCAAGGCAACCCGTCGTGCCGGCGGCAGCCGGCTCGGCGTCAGTCGGTTCGCCGGTGACAGCCTGATCTCCCAGCTCATCGACCGCCGCTCGTTCCGGGAGCCGTTCATGCGCACCCTGACCGCCGACGTCGCCGCCAACCTGATCCGCAACGTCTGGTCCTACGCGATCATCTTCTGCGGGCATTTCCCCGATCAGACCTACACGTTCACCCAGGAGGAGACCGACGACGAGTCCCGCGGGGGCTGGTACGTGCGCCAGCTGCTCGGCGCGGCCAACATCGACGGCGGCCCGCTGTTCCACGTGATCAGCGGCAACCTCGGCTACCAGGTCGAGCACCACCTGTTCCCTGACATGCCGAGCACCCGCTATGGCGAGATCGCGCCCAAGGTGCGCGAGATCTGCGAGCGCTACGAGCTGCCGTACAACTCGGGACCCTTCCACCAGCAGCTCGGAATGGTCCAGCGCACGATCCTGCGTCTCGCCTTCCCGGGTGGCAAGGCGCGGCCCAAGCCCGGTCCCTACCAGGGTCCGCTGGTCCGGGGCAGCGGCGAGCACGAGGACTCGGGGTTGCAGCAGGCCGCGTAGCTCGCGGAGCGGCCCGAACCGGCGATCGCCGCTATTCGTGTTGCAAACGCGGCGCTGGACGCCGCTTTTGCAACACGGTCACCCCGGACGGATGCCGGCTGCACTCAGGGGCCGGCCTCCGCGGCGGTGGCCAGCAGCTCCAGGCGGTTGCCCCACGGGTCGGCGGTGTAGAAGCGCTCGTAACCCGGTAGCTCCTCGTCCCAGGTGACGGGCGCGCCGGCGCGGCCGAGGGTGTCGGCGAGCTCTCGCAGTTGATGACGCTCGACCCGCAGGCCCGGATGGGCCTTGCGGGCCGGGCTGAAGTCCTGGTCGACCCCGATATGGAGTTGCGCGCCGGCCCCGAGTGCGAACCACACCCCGCCTCGGGCCCTCAGCGCGGGCGGCTTGGCGAGCTCGGTCAGCCCCAGCAATTCGCCATAGAAACGGCGGGCTTGCGTCTCGCACCCGGGAGGCGCGGCGATCTGAACGTGGTCAAGCGCGGGCGAGCTCACTGACCTACACCTCCGCTACGGTTGCGCCGATGCCGATCGCAGTCAGCACCGTCAAGGGACGGGACGATCTTCGCGCGTTCGTCGCGCTGCCCTACCGCCTGCACGCCGGGACGCCGTGGATCCCGCCGCTCAAGCTCGAGCGGTACATGTTCCTGACC
>JBAWFG010000318.1:0-10324 GCA_049591655.1 Solirubrobacteraceae bacterium
GGCGGGGCCCTGCCTGCCGCGCTCGCGCGGGTGCTCCCCGCCGCGCTCCCGCTGGTGTTCCCGCCCGCCTCGTGTCACGCGATGACGATATCCGAGGTTGACACGAACGCTGTTCGGCCGTAGAACAGTGTTCGTCGAGATTGACGAACACTGTTCGAAGAGGGGCGCAATGAACGTCGAGGTCACCGAGCCGGGGCGGACCACCACGACCCTCGGGTACGCCCTGCGCTGGCCCGCGCTGTTCGTGCTCCTGGCTGCCGAGGTGATGGATCTGATGGACGCGCTGATCACCTCTATCGCCGGGCCGACCATCGTGCGCGACCTCGGCGGTGGCCATACCTTGATCCAGTGGCTCTCGGCCGCCTACACGATCGCGATGGCAGCCGGCCTGCTGATCGGCGGGCGGTTGGGCGACATCTTCGGCCGCCGCACCATGTTCCTGGTCGGCATGGCCGGCTTCACGACGATGTCGCTGCTGTGCGCCTCGTCGCGGTCCCCGGAGATGCTGATCACCTTCCGGGCGCTGCAGGGCCTGCTCGGCGCGGTGATGCTGCCGCAGGGTCTCGGCCTGATCAAGGAGATGTTCCCCCCGGCCGAGGTCGCCAAGGCCTTCGGCGCCTTCGGTCCGATCATGGGGCTGTCCGCGGTCGGCGGTCCGATCCTGGCTGGATTCCTGGTCGATGCGGACCTGTTCGGCTGGTCCTGGCGAACCATCTTCGCCGTCAATGTCCCGATCGGAGCCGCCGCGCTCGTCGCCGGGGCCCGACTGCTGCCCGCGGCGCGGCCGGACCGGACGCTGCGCGTCGACGTGTTCGGCACCGTCCTCGCCGGGGTGTCGATGGTGCTCGTGATCTACCCACTGATCCAGGGCCGGGAGTCCGGCTGGCCGCTGTGGACCTATCTGATGATCGGTGCGGGCGTGGCCGGCTTCACCGGCTTCATCCTCGACCAGCGGGTCCGCGACCGGCAGGGGCGCGCGACGCTGGTCACCCCGTCGCTGTTCGGCAAGCGCGCGTTCACCTCCGGACTGGCCACCGGTACGTCGATCTTCGGCTCGCTGCTCGGCGAGAGCCTGGTCTTCACCCTGCTCGTGCAGGTCGGGCTGGGCTTCAGCCCGCTCAAGGCCGGGCTCGCCGGAATCGGCCAGGCGGTCGGGATGGTGGTCGGCTTCATCGTGGCCCAGCCGCTCAACGCCCGGTTCGGCCGACGGGTGATGCTGACCGGCGAACTGGTGAGCGTCGCCGGACTCGCGGGGCTCGTGCTCACCCTGCACCTGGCCGGGGACGGCGTAGGCATCCTGGCCATGACGCCGGCGCTGGCCGTCATGGGACTAGGCCTGGGGCTGACGATGGCGCCGTTCTTCGACATCGTCCTGGCCGGGGTGGACGAGCGCGAGTCCGGCTCGGCGTCCGGCGTGCTCAGCTCGGTGCAGCAACTCGGCGGGGCGTTCGGCGTCGCCGTGCTCGGAACGATCTTCTACCACGCTCTGGGCAGCAGCGGGGCGCACACCACCGCGGGGCACTTCCGCGACGCGGCCGCCTCGGCGATGTGGGTGGCCGCGGGGCTCGGCCTGGTCTCTTTCGCGCTGACCTTCCTGCTCCCCAAGTGCGCCCGCGAGGACGCCCTGACGCCCTGACGCATTGACGCACTGACGCACTGACGCACTGACGCAGCGAGGAGGTTCGCAGCGCTGCGAAACCCGGCGATCGAGGCATACGCCGAGGGACAGCATGGCTTGACACCGACGCGCAAACTATCGATGATAGGCGCTAGAGCTATCACTGATAGGTAGGCGCCGTGACCAGCACGTCGATCTCCGACCGCCGCAGCCGGCGCCGCGACGAGATCCTCTTCGTGGCGTGGGGGATCGCCGAGGAGTCAGGGCTCGGCGCGGTGTCGCTGCACGAGGTGGCGCGCCGCGTCGGTATCCGACAGCCGTCGCTGTACGGCTACGTGACATCGAAGCTGGACCTCTACGACGCGATGTACGCCCAGGCGTACGAGCACCTGCTGGCCCGTCTGGACGGCGTCGCTCCGAGCGGCACGGCGCGGGAGCAGTTGCTGCAGTTCTCCCGGGTCGTGCTCGACTTCGCGGTCGAGAATCCGCCCCGCCAGCAGTTGCTGTTCCAGCGGACCATTCCCGGCTTCGAACCCTCGTCGTCCTCCTACGTCCTGGCTCGCCGTCTGATCGATCGCAGCGTGGGCCTGCTGGCGGCCCTCGGTGTCGGGACACCGGCCCACGTCGACGTCTACACCGCGCTCGTGGCCGGTCTCGGCGGCCAACAGGTCGCCAACGATCCCGGCGGCGACCGCTGGACCCGGCACCTGGAGCCCCTGCTCAACACGTTCCTCGACCACTTCACCCCGGAGGAGACATCATGATCCCGACACCGACAAAGACCGACGAGATCCGCCGCATCGATCACGCCGAGGCGATGCGCCTCACCGCGGACGAGAACGCCCGCCTCCTGGCCCAGCTCCAGGGCCTTACCGGCGGCCAGTGGCAGGCACCGACCGACTGCGGCCGGTGGACCGTGCGCGACATCGCCGTCCACCTCATCGGCTCAGCGCAGGCCCAGGCCAGCCCGCTGGAGTTCCTCCGTCAGCTACGCGCCGGACGGCACCTGACCGCGGAGATCGGTGGCGACCACTGGGTGGACGGCGTCAACGAGGCCCAGGTGCGCGCCCGTACCGAATGGACGCCGGCGATGCTGCCGGACCTGTGGGAGCGGCACGCCGCGGCGGCGCTCACCTCGCGCCGCCGCATGCCGGCGCCCGTCCGGGCCCTGCCCCTGCTGCCGATCGGTACCGGGCTCGGGGTGCACATCGGCTGGCAGCCGCTGCGCTACCTGTTCGACATGGGGTTCACCCGCGACGTCTGGATGCACCGCATGGACATTGCGCGAGCCGCGGGAACAGCGCCCGAGCTGACACCCGAGCACGACGGTCGGATCGTCGAGGACATCCTCGCCGAATGGTCCCGGCGGCACGGCGAGCCCTTCACCCTTACCCTCACCGGTCCTGCCGGCGGCGAGTTCTACGCCGGATCAGGCGGCGATCCGCAGGAGGTCGACGCCGTCGAGTTCGCCCGCATCCTGTCCGGACGCTCCGAGGGACCGGGGATCCTGCGCTACAAGCTTCCCCTCTAGCAGCCGGTCTGGCAGCCGGCTGAGGCGTGAGCGCGGACGGACTTCTGGTGCCGAGCCCGACAAGTACGAAATCCTGACCGATCGGCGTCACTCAGCCCGGTCCGGCAACGATCAACCAGCGTTGTGTTCGGCGGGAAGGGTGCACCATCGTCACCATGAGGCTGCGCCCGGCAGACGATCGGACGCGCCGTTGGCTGCCCGACCGACGCGTCCACGGGCTCTCGATCGGAGCGCTGATCGCCGCGTTCATGCTTCTGCCCCGCCTACTCGCCGCGCGTCCCGGAAGCTTCCGCTCCCGCTTCGCGCGTGATCACGCGACGCTCCTCGCGCGCCCCGTCCCGCCGAACGGGCTCGTGACCGAGGCGGACCTGCTGCCGCTTCCAGCCCCGATGCAGACCTACCTGCGCCGCATGAGGGCGGTCGGACGGCCGCGCGTCCGCAACCTGCGGGTGGAGTTCGCAGCACAGATGCGCACTTCCGCCACGTCGCCCTGGATGCAGGCGAGTGCCGTGCAGTACGAGTTCTTCGGGCCCCCGGCGCGCCTTTTCCACATGCAGGCCCGAAGGGGCGGCGTCCCGATCGATGTCCTGCACGAATACGTGGATGGCGCCGCTACGTTCCAGGTACGGATCGCAGGACTCGTCCCGATGGTGAACAAGTCGGGCGCCGGCATCACCCACGACGAAACTGTCACGCTGATGAATGACGTGCTGGTGCTCGCCCCGGCGGCAGCACTGGACCTGCCGTTCACCTTCGAGGCGATCGACGAGCGATCGGTCCGTGCCGAGTTCCGCAACGCCGGCTTCGCGGTGGCAGCAACCCTGACCTTCGACGAGGCCGGCGACCTCGTGGGCTTCGTGTCCGCGGACCGCGCCCACGACCGCGAGGGCGGCGCCGCGCTCTGGTCGACGCCCCTCTCGGCATACGGTGACGTGGACGGAGTACGGGTCGCGACGCACGGCGACGCCAACTGGATCGACGCGACCGGCGAGTGGACGTACGGCCGCTTCGTCGTCACGTCGATCGCGTACAACGTGCGGCAGTAGCGGACGCCATGGCGCACGACCTTGCAACGATGCTGGCCGTCGGCGGGAAGTCGAACAGCCTGGGCCGCGTGACTGACGTGATCGATCTCGTGCGAGCAGAACCGTCCCGGATCGAGGAACTCTACGGTTGCCTCTTCGAGGACGACGCGTGGCTGAGGATGCGCGCGGCCGACGCCCTCGAGAAGGTCTGCCGAGAACACCCCGACTGGCTACTACCCTTCGTGGACAGGTTGTCGACCGAGGTGGCCGTCAGCACCCAACGTCCGTCCAGTGGCACCTCGCCCAGATCTACCGACATGTTCAGCTGAGGCGACTTGACGGCTACGCGGCAAATAGTGGTTCGTTGACCGCCGCTGAGCCGGTCAACGAACCACTATTTGCAGGAAGGCCGGGGAGGCGAGCCCCGTCGTCTGCGTCGGGCTCTTGCGGTCCGCCGTGCTGGCGAAGGCCGACAGGACTGGCGCTGCGCTCGCGGCCTGGCGCCGGGGCCTGAGGGTCTGGCTCTCCGGTCGCCCCGGCATTAGGTTGTCCTGGACGGATGCGACCCCGTCTCGCCGACGGGAAGTCGAACCTGCAGACGAATGGAGGGTGTCCCAAAAGCTGCTCGTCAGCAGCGGCGTAGTCCGAGCGATCGGCGCGTTGCGTGTGCGGCCATCCCCGACGGCCTACGAGACACCGGACAGCGAGACCGTTCACACGGCGTCTGTCGCGTGAACAAACGGGGAGGGGAATTACGCCGTGATGCGTGGCAGAAATCGACTCGGTCGGGGGTTGCTCGGCCTCGTGGTGACCGGCTTCGCCGCCGTGTTGTTCGCGCCACCGGCATTGGCGGGGGACTCGGGCGGTGGCGGCACAGCCCCGGCGGTGTCGATCAGCATCGGCTGTAGCGGGGTCAGCTTCACGTACACCAACTTCCCGGCGGGCAGCGTGGCAAATCCGGAAGTCGTCGTGATCAACGGCGGTACGCCGATCGTGCGGGATTCGGTGCCGATTACCGGTGCCAGCTTCGTCGACGTCATCGCGATCAGCGCACAGAACGGCGACGTCGTCTCGGCTAGCACCGCCACCAGGCTGCCCGACGGCAGCGCCGGACCGGGAATCTCCTTCATCCAGAAGACGGAATCCGGCTGCACGCCGCCCTGTCCGAGCGGCACCAAACTCAACTTCCGCTGGCACTACACGGCAAACGGCTCCTCGGGGTCCTGGAGCGGCACCAAGACGGCGATCTGCCCCAGCTCCGTAACGATGGGCCCGCAAGCCATGGAAGGCGACCTCAAGGTCTCGCCCGGCACCGCGCTGTCAGTCGGCTACGACTTCACGTCCCCGGGCAACAACAGAACCTTCTCGGTGACGGTGTCGAGCCCGGCCGTCGTGTTCACAGTCCATTGCGTGTCTGGAGCATCGCCGTCCCAGACGACCTTCAGGGTGGGCATGCCGACGTCCTCGTACACGGTGCCGAACTCGCAGTGGTACCCCAGCGGCAGTCAGAGCAGCGTCCTCGTGTTACAGGGATCCGCTCAGGTGCCCAACCTCTGCGGTGGAGGTCAGGTCCGGCTCGACAGTGGGGGCACGTTCTCGGCCGGCATCTCGTGATTCGCTGACGCTACGGGTTCCGAACGACTCCGCCGGTGGGTCCACCGCGGCGGTGAACAGGTCGAGCCAGTCGGCGCGCCCAGGGCCAGTTGGACGGCAGGCGCAGCCGCACGTGCCACGCGGAGCGGACGGGCGCCTGCAGCGCGTTGGCCACGAGGTGGTCAACGTCGGCGTCGCGCCGCGGCGCGCGATCAGACGTGCGGTCGCGTCACGGGCGACTCGGCCGAGCCGTATCGGCCAGTGCCTGCAGCTGGGATACCCCGGAGGCGATTTCTGGGCCGTGGGAGAAGAGCGCACGGTCGGCGCCGAGACGGCACAAGCGATGCAGGCTGCGTTCTGCCAGCTCGGGATCTGCGGTGAAGGCGGCGGGTGCGCGCCCGAGGGTTCCGCCGAGCACTCCCGCCACGTCTCCGACGAGTAGCAGGCCTCCACTCTGGTCCAGCATAGATATGTGTCCGGGGGTGTGGCCGGGCGTCGCAACCACATGCATGCCGCGGAGACGAGCCCCGTCTGCCAATGGCGTCACCGGGTGTCCGGCCTGGGCCGCGATGTCCGGAGCATCGTGGGCGCCGGCCCACACGGCGGCCGCCGACGCGGTCGCGAGCAGGGCGGGCAGGCCCCCGGTGTGATCGAAATGGCTGTGGGTGAGCACGACATCGGTGACGTCGCTCCAGACCGCGCCAAGCGCCTCCAGCCCGCGCGCCAGCGCTGGAGCGGAGCCAGGAGGACCGGCATCGACGATGAGCACTCCGCTGTCGTGCGGGACGAGAAAGCAGCGGACGTCCGCCGCGATCGGCGTGGGCCCGAGGATGCCGGCCGGAAGCTGCAGGTCGAGGACGACTGGAACCACGACGTCGGAGGTCACTGCGCATCCTGAGTTCCGGTGGACCGGCCAGCTGGGCGATCTTCGACGTGACGTGGGGAATGCCCAGCGATCTCCGGAACCTTCCCGAGCCCAGGACCGGTGAGTTCGTTCATGGCAGCGGTTCTGCCGGTCAGCAGCATCAGGAGGGCCCTGATGGGCCCTCGAACGGGCGCGCCCACACCGACTGACCACTCGATGTCTGTGGCCTCCAGGCTCACCTCGCGCAGTCGCCTACGGGCGCGGAAGGTTGTCGCCAGCGGCCATGGCATGGTCCAGACCCGCGTGGCGACGGCGGCCGCAGCATCGGTCGGCATGGGGCGGAGGCGCCCGAGTGGAACCGCGATGTCCTGGCCATGCACCAGGACATCGAGCAGCGGCTCGAGGTAGCTGATCCCCGGCGCCCGTCGGCGAGAGCCGGCCATCGCCCGGATCTCGGCACTCAGCTCGGCGGGAGGCAGTGCCGCGTGCCGGCGAGCGGCGTCGTAGATCATCGTTTGGAATCGGCCACCGGCCCGCACGAGGTCGATGGCAGCTCGTTGTGGACCGGTGTGCGCGAGCGCGAGGTGCGCGGCCACGTCCCGGATTCGCCACCCGGCACACAACGACGGCAGCGACCACTGCTGAACGGAGAGGCCTTCGAGAAGGTCGGCCAGGTCCAATCGTTGTCGGTCGGTCTCGGCCCATGCGTCGTCCTCTGACATCAGTTCGGGGGATTGATGGATCACCGAGGCCTCCGAGAAGTCGAAGTAATAGTACGATTCTCTGACGAAGTTAGTTCGATGCTCTGACTACCGTCAAGGGGTTCGATGACAACGATCGATGACGCGCGACACGAGCAGCTCAACGTCGGGCTGCTGCTGTTCATCCCTTACCGGTTGTTGGAGAGCCGCGTGTTCCAAGCCCTCGCTGTCGCCGGATTCGACGACATCACCCCTGCCCAGGGCCGCATCCTGCAACGCGTTGGCCCCCATGGCACCCGGCTCGGCCAACTTGCCGAGGCCGCGCAAGTGACGAAGCAAACGGCGAGCTTTCTGGTCGAGCAGCTCGAACGCAATGGCTACGTTCGCCGGACCCCAGACCCGGCCGACGCCCGGGCACGCCTCGTCCATCTCGCCGAGCGCGCGCTGGCCGCCCGGCCGGTCGCCGAAGCGACCGTCGCCGAAGTCGAGGGCGAGTGGCGTGCGCACATCGGGAACCGGCAGTGGGCCCAACTCCAGGCCACGCTGACCCGGCTACGCGAGATCACCGACCCCTACCAGTGAGCAGCTACCAGCGGCGTGCCGCACCCCGTGACGGGTGACCACAATGTGCCGGCTGAACGACATCGTTCAGGCGGTCCGAACGTCCGCCGTCCGAACGGGAAAGGAGCGCTCGCGGCGCATCGAGGGCCGGGAATACCGGGTGGACGCGGCACCGTTCGGTGCCGCGACCATCCGATCGTGCAGGCTGCCCACACGCCGCGCGAGATGTGCGGGGGCGTAGGGATAGACGAGGCCGGCTTTCACGACGAAAGCCGACCTTGTCCATAGGCGTGTTCGTTCGTGGAGGTGGCGGGAATCGAACCCGCGTCCTCCGTCGCTTCAACAGGACTTCTCCGGGCGCAGTGCGCTTCGCCCCTACTCGGCCCCACCGGTCATGCGCACAAGCCGGTGCGACGGGCCCAGCCGCTGTGAGTTGTCCCGTCCACCTCCGCGGCCGC
Organism: Solirubrobacteraceae bacterium; assembly: GCA_049591655.1. Lineage (GTDB taxonomy): Bacteria > Actinomycetota > Thermoleophilia > Solirubrobacterales > Solirubrobacteraceae > Palsa-465. The sequence goes on from JBAWFG010000318.1 coordinate 8,353, forward strand.
GGAGGACGGTGAGTCACCTAGCTGATGCCAGCGACCGGGCCGGTGACGAACCCGGGCTGACAGATCCGCTTCGCTGGTTAGGCAGCGAGAGCGAGATCAGCGCGATTGGAATCGGCGCTTATTTTTTTGTGCATCGCTTTTTTAACGAGGTCAGCAATGCGGTCCTCGGCCCGCTTCTCCTGTCTCGACGAACGGAGTCGAGACCATTCACCCCCTGGTCGTGTCTACTTCTCCAGCGTAGCGGTACGGGCAACTCAACCGGTGATCGTGACTCCGACCCGGCGCACCAGCGTGCTGAGCACCTTGGCCTGGGCCTCGCTGAGCTGCAGCACGTCGACCGCCTCCGCCACCGTCATGGTCAGCCCGGCACCGTCGGGCCCAGGCCCAGGCGCCGGCTCCGGCTCGGGCACCGCAGCCGCCGCACCGGGCGCCCCGAACCGCCGGTCGAGCAGCTCGTCGATCTCGGGCTGCGTGCGCGGATCCTCGGCACCCCAGTCGGCCAGCACCGCCAGCACGTCCGGCGGGATCGCCAGCAGTTCGGCGAGTTGGGCCAGCAGCAGCTCCACCTCGGGCAGCGGCCGGCGCTCCTCGATCGTCTGCAGCCGGTAGCCCTCGCCCATCTCCTCCCGGGCTGCGACCAGGAACGACCGCTGCGAGACGGCCTGCATCGTGTCGACGGCGCCGGCGACGTCGTCGCGCCGCAGCGCGACCCACACCGCCGCTGGCAGCGACCGTTCGTCGACGGCCGTCCGGGCGAACAGCATCTCCGGCGGCTCGGCCGTGGACCACGCCCGAGCCTCGCGGCCGCGCACCACCAGCGCCATCGCCCGCACGGCCCGCGTCGCGGTCTCGACGAGCGCGGCGTGCTCGCGCAGCCGGTCGGCGCGCGAGTGGTCCTTGGCCGGCGTGGTCACGGCCTGGGTCTGTTCGCGCGCACCAGCGCAAGCAACGCCTGCTGCTGTTCCGGGGTCAGCTCCGAGCGCGCCAGCACCGTCGCCACGACCGCGTCGGGATCGGTCGGGTCGGTGCCGACGGACGCGGTGGGCGGCGGGGCGGCTGCCGCCCCGGTGATCTGCGCGGGGATCGCCGAGATGACCGCGGCCGCCACGCCGGCCAGCCCCGACACGGCGTCCGGGTCGAGATGCACCCCGTCGTTCGACACGAACGTGAGCCGGCCGCCGAACACCCACAGCGCCTGCAGCGGGTAGGCCAGCAGGGCCTGCTGGACGGTGGGTGCGCCAAGCACCTGCCGCCACGACGTGAGGTCGCCGGAGATGCGGTACCGCTCGTCCAGGGCGGGGATGCCGGCCGGTCCGTGCGCGGCGGCGAACGGTCGCAGGAACCCGGCCCGGTGGAACATGTGCAGCACCGGCAGCCCGACGCCGGCGTCGACGATCAGCGACAGCCGCATGCCCTGGTAGGTGTTCGGGGCGTGCTCGGCCCGCTGCCAGGCCAGCGCGGGCAGCCCGCACACCTGCAACTCCAGCGGCGCGCGACCGCTGACCACGATGCCGGTGCGATGGTCGGGCGCGGCGGCCGGCGTCGGCACGGCCGGGTTGGGCGTGCCCACCATGCCGGACGAGGGGGCCGTCGTCGCCCCGGCCCGGCGGGCCTGCGCGCGGCGGCGCCACTGGGGGACGAAGACCAGGGCCAGCAGCGCGAGAGCGAGGATCACCTCGGCGGCGATGTCAATCATCGATCACACGCTACCCAGTAACCGCGCCCCGTTCGTCCAGCACACCGCGCGCAACCAGTCCTCGCCGAGGTCCAGGCGCTCGAGCGCGTCGAGCTGTACCGCGAACTCGTACGGGATGTTCGGGAAGTCGCTGCCCAGCACCACGCGCTCCCGCAGCGCGCACAGCCGCGCCACGACGTCCGGCGGCAGCGGGGCGAGTTGGTTCATGAACGGCGTGCCGACCATGGTCGTGTCGACGTGCACGTTGGGATAGCGCTCGACGAGGTCGAGGTGCTC
>JBAWFG010000319.1:0-1543 GCA_049591655.1 Solirubrobacteraceae bacterium
GCCCGTGCGCGGGCAGGCGCGTCGCTCCGCCGCCGCTTGGGCGGCGCCGGGGCACGGCCGCGGACTGGCGGCGTCCGCCGATCACCGGTTCGCCCATTCGGCCGGGAACGACACCGGACCGAGCGCCTGGACCTCGGGCTCGAGCTCGACGCCGAACTGGTCCTTGACCCGCCGGCGGCCCTCGGCCATCAGCGCGATCACGTCAGCGGTCGTGGCCCCATCGAGGTTCTCCACGAAGTTGGCGTGCTTGTCGGAGAAGCCCGCCCCCCCGATCCGCAGCCCGCGGCAGCCGGCCGCCTCCAGCAGCTGACCGGCGCTGCGGCCCTCGGCACGGGGATCTGAGGGGTTCTTGAACGTCGATCCAAACGTCTTGATCCCCGACGGCTGCGCCGCCCGGCGCTTGGCCCGCATCTCGCCCAGGGTGCGCTTGACCTCCTCGGTGGGCGCGGGCGCCAGTGCAAACGCGGCCCGGGCGACGATCTCGCCCGCCGCCAGGCCGGAGCGCCGGTAGGCGAAGCCGAGCTCATCGGGGCGCCGGCGCACGGTGCCGTGGGCACTCGTGACATCGACCCAGTCCAGCGCCCGCGCCAGCTCGCCTCCGTAGGCGTTGGCGTTCATCCGCACGGCGCCGCCGACCGTGCCCGGGATATTGACCCCGAACTCGATCCCGGTGAGCCCAGCGCGGGCCGCCTGGGCAGAGACCGCGGGCAGGCGGGCGCCACCCCCGCAATGCATGCGGGACCCATCGATGGTGATCTGACTGAGCTCGTGGTCAAGTTTCAGGACGAGGCCGTGGACGCCGGAGTCCGCCACCAGAAGGTTCGACCCAGACCCGACGACCCCTACCTCCACGCCGTCCTGCGCGGCCCACGCGAGGACCGCCTCCAGCTCCTCAAGCGTGCCCGGGCGGGCGAACAACTCCGCCGCACCACCGGTCCGGATCGTGGTCAACCGGGCCAGCGGGAAGTCGCGCTGGATGCCGTGGGGAAGCGCAGTCATCCGCCAGCCAGGGTAGACCGCCGACCGGCAGCTTTCGGTGCCGGTTCAGGCCACCAGCGAGCGTCCGAGCGCGTCGATGTTCCCCGCGCCCATCATCAGACACAGGTCGCCGGGGTGCAGCGACGCGGTGAGGAACTCCCGGGCCGGGTCAAAGCCCGGCATCCAGGCCACCGCCCGGCGTCCCGGGGCGTCGGCCGCGGCCTCGGCCACCAGCCGTCCGCTGACCCCGGGGAAGTCCTCGGCGCGCTCGCGGGCGGGATAGATCGGCAGCACGACAACGGCGTCGGCGGCGGCCAGGGCGCGCCCGAAGCCGGCACCGAGCGCCCGGGTGCGGCTGAACAGGTGGGGCTGAAACACGGCGACCAGGCGCCGGGGCGCCAGTGTGCGGGCCGCGGCAACCGCCGCCGCCACCTCGGTCGGGTGATGGGCGTAGTCGTCATAGACCTCGGCGCCGGTCGCGGTCACCCCCACCCGCTCCATCCGCCGCCGGGCCCCGCGGAAGTCGGCCAGCGACGCGGCGGCCGCCACCGGATCGGCACCGGCC
>JBAWFG010000320.1:0-15667 GCA_049591655.1 Solirubrobacteraceae bacterium
CTCTCGGTCTGGCGTGGGGCCGGCGTCGCCGGGGTCAGCCCTCCGGCCGAGGGCGGTGGGGCGCCGGTTTGCGGGCGTCCAGCGGGAACCTCGACCTCGTGGGATCGGAGGGCGGGTGCGGTGGGGATGAGGGGCGAATCGGCGGCGAACGCCAGCCAGGGGGCGGGGTCAAGTGCCAGCGCGGGCCGGGGCGGCTCGGGTTCGGGGACCGGCTCGGGCTCCGGCTGCGTGAGGAGTTCGGGCTCGGCCTCAGGCTCCGGCTCGGGCTGCGTGAGGAGTTCGGCCTCGGCCTCGGGCTCCGTGAACAGTTCGGGCTCCGGTTCCGGCTCGGCCTCCGTGAAGAGCTCGGGCCCCGGTTCCGGCTCGGCCTCCGTGAAGAGCTCCGGCTCCGGCTCCGGCTCGGGTTCTGCCTCTGGCTCGGGCTGCGGTTCCGGTTCCGGTTCCGGCGACGAGCTGGCCGACCACACGTCGTCGAGCTCGTCGAAGGCGATGAACGACGGACGGGCCGCCTCGGGCTGTGGCTCGGGCTCGACGTCGGGCTCAGCGACCGCCTCGGGCTCGTCCCCGACGGCGAACGTCGCCTCCTCCAGGCGCGCCGCGAACGAGGCCTCGTCCAGGAACGGCGAACCCGGGTGGGCCGGTGGCGCTGGGTCGGCGCCGTTGGCCGACGTCGCCGGGGGTGCCGGCTGCGGTTCCGGCTCGGCTTCCAGCTCGGGCTCGGCCTCCTCCTCGACCGCAGGCGCAGCGGCCGGCGGGATCTCCGATGGCGGCGGCAGCTCGGAGGCGGGCGGCACCGGCGACGCCGGGGGCAGCTCGATCTCGGGCTCGGGCGGCGCGGGGGGTGCGCCGGCCGACAGCTGGGGACGGATCGGGGGCGCGGACGCGAACTCCTCGTCCAGCGCCGCGTACTCCTCGTCGCTGAGCTCGTCGTCCTCGTCGTAGTCGTCGTCGTAGATGCTCACCCGGGGCGCGGCCTGGGCGTCGATCTCCACGCAGCGTTGCGCGAAGAAGCCGCCGATTCCCCCCATGAGCCCCTCGCGCTCACGCAGGATGATGGCGTCCGGTCCCAACTCGGCCTTGATACGTGGAATCAGTTCCTCGATCGTGCGCCCCCGATAGGTGCGCACCCCGTCCGGGTTGCCTTCCCGGGCTTCCTCGGACGGGGACGGGAACGGATCACTCATGCAGTGATCACCCCGATGGTCTCCACGCTGATCCCGGAGGCGATCTCGTTATAGGAGCACACTGCCAGGTGCGGAACCGCCGATTCCACGAGCCGGCGGAGGTGACGGCGCACGCGTGCCGAGCACAGCAGGACCGGCCGGATCCCGCCACGGGCGGCGGCATGGTCGGACTGGCTGCGGACCGCGCCCAGCAGCGCCTGGGCCCGAGCTGGGTCCAGCGCCAGGTACTCACCGTCGGTCGTCTGGGTTATCGACGTGGCCACTTCCTGCTCAATCGCCGGATCGAGGGTTATTGCGCGCAAGGTGTGATCGGCACCGATGTGGGGAGCGGTGATCGCACGCCCGAGCGCCTGCCGCGCGTATTCGGCCAGCAGCCCGGTGTCGCGCGTGATCCGCGCCTTGTCACCCACTGCTTCGACAATAGCGCCGAGATCCCTGATCGACACCGCCTCTGACAACAGAGTTTGCAGGACGCGCTGGATCTCACCGAGCGACAGGATGTCAGGCACGACCTCGGTGACGACCGCCTCGTTGGACTCCTTGAGCTGGTCGAGCAGCTGGCGAACGTCCTGGCGGGTGAGCAGCGTGTCGGCGTGCTGACGGATCGTCTCGGTGAGGTGGGTGACGATCACCGACTCGGCGTCGACGACCGTGTAACCGAGTGCCTCGGCCTCGGAATGCTGGGACTCGGCGATCCACACCGCAGGCAGGCCGAACGCGGGCTCGGTGGTCGGGATGCCCGACAGGTTGCCGACCGCGTCCCCGGGGTCCATCGCCAGCTTGTGGCCGGCCATCACCCGGCCACGGGCGACCTCGGTGCCGCGGACCTTGCAGATGTACTCGTGCGAGTCGAGGTCGATCTCGTCGTGGATCCGCACCGGTGGGATCACCATGCCGAGCTCGCCGGCGATCTGGCGGCGAATGAGTGAGATCCGCCGGACCAGCGTCCCGCCGGAACCGCGGTCCACCAGCGGCACGAGCCCGAAGCCGATGCCGAGCTCCAGCGGGTCGATCGGCAGTTCCCGCATCACCTCGTCGCGCGGGGTGGACTTGGCATCGCCCTCGGCGGCCGCGGGCAGCGCCGGGGTGGCGGGCTTGGCGGTGAACGCCTCGATCCCGTTCTTGCGCAGCCCCCAGCCGATCGCGAACAGGATCCCGCCGATCAGCAGGAACGGGATCTTCGGCAGTCCCGGGACCAGCGCGAACGCGATGATCGCACCGCCGGCCACCAGCGGCGCCTTGCGCTGGCCGAGGATCTGGGTGGCGATCTCGGTGCCGAGGTCGGACTTGGAGCCCGAGCGGGTGACGATGATGCCGGTGGCGACCGAGATCAGCAGCGCCGGGATCTGGGCGGCGAGACCGTCACCGACGGTCTGCAGCGAATAGTGGTGGGTGGCGGCGCTGAAGCCAAGGTGATGCTGCAGCATCCCGACGACGATGCCGCCGATGAGGTTAATCGCGGTGATGACCACAGCGGCCATCGCATCGCCCTTGACGAACTTCGATGCACCGTCCATGGCGCCGTAGAAGTCGGCCTCGCGGGCGATCTCAGAGCGGCGGTGCCGGGCGTCCTCGTCGGTGATCAACCCGGCGTTGAGGTCGGCGTCGATCGCCATCTGCTTGCCGGGCATGGCGTCCAGGGTGAAGCGCGCCGAGACTTCGGCGACGCGCCCGGCGCCGTTGGTGACGACGATGAACTGGATGACCACGAGGATCATGAAGATGACGAGGCCGACGACGACGTTGCCGCCGACGACGAACTGACCGAAGTCCCGGACGACACTGCCGGCGTCGCCCGTGGTGAGCACGAGGCGGGTCACCGAGACGTTGATCGCCAGGCGGAACATCGTGGTGAGCAGCAGCAGCGTCGGGAAGGCCGAGAACTCCAGCGCCCGGTTGATGTACATCGTCGCCACCACGATCGCCAGCGCCCCTGAGATGTTCAGGGTGATCATCAGGTCCAGCAGCATCGACGGCAACGGGATGACGAGCATCGTCACCACCATCACCACGCCGATGGCGGCGAGGATGTCGGTGTGCTGCAGGAGCTTGCGAATCGAACGATCGGTCATGCGGCGAGCCTCCTTCGACCGGCCATCTTGTAGACGTATGCGAGGACCTGGGCGACCGCCGCGAACAGCTCGGCGGGAATCATCCGATCGATATCGACCGATGCGTGCAGCGATCGCGCCAGCGGCGGGTCGGGGATGATCGGGATGCCGTTCTCGGTGGCGATCCGGCGGATCTGGGCGGCGATCAGGTTCTTGCCCTTGGCCACCACGACGGGAGCGGGGAGCGTGCCGTCATAACGCAGCGCCACCGCGTAGTGCGTCGGGTTGGTGACGACGACGTCGGCACTGGGGATCGCGGCCATCATCCGGGCCCGGGCAGCCTGCATCTGGCGCCGGCGGATCGCCGAGCGCACCTCAGGTGGAGCCTCCGATCCCTTGCTCTCGTCCTTGACCTGCTGCTTGGTCATCTTCAGCGACTTCTCATGCCGCCGCCGCTGCCAGATGAAGTCGAGGATCCCGATCAGGGCATAGACGATCAGCGCCCGCTCGATGATCGACTTGGCGTTGGAGGCGAGCAGGCTGCCCAGCTGCTCCGGGCTCGTGCCCATGCCGGTTCCGAGGTTGGTGATCATCGGCACCAGCGTCATCGCGGTCACCCCGCCGACGAGCGCGACCTTGACCAGCACCTTGAGCAATTCGACCGGGGCGCGCGGGCCGAGCAGGTTCTTGGCGCCCGTGATCGGGCTGAGCTTCTTGAAGTCCGGCTTGATCGCCGCGCCCGCCACGTGGATGCCCTTGGTCTGGGCGATGTTGACGAGCAGGCCGCCGAACAGGCAGATCGCGGCGATCGGTCCCACCGTCTTCTCCAGTGTGGTCATCACCATCGACTGGAGCCCGTGCAGGCCGGCGGCCGAGACGACGTTCTGGGGCTTGGCGATCAGCGTGAACGTCTGCTGCATCGCAGCGGCGGCGCCCTGGACGATCGTCGGGCCGACCGAGATGAGCGCGCCGAGACCCGCGGCGAGCACGACGGCGCCGTTGAGCTCGATGCTCTTGGCGAACTGACCCTTCTTGCGTGACTCCTGCCGGCGTTTGCCGGTCGGCTTTTCGGTTCTGTCGTCGGCCATGGCGCAGCGCTAGATCGTGTGCAGCGCGGTCAGCACCGCGTTGGAGATCGCGTTTGACTCAAACGCGCCCAGAAACGGCAGCGACGCGGCGACGACGAGCATCGAGACCCCGACCTTCATCGGGAAGCCGACGCCGAACACGTTGAGTTGCGGCACGATCCGGGACACCATCCCGAACGCCACATCGGTGACCAGCAGCGCCAGGAGCACCGGGGCGGCAACCTCGAGCGCCGATACGAAGATCGAGGCGAATGCGGCCTCGACGCCGGTGGTGAGGCTGGCGATCGGGGCACTGTGCCCGAGTGGGACGAGGTCGAAGGTCCGCGCCAGGCCCCGCAGCATCCAGGCGTCGCCGCCGATGGCGATGAACATGGCCAGCCCGATGAGCCCGTACAGGCTGGTCATCGGACCTCCCTGAATGCCGTCGACCGGATCGATCAGTGAGCCATACGAAAAACCGGCGATGACGTCGATGAGCGCGCCGGCCGCCTCGATCGCCGACATCACGGCGCCCACCGCGAACGCGAACGCCAGCCCGACGAGGATCTGCTCGACCAGCAGGCCGGTGACCGCCAGCGGGTCGGTCGGCAGGGAGATGCCACGGACGGCGACCGGGGTCAACCCGATCGCCAGCCCCACGGCGACGATGCCGCGGACGCGGGCCGGGATCATCTTGGAGGAGAACAGCGGCGCCAGCACGAACAGCGGCGACACCCGAGCCAGGACCAGGAAGAATCCCGTGACCTTCAGGCCGCCGATCTGATGAACCAGCGCGGTGAGCGTGAAGCCGTTCATCAACCGATCAGCTGCGGGATCGACAGGTAGAGATTCTGGGCATACGTGACGAGCTGCCCCAGCATCCAGGGGCCGAGGATCACGATCAGAACCCCCAGCCCGATCACCTTCGGGATGAAGGTCAGTGTCTGCTCCTGGATCGACGTGACCGCCTGGAAGATGCTGACCACGAGGCCGATGCCGAGGCCGACGAGCATCATCGGTCCGGCGATCTCGATCGCGAGGGTCATGGCCTGGGTGGCGAGGCTGACGACGGTGTCCTGGTTCATGGCCGGCTCCTACTCAGTCAGTGGAAGCTCGCGACGAGCGAGTGGGTGATGACATCCCAGCCGTCCACCAGAACGAACAGCAGGATCTTGAATGGGAGTGAGATGAAGGTCGGTGGCAGCATCACCATGCCGACGCTCGTCAACGTGGAGGAGACGATCAGGTCGATGATGAGAAACGGCAGGAAGATGAGGAAGCCGATCTCGAACGCCGTCTTGAGCTCGCTCATGATGAACGCGGGGATCAGCACGTAGGTCGGCACCTGCTGGCGTGTCTGGGGTCTCTTGATGTGCGCCAGTGACACGAACAGTGAGATGTCCTGATTCCGCGTCTGACGGAACATGAACTCCCGCAGCGGCTCCTCGCCACGGGTGATCGCGGTGGACATCGAGATCTGGTGCTTCTGAAGCGGCTCCCACGCGTCCTTCTTGATCGCGCTGATCGTTGGGGACATCACGAACAGGGTGAGGAACAGCGCGATGCCGACCAGCACCTGGTTGGGTGGGGTCGACTGGGTGCCGAGCGCCGAGCGGATGAAACCGAGGACGATGAGGATCCGGGTGAACCCGGTGACGGTGAACAGGATCGCCGGGATCAGCGACAGCCCGCCCATGAGGACGAGGATCTGCAGCGCGTTGGACGAGTCGATCTTCATGCCCGTACCGTCATCCGGCGCAGGCGGTCCAGCACGCGGTCCATCGGCTTCTCCGCCGTGTCGAACGCATTGGGCTGCGTTTCGACCGGGATCTCGATCCCGGCGGCGATCGCCTCGGCCTCGGTGTAGGTCTTGATAGCGGTGACGCCGTGCTCAGCGACTCCGAGCAGCACGATGTCCCGGCCCGAGCGCACCAACGTGACCGAGCGGTTGGCGGCGAGCGGGAGGGTGGCGATCTGCTCCAGGCCATTGCCGCTGGCGCGGACCACATCGCGGCCCTTGACCGCGCGCAGGATCCGGGAGATCCCGTAGATGATCGCGACGACCACGACGAGCGCGATGATCGTGCGCAGGATGCTGGAGCTGCCGCCGCTGGAGGCGGCGTGCACGGCGCCGGTGCTGCCCAGGTTCAGCGGCGTACTCTCGCCACTGCCGACGGCGGCGTGCGCCATCGGGGCGCAGAGAAGGGTGAGGGCGCCGCCCAGGGCAACGCCACGTGTCAACGTGAGGGACCGCATCGAGGGTGACTTTCGAGGGAAAAGTCACTCTCTTGATCGGCCGTTTGCGCGTGGGGCTTTAGCCGGATGTTGGAGCGCCGACCGCGGGCGGTCAGCACTGGGCGGGGACGGCTGGCCGGCGAGGCGCGCAGAGCCTCGCCGGCCGCCGGTTCGTCAGGCCGTCAGGGACGAGGCCAGGGCCTTGCCGCCGGCTCGTCAGGCCGTCAGGGACTAGGCCAGGGCCTTGCCGACCGCCTCGAGCAGGCGGTCGGGCTGGAACGGCTTGACGACGAAGTCCTTGGCACCGAGCTTGATCGACTCGATCACCTTGGACTCCTGGCCGAGCGCCGAGCACATCAGGACACGCGCGCTGGGATCAATGCTCATGATCTCAGCGAGCGCCTCGAGACCCGTCTTTTCGGGCATCGTGATGTCGAGCATGGTCAGCTCGGGCTTGAGCTCGCGGAAGCGATCGATCGCCTCCACGCCGTTTCCTGCTTCGCCGATCACATCATGGCCGCCGGAGGCGAGCGCGTCGCTCACGACCTTGCGCATGAAAGCGGCGTCGTCGACTACGAGTACACGGGCCATCAGGTCAGTGCTCCTTCTGGTTCTGGGGATGGTGCGGTCTGGGGGGCAGTGCCGTCGGCGGACCGACCGCCGACCGCGTCGCAATGGAACGCCCACTCGCCGTCATCGGTGACGATCAGATGACCTTGAGCGAAACGCAGTCCGTTTACGTACAAATCGATGGGGGCCTCGGCCGGCTGGTCGAGCTCGACCACCGACCCCAGCGGCAGCCCGAGCGCACGGCCCAGCGCCAGGTCGGCGCGTCCCAGCTCGGCCCACACCCGCAGCTCGATCCCGCCCAGCGCGTCAACGAGCGCCACCGAATCGCCGCTTCCGGGACGATCGCTGCCGTCGGCGGAGCCACCGTCCTCGTCGGCCTGCTCGGCGCCCAGCTCGTCAAGCGCCCGGGCCATCCGGACGACGAACGCGGACGGGATCAGCTGGATCAGGCGGCAGGACTCACCGGCGACCAGGAACGTCGTGGAGGTGGCGTGTGGCGAGGTGCCGTAGATGTCGGCGGCGGTAGCGGGATCGTCGAGCGTGCGGATGTCCGGGACCGAGATCTCGATCTCCTGCCCGAGCACGACGCCGATCGCTCCCGCGGCGGCGGCCATCATCTGGTTGGACGCCTCGCCGATCGCCGACAACTCCAGCTCGGATAGCTCGGCATCCGCACCATCGTCCGGGGCGGGCATGCCCATGGCTTGGGCGAGCTTGCGCACGCCGGCGGGGCTCAGGGTGAAGATGTTGGCGCCGGTGACGCCGTCCACGTAGGAGACGCTGGCGGTGACCGAGCCGGCGGTAACGCCGGCGAACGGCGACGTGCCCTCGGCGATCACCGATACCTCGCCGCGTTCGACCGCGCCGGGGGCGAACATCTCCAGCACCTGGGCGATCGCCTCCGCGGTGGAGGCGCCGAGACGCAGCAGGGCGTCACGCGGGGTCATGTCGGTGGCGCTCATCAGCCCCTCCCGTGGGGTCCGGAGATCTGGACCGCGCGGCGGGGGCCGTGGGACCCCGGCTGCGCGCGGGCCAGCTTGACGTTTTCGGCGTAGAGCATCACGCCGTTCTCGGCGGGCACGCCGAACTTGATGACGCTGCCGGGGGTGAGGGAGAGGATCTCCTTGACCTCCATCTCCACCGAGGCCACCTCGGCGCGGAGCCTGACCGGCACCGCGGCCATCGCCCGCTGCATCGGTGACACCTTGATCTCCGCTGAGCGGTCGCTGCCGTCAATGCCGGAGATCGCGTCCACGACCGGCTCGATCGCCACCCAGGGGATGAGCATCGCCATCGAGAACGATTGCTTGGCCAGCCGGCACTCGATCATGATCGCGAACGTGGGCTCTGACACCGACGCAACCTGGGCCGCGTCGTGGGAGTCGATCTCCCCGGTGCTCAGGGAGACTCCGCCGAGCTCCTGCCAGACGAGTGACAGTGGGTGGACGAGCGAGTCGAACAGCCGCCGGGTGAGGCTCCAGTCGATCTCGCTCAGACGTCGCTCCCGCGGGGTGCGGTCCGGCGAGCCCCCGAGCAGCGCCTCCAACGCGGACAGCACGAATGACTGCTCAGTGGCGAGCAGCATCCGGGTGCCGATCGGTTCGACATCGAGCATCGCCGACAGCGATCCGGGCGGAAGCTGGCTCTGCGCGGCGGACCAGGTGAGCTGGGCGGTGTTGATGACCTCCAGCTCCACCGGGAAGCGCAGCTCGGAGGACAGCCGGGTGTTGGCGGTCTGGCAGAAGGTCTCGGTCGCCCGTGAGATCCGGCGTTGCTGGTCGGCTGAGAATTTCGTCGGGCGGCTGAAGTCGACCGTGCGCAGCCGGTGGCCGCGCCGCTGGGGCTTCTGGGCTGCGGCCGGATCGGGCAGCTGGCCCTGCTTGGCCGCGTCAACCAGCGCGGCGATCTTATCGGGGGTCAGATGCTCGCTCATCGACGGACTCCTGCGCGGGATGGGGTGAAGGTGCCGCGCACGGCACCACCGGTCAGGCTCCCGGTGCGCCGCGGCCGCGCCGGCGGATCGGCGTGGGTGGGGTGGCTGCGCGCCTCGAGCAGCGTCCGCGGTGTCTCGCCGGCGTCGCGGACGCTGACCCGACCCTCGCCGACGGCGACCTTGATCGTGCGGCCCTGGCTGCCGCCGGTCTCCGATGCGCGCAGCGGGATGCGCGCCGTCAACAGTGCGACGCGGACCGCCTCCTCGTTGCGGGAGCCGATGTCGAGACCGCTGCTCATCTCGAACATCCGCGCGCCTCCGACCATCGCCGCCTCCAGGCGGCGCTCGGTGGCACCGGCGCGGCGCATCCGGCTGATGAGCTCGGGCACGGCGGTGTTGGCGAACTTGCCGATCTGGTCGGACGCCTCATGGGATTCAGGCAGCACGATGTGTGCCAGGCCGGCGACACCGGCGGCACGGTCGACGAGCGCCAGCCCGATGCACGACCCGAGGCCGAGGGCCACGAGTTCGTCGGTGGGGGTGGCTGACACGACCATTTCTCCCATGCGGACGCCCGCCATCTCAGGCCGTGGGCTCAGCGAGCCCCAGCGGGGCCAGCAGATCGGAGATCTGCCCGGAGGTCGGGAGGAGCAGGAAGGAGATCGAGCACGGCTCGCCGGAGACGTCGAGCTCGGAATCGAGCACGAGCGCCAGGTCGTCGGCGCCCGCGGTGTTGATCAGCAACGTCGAGACGATCGCCCCCAGCATGTCGGAGTGCAGGTGCGGCAGCGAGGGCTCGAGCTCCAGGCCGGTCATCGCGCCCAGGCCGCTGAGGTAGGAGGTGGCCAGGATGTTGCCGATCTCACGCAGGGCCGAGTCGCCGACCTCGGTGTGGGCCTCGACGCCCAGCAGGCCGCACAGGCCCTCGGCGTGCTCGTAGGGGATGAGCAGCAGCACCATCCCGTCGATGTCGCCCTCGATTGGAACGACAACTCCGGCCACGTGCGCCTCGGGATCGCCGCAGGCCTCGACCGCGTCGGCCGGCGGCAGCGCCAGCGCGCGGGGGACGTTGATCTCCACCTCACGGGCCAGCATCTGCGACAGCGCCGTCGCGGCGGTGCCGGAGGCGATGTTGGCGAGCTCCCTCAGCGCGTCGAGCTGGATCTCAGACAGGGACGGGTTCACTGACTTCTCCTGGGTTTGAGGTGGGGTCATGCCGCCACGCGCGAGAGGGTGGTGGCGACCGAGCTGTCCGACGCCGCACGGGCACCCAGCTCGCGGGAATCGGCGGCACGCGACAGCGTTGCCAGTGCGTCACAGTCAACGATCAGGGCGATCCGCCCGTCGGCGAGTGCAGCGCCGCCGGAGACCGGCTCGCCGCTGGAGACAATCGGCGGAAGTGGGCGGGTGACGAGCTCGCGCTGCCCGATGAGGTCGTCGACGGCCAGCGCCAGCCGCTGCTCCTGGCCCCGCACGATGACGACGAACTCGTGTTCGCCCGCGCCCGCGCGCCCGAACACCTTGGAGCCGTCCAGCAGCTGCAGGACGCCGTCGTCGAGGACCAGCATCCGGCGCCCGGCGACGGAGCGGACGGTCTGCTCGGACAGCCGCAGGGTCCGCTCCACGCGGTCGAGCGGGATCGCGTACGGGCCGTCGGCGACGTCGACATGCAGCGCCGAGACGATCGCCAGGGTGAGCGGAAGGCGGATCTGGGCGGTCGTCCCCTCGCCGAGCACGGAGTCGAGCACGACCTCGCCGCCGAGTTCGCGGATCTTGGCCCGGACAGCGTCCATGCCGACCCCGCGGCCGGAGATGTCGCTCGTCGTCTCCGCGGTCGAGAAACCGGGGGCGAACAGCAGCTCCAGGGCGGTCTTCATCGTGATCTCCGCGGCCGCCTGGGCGTCGATCAGCCCTCGCTCCATCGCCTTGCGGGCGATCGCCTCGGGGTTGACGCCGCGGCCGTCGTCGCGGACCTCGATGACGACGCTGCCGCCGGCGTGCCGGGCGGCGATCTCCAGTGTGCCGACGTCGGGCTTGCCGGCCGCCCGGCGCTCTGCCACCGGCTCCAGGGCGTGATCGAGCGAGTTGCGCACGAGGTGGACCAGCGGGTCCCCGAGGGCGTCGACAACCGTGCGGTCAAGCTCGGTCTCTGACCCGACAAGGCTGAGCTTGACCTCCTTGCCGAGCTTGCCAGATAGGTCGCGGACCAGACGCGGGAAGCGCAGGAAGACGACGTCGACCGGGATCATGCGGACCTGCATGACCATCGACTGCAGGGCCTGGGAGCTGCGGGTCAGCTCCTGCATCGCCTGCTGCAGGCCGGGGACGTCGAGGTTGGCGGTCAGTGCCTCCACCGCGGTGCGGTGGATGACGAGCTCGCCCATCGAGTGCATGAGCGCGTCAAGACGCTCGGCATCGACGCGCACGGTACGGGCCGCCGATGATTTGGCCGCGGCGGCCGGCTTGGCGACCGGTGTGTCGGCGGGAACGTCGGGCTCGGGCTCGGGCTCGGACTCGGACTCGGACTCGGACTCGGACTCGGACTCGGACTCGGACTCGGGCAGGGTCACGACCGCCGCCTGCGCTGGAGCGGGAGCCGGGTCCGGCACCGGGTGCGGCGCGGCGACCTCGCCGATCTCCACGCCGACGACGTCCGACACGCCGGCGACCGTGCCGGCGACGGTCTCCTCCTCGTGCTCGGAGGTGAGCCACGCCTCGATCACCTGGCCGGCGAACTGCTCGACCTCGTCGATGGCCGGGATGCCGCCGATCAACTCGCCATGATCGCCGAGGGCTGCGAACACCATGTGTGCGCGCACCGCGGGCATCAGCACCCGCTCGTCGAGCCGGGCCACCACATGCAGGACGCGGGCGCCGGCGGCGGTCGCGGCGACGAGGTCGGGGAGCACCGCCCCTCCGGAGCGGTCAAGCTCCTGCTCGGCGGACCGGGCGCGGACCAGCCCGTGCAGGCGCTCGACGAGCGGGGTCGGGTCAAGCGACTCGACCCCGTCGGACTCGATCGCGTCAAACGCCCCCGACAGCGCGTCCAGGCAGGCCAGGACGGTGTCGATCGCCTCGCGGGGCAGGCCCTCGTTGCGCTGGCGCAGCAGCTCGAAGACGTCCTCCATCTCGTGCGTGAGCTTGGCGATCTGGGCAAAGCCCATCGTCGCGCTCATTCCCTTCAGCGAATGCGCGATGCGGAAGATCTCATCGACGGTGCCGCGATCGGACGGGTTGTCCTCCAAGCGCACGATCGCCAGGTTGAGCTCCTGCAGGTGCTCCTGAGCCTCGGCGAGGAACATGGGCATGTATTCAGAGGTGTCCATTACGCTTTCCGATAGATGAAGGGGTGGACCATCTCGAGCCCGAGATCGCCCGGCCTGGAGACGCGCTCGGTCGCGCCGACGACCAGGTAGCCGCCGGGGCGCAGCGCCTGCGCCAGCCGCCCGTGGAGCTCATCGCGAATCGGCTCGGCGAAGTAGATGACCGTGTTGCGGCACAGGATCAGGTCGTGGGCGCCACGCCGCGGGTGCATCCGCAGCAGGTCGCCGAGCTCGAAGCGGGTCAGGCGCCGCAGTTCCGGCCGGGCGCGCCAGCCCTCGGGGACGCGCTCGAAGCCGCGCTGCATCTCGGCCTCCTCGACGCCGCGGGCGTCCTCGACGGAGAACACGCCGGCGTTGGCCCGCTCGATCATCCGCTTGTCAATATCGGTGCCGATGATCGTGACGCGGGCGGCGGGGATCGCGGTGCGGCAGACCGCCGCCAGCGTGAACGCCTCGGCGCCGTAGGAGCAGCCGGCGCTCCAGGCGCGCACCTGGGCGGCGCCGGCGAGCTCCGGCAGCACGTCGCGTTCCAGCCGCTCCCACTGGTCGGGATGACGCCACAACTGGGAGACGTTGATCGTCACCCGGTCAAGCAGGGCGTCGAGTTCAGCGCCGTCTGAGCGCAGGCCGTCGAGGCAGTCGGTCAGGCGGCTGATGCCCTTGCGGGCGAAGAACGAGCGCAACCGCCGCTCCATCTGGGGGCGCTTGTACTGGCTGAGGTCCACGCCGCAGATCTGGCGCAGCCCGTCGCAGAAGATCTCGTAGTCGTCGGGTGGGCTCAAGGCGGCTCCGATGGCGCTCATCAGCTCACCTCCGCGGCGATCGCGGCGGCCATCTGGTCAAGCGGGACGACCTCATCGGCAAGCCCCGCCTCGACGATCGCCCGGGGCATGCCGTACACGGTGCAGGTTCGCTCGGCCTCGACGAGGATCCGGCCACCGCGGCGGCGGACCTCCCGGGCCCCGCGCAGGCCATCGTTACCCATCCCGGTGAGCACCACGAGCGTGAGCCGCTCGCCCAGGCGCGCCGCGGCATCCTCTATCAGGAGGTCGGCGCGCGGGCGCAGGCCGCCGAGCGGCGCCTCTTCTGACAGGAGGGTCTGACCGTTCGGGCCCAGCCGCAGGTGACGCCCGCCGGGCGCGACGAGCGCGACGCCGGGCTCCCAGCTCTCACCGCCCTGGGCCTCTCGCACGGTGAGCGAGCTGCCGCGGTCGAGCCGGGAGGCCAGTGATGCGGTGAACCCGGCCGGCATGTGCTGCACGATCATCGTGCCGAGGCCGAGCGGCGTGGGCAGCGCCGGAATCAGTGACGCGAGCGCGCGCGGGCCGCCGGTGGAGGTCGCGATGAGCAGTCCACGGGAGACCGCGCTGCGGACGGCTCGTGGCCGGGCCGGCACCGCCTGTCCATTGGCGGGACCCGCGGCCACGGGGTGGGTGGCGTTGCCGGCGCCGTTGCGGTGCAGGGAGCGGCGGGTCCGGGTCGCGAGCTTGATCTTGGTCAGCAGGTTCGTCTCGAACGCGCCGACGTCCGCACTGCCGGCCGGCTTGGGCACAAGTTCGAACGCCCCTTCGGCGAGGGCATCGACGGCGCGCGCACCCTGCGAGGGGGAGAAGGCCGACACGACCACCACCGGGATCGCCGGACCGCCGCGCTGGCGCAGCGCCTTGAGCACGTCGATGCCCCCCATCCCGGGCATCGCCAGGTCGAGGGTCATCGCGTCCGGGCGTTCACGCTCGCACAAGGCGAGTGCCTCGTCCCCGTCCTTGGCGGCGCCGACCACGTCGACCCCGCCGCGAGCCAGCAGGCTCGAGACGATCCGTCGCATCAGCGCGCTGTCGTCGGCGACGACGACGCGGGGCTTGGGGGTGGTCGTGTTCATCGGTGCGCGGGGCTGCCGGCCCCTGGGGTCAGGCCGCGACCGACAGGTCCGTGGCGGTGACGAAGATCGTGCTCAGGGTGAGCAGGACGATCAGGCGCTCGTCGACGCGGGCGATGGCCTCGATCATGGTGGAGTCGGCACCGGGGGCGGCCTCGATCTGATCCTGAGTGACGGTCAGGACCTCCTCGACGCTGTCAACGATCACGCCGGCGGTCTCGGCGCCCGCCTCGACGATGACGATCTTGGAATGCTCGGTGAGCTCTGAGCTGATCCCCAGGCGCGCGGCGACGTCGTAGACGGGCACGATCCGGCCGCGAAGGCTGATCACACCGCGCACCCAGTCGGTCCGCGATGCGACCGAGCGCGGCTCGGCATAGCGGATGATCTCGTTGACCGCCTGGATGGGCAGGGCGTAATGCTCTGCGCCGAGCGTGAACACCACCAGCTGCTGATGATTGGCTTGCTCTGACATCGTGTCTTGCTCCTTGTTTCCGTAACGAGCCGTGGTGCGCATCCTGCGCTCGGCCTTCTAAGACATATTCGGCGCGCCAGGCGCCAGCTTGAGGTATTTGGCCTCTTATCCGGCGACGGGCTCGGCCACGGAAAGTCCCGGGTCGGCCTCGGGCGTGTCGACCGACTCGGTGCCGGGCGGCGCCGCCAGGACGCAGGTCAGGCGCAGGCCGAACTGCTCGTCGATCACGACGACCTCGCCGCGGGCGATCGGGGTTCCGTTCACAAGTAGGTCGACCGGCTCGCCGGCCATTCGGTCGAGGGTAACCACGGACCCCTCGCGGAGCTCGAGGGTCTCGCCGACTGACATCCGTGCCCGGCCGATCTCAACGGTGAGATCCACCGGCACCGCGGCGAGACGCCGCAGGTCGGCGAGCGCGTCGACGCTGCGCACACTGTCGGTGCCGTCACCGGTCAGCGGTTCGAAGTCAACACTGTCACTCATCTCAAGGCCTCCGTCACTGGACCGCGACGTCGGTGAACAGGATGTCGGTCACCTTCACGTCGGTCGTGTGTGCGATCGCGCTCATGATCTGCTGCTTGAGATGCATCCGGCCGGAGTCGGTCAGCAGCGCCTGAGAGCTCTGATTGGTGATGACATTGGTGATGATCGCCCGGATCGCCGGCTCCTCCGGCAGGGTGCCGATCCCGGCTGGGGTGGTGGTCGCTCCCGCGGCGGTGGCCCCGTCGCTCTGGCCCGGGCCGAGGACGAGGCCGATCGTCATCGTCGCGTAGCGACCGTCGGTCAGATTGAACGTGAAGCCCTTGGGCAGCACGTAGATCTCTCCGGCGATCTTCGGCTTGGCGACCGCCGGTTTGGGCAGGAGCATCGTCTTGGCGGCATAGCCGCCGCCGGCCAGGACGACGAGGAGGATGATGATCAGCTTTTTCTTGTCCATGGAGTCTCGTCTAGGG
>JBAWFG010000321.1:0-8359 GCA_049591655.1 Solirubrobacteraceae bacterium
AAGCGCCGGGCTCGCACGCACGGGTGAGCAGGCCGAGGTGAGGGCCCGGGGCGGTCCGCGGAGGCGGCGGCGACTGACCGACCCACTCCGCTGCCGTGGAGGTTCACCTCTCCGGTGGAGGTTCACCTCCCCGATCTGATGCAAAAAGCCCCATCGGTCTCAGGCCGGCGCTGCGAGCTGCCGATCGTCTCGGCGGGAAGTGGGGGCCACAACCCGCCGGGCACGCCGTGGGGAGCGCATCGCGCCCGGTTCCCCTAAAGTGACGCACCAGCCAAGGCGGACCCGATGCGGGGTAGCTCAATGGCAGAGCAAACGGCTGTTAACCGTTAGGTTGTGGGTTCGAGTCCCACCCCCGCAGCTTTTCGACGCGATCCACTCCTGACCGCCAGCTCGCAGACCAGGTCTGCGGCCCGGGCAGCACCGGGGTTGGCCTGGGCCCAGGCGGCGAGCTCAACGGCGCGTTCCCCCAGCGCGGGGCGACTGAGCGCGCGGCGCACGGCGAGCCGCAGTGTCGCCGGTGACAGCAGCGCCCAGGGCAGCCGCACACCGGCCCCCGCCCAATCCACGCGGGCCGCGTTTTCGGCCATGTCGCCGACGTGGGGCACCGCCAGGACGCGACATGAGGAGGCGAGCGCCCGGACCAGCGTGCCGTGGCCGGCGTGGCAGATGACCAGCGCGCTCTGGGGCATCGTCTGCGCGTAGGAGACCCATTCGACCAGCCGCGTGTTGGCGGCGATCGGGGCCGGGCCGGGGAGGGGGCGGCGGTTCCACGTGGCGAGTACGCGGACGGGCTCGCCGGCCAGCCCGTCGAGCGCCGCGCGCAGGAGCCGGTGACCGGGGTCCTGGGCGGTCGAGGGGGCGACGAGCACCAGCGGGTCCTCGCCCGGGGGTGGCGCTACGGCCTCGTACGGCGGCTCCCACAAGAGCGGTCCGACGACGTGCACGTGCTCGGGCCACTGCCGCGGATACTCGAGCTGGGGCAGCGTGGCGACCATCGTCAGGCGACGGCTGAGGCCGCCGTGGAAATTGCTGACCGGAGGCAGGCCGAGGCGCCGCCGGGTCTCGTTGAGCTCGGCCCGGCCCCGGGCCAGACCGGAGGCGACCGGCCGGTCAAACCCGCGCCATAGCGCCCGGGCGACCCGCCGGCGCGGCATCCGGGCCCCGAACGCGTAGGGAGGGAACCCCGGCTGGCCGACCGGATAGACGTGCGGGATGAGCGTCGCCACCGGAATCGACTCCAGCTCTCCCGCCAGGGCGGGCGCCAGCGTGAGGATGTCGTGGACGACGACATCGGGCTGTGCCTGGGCGATCGCGCGCCGGGTTGCGCCGGCCGCCCGCACGACCGCTTCATGGGGGCCGTGCCACTGCTCCTCGGTCGGGAACACCGGGTACTCGGGCGCGGGAACGAAGCTCATCCCGTTCTCGCGCACATGATCGCCCCAGCGCGACCAGGTCTCGTAGGTCACCTCGTGCCCCCGCGCCGCCAGTTCGGCGCCGAGGGCCAGCATCGGAAAGGCGTGGCCCGGCTGGCCGAACGCGCCGAGGAAGAACCGCAGTGGTCGCTCGGTGCTCAAGCCGCCAGCTCGGCAACGGCGCGCAGCTGCTCGATCCGCTCCTCACGGGTGAACGCCATCGGCGAGACCATCAGGGTGCCGACCCCGGCGTCGCGGAACGCGGCCACGCGCTCGGCGACCACGTCCCGCGGTCCGCAGAGCGAGACCATGTCGATGAGGGCGTCGGGCAGCGCCCGGCCGGCCTCTTCCTTCTTGCCGTCGAGATACAGATCCTGCACCTCCCGGGCGGCGTCCTCGAAGCCGTAGCGCTGCACGAGGTTGTTGTAGAAGTTCTGCTTGCGCGAGCCCATGCCGCCGATGTAGAGCGCCAGCACTGGTCGCATCAGGTCCCGCGCCGCGGCGCGGTCGTCGGAGACGTAGGCCTGCACCGTCGGCGCGATGTCGAACCCATCGAGCGAGCGGCCCGCCCGGTCAGCGCCCTCCTGCAGCAGCGCGCGGAAATCGGCAACGTGCTCAGGGGAGAAGAACGTGGGGATCCAGCCATCGGCGATCTCGCCCGCGAGCGCGGTGTTCTTGGGACCGATCGCGGCCAGGTAGATCGGGATCCGCTCCTGCACCGGGGTGATCATCAGTTTGAGCGCCTTGCCGGGGCCGTCGGGGAGCGGCAGCTCCAGCGTCTCGCCCTTGAACTCCAGGCGCTCACGGTTCAGCGCCTTGCGCACGACGGCGACGTACTCCCGGGTGCGCTGCAGCTGGCGGCCAAAGCGCTGCCCGTGCCAGCCCTCGGCGACCTGGGGCCCGGAGGAGCCGATCCCCAGGATCATCCGGCCGCCCGATAGCTCGTCGATGGTGGCGGCGGTCATCGCGGTCAGCGCCGGGGTGCGGCCCGGCATCTGGAAGATCGCCGACCCGAGCTTGATCTTCGAGGTGCCGGCCGCCAGCCAGGCGAGCACCGTCGCGGCGTCCGAGCCGTAGGCCTCCGCGGCCCACACCGAGTCATAGCCGAGTCGCTCGGCCTCCTGGACAACCTCCAGCTGATCCTGGGCGCCCATGCCCAGGCCCCAGTAACCGACGTTCACTCCGAGCTTCATCTGCAAGGTTCCTTTCGTCTCCAGGGGATCGCTTGAGGGCCCCGACGGTCGCGGTTACAGTGACCGAGCGCGCTCACTCGATCGGCGCCACACCCTATGCGAACCCGACGCCGAGCGACCATCGAGGATCTGAGACTGGCGATCGACTGCCTTCCGCGGAGGACGCGGATCGCCATGCTCCAGGGGATCTCGGCCAACGACATCATTGTCGGCGCCTACACCAGCGGGGATGGCATCTGCCCGATGCTCGCCGCCCATCGCAACGGCGGGCGCACGAGCCTGATCGCCTTCGCCCAGGCGTGGGACCGGGTCGCCTTCCGCGGCCAGCGATCCGGGTCCCGCCGCCCGCGCCGCGCAACCCAGCGTGAGCTGCTGATCCTCCGCTCCCACCTGGAGGCCAGCCTGCTCGCCGACGACGCCCCCACCGGCGAACTGGCCCAGGCCCGGAGTGAGCACGAGGTGCTGCTGGCCCGCCGGGCGGCGGCCAGCGCCGCCGCTTCGGCTGCTACCGCCGTGCGTCCCCGTCCGGGTGACGCCCACCGCGCACCGGAGTTGGGCCGCCGTTCGGGCTGGGCGTGGACGCGGGTGGTCCGCCGCTACGACGACTACCAGCGCATCCTGGCGCGGCTCGGCCACGAGCGCGCCGCCGTCGAGGCGGAGGCCGCCGGCGAAGCCGAGGTCGCCGAGCCCGCCACTTCCGCCCGCCGCACATCGCCGGCTCACGTCTGACGACCGGCGCACCGCCCTCCGATCGATCGCCCGTACCCCCGGAGTCCTCCGGGGACGTCCAGAGCCCTGAGGTGGATGCCGGCGAGCGGCGCACGAGCCCGGTCGAGCTCCTCTGGGACCTGGTGTTCGTCTTCGCGGTCACCGAGGTGACGACGCTGCTGGCCCACCGGCCGACCTGGACGGGGTTCGGCCAGGCGATGCTGGTGCTGGCGCTCGTGTGGTGGGCGTGGTCGGCGTTCGTGTGGGCGGCCAACGCTCAGTCCGCCGGCTCGCCGACGCTACGGGCCGTCCTGCTCTTCGGCACGCTGCTCATCTTCATCACCGGGCTCGCGCTGCCGGGCGCGTTCGGCGCGGAGTCGCTGCTGTTCGCGGTCGCCTATACGGCGGTCCGGCTGCTGCACCTCGCCCTGTATGTCGATGCCTCGCGCCGTGGCAACGCCGGTCGTGCGGCGATCGCCGGCTTTGCGGTCACGGTCGGGATCGGCATGGTCCTGCTCATCGCCGGGGCGATCGCCGGTGGGTGGGTGCGCTCGCTGCTGTGGGTGGCGGCGGTGGCGATCGACTACGCCGGCCCGGCCTGGCTGACCCGGGAGCGCCTCCGGGGGCTCCAGCGAGTCGCGGTCGCGCACTTCGCCGAGCGCTACGAGGCCTTCGTGATCATCTGCCTGGGCGAGTCGATTGCGGCGGTCGGCCTCGGCGTCGCGACGGGAAGCCGCCACCTGACCCCCGCGCTCGTGCTCAGCGCCAGCCTGCCGGTGCTCATCGTGGTCGGAATGTGGTGGACCTACTTCGATCGCACCGCGGAGGCCGCCCAGCGCCATCTCCGTCAGCACGACGACCCGGTGCTGGCGGCGGCCGACGCCTACAGCTACCTGCATTTGCTCATCATTGCCGGAATCATCATCTTCGCCGGCGGGGTCAAGCTCGCCGTCCCCAACTCGATCACGGCCCCGATGCCCTCTCCGGCGCGGCTGGCTTTCTGCGGCGGCGTCGCGGTCTACCTGCTGGGGGTCGCGGCGTTCCGGCTGCGGATCACCGGTGACCGCAGCCCTGGGCGAACCGTGGTCGCGCTGGCGCTGCTCGGCCTCTACCTGGTCTCCGGTGGGCTGGCGGCGTGGGTCACGGGAGCGCTGGCAGCGGCGCTCGTCGGCGGACTGTGCGCCGCCGAGACCCTGGTCAGGTCCCGGTGGTGGCGCCGTCGAGCATCTGCCCCAGGTAGCCGACCATCCGCTGGGTGAGCGCGCTGCCGTAGCGCAGCGCGGGCTCGGGGCGCTCGGGCGCGACATCGTGTGCAGCGATCCGGCGGGCCAGGTCGGGCGCGATCGGCTCCAGCAGATCGGAGGTCACCTGGACCGCGTCGGCCACGACCCCGGGGTCGAACGACCACAGCACCTCGAAGCGGCGCAGAGGATCGGGCAGTTCCTCCTGGCTGGGCTGCTCCCAGGCGGCCAGGCAGGCCTGGGAGCCGGCGGCGCTGATCACCACCGACCACTCACGAGCCAGCGGCCGGCGGCCGTCGATCGGCACCTCGATGGGGGCGTCGGGCGGGGTGGCCAATCGCGGGAAGTCGGCGAGCACGACGGCGATCTCGGCGGTCCGGCCGAGCTCACGCCAGCGGCGCTCCGAGCGGCGGTAGAAGCGCTCCTCCTGGAAGGACCCGACGAGCAGGCCGTCGGCGGCATGGGCGCAGTACTCGTCCTCGATTGCGCGGCTGAGCGCCAGCACCGCGGCCTTGGGCATGATCATCGGCGCCACGTCAGGTCGGCGGCGACGCAGCCCGGCGAACACCGACGCTGCGGTGGGACGGCGCCGGGCTTGGGCGCGCTCGATCGCGGCGGTCAGCGACAGGCCCTGCATGCGCAGGTCGAGCACCTCGCGGATGAGCTCGACGTCACGCTCGGAGTAGCGGCGATGACCGCCGGGCAGCCGCGCGGGTGCTGGAAAGCCGTGGCGGCTCTCCCACATGCGCAGCGTCCCCGCCGACAGGCCGGTGAGCCGGGCGAGCTGGGCGGTGGTCAGGTCTGAGCGTGCCGTGGTGGAGATGAGGAAACGATACAGCGTGTAGCGATTTTCGCAACATTCGGTTACATTGGTTTGCATCGATATGTCACGAACGAGACACTGGAGATGACGCCATGCGAGTGCTGATCACCGGCGCCACGGGGACGATCGGACTGGCGCTGGCCGATGCGCTGACCGCGCGCGGCGACGAGGTCGTGGCCCTGTCCCGGGATCCTGAGCGCGGCCAGCGTGTGCTCGGCGACAAGGTCGCCGTCCACGCCTGGGCACAGCCCAATGACGAGCCGCCGCCGGCCGCGGCGCTGGAGGGCGTCGACGCGGTCGCTCACCTGCTCGGAGAACCGGTGGCGCAGCGCTGGACCGACGAGTCACGCCGGCGGATCCGGGACTCCCGGGTGCTCGGCACCCGTTCGCTGGTCAAGGCGCTCAACGCTCTGCCTGACGGGACCGGCCCGGGGGTCCTCGTGTCCCAATCGGCCACCGGCTACTACGGCCCGCGTGGCGATGCCCCGCTCGACGAGCAGGCCTCGCCGGGTGACGATTTCCTCGCCGAGGTCGTGGTCGCCTGGGAGAAGGAGGCCGCCGAGGCCGGTGGGCGGATGCGCGTCGCCTGTACGCGCACCGGCGTGGTGCTCTCGCCCAGCGGTGGGGCCCTGGCCAAGATGCTCCCGTTCTTCAAGCTCGGAGTGGGCGGGCCGGTGGCCGGCGGTCACCAGTACGTCCCCTGGATCCACCTCCAGGACGTCGTCGGCGCGATCGTGCACTGCCTTCATGACAGCGCCGCTGCCGGTCCGGTCAACGTGACCGCGCCCAATCCGGTCACCAACACCGAACTCTCACGGGCACTCGGCCACGCGCTCGGTCGGCCCGCGGTGCTGCCGGTGCCCGGATTCGCCATCAAACTGCTGTACGGCGACATGGCCGAGATGGTGACGACCGGCCAGCGGGCGGTTCCGGTCAAGCTGCGCCAGCTCGGATTCACGTTCCAGCATCCGGAGATCGAGCTCGCGCTCAAGGATGTGCTGTCGAACTGATGCCGCGCTCGACGATCCACCGGCTGACACGCAGCCAGTATCTGGAGAAGCCGCTCGACGTGGTGTTCGAGTTCTTTGCACGGGCGGGCAACCTGGAGCGGATCACCCCTCCGTGGCTGCGCTTCGAACTCACCGGTCCGGAGACCGACCCGATGGGGGTCGGCACCACGATCGACTATCGCCTGAAGCTTCACGGGATCCCGGTCCGCTGGACGTCCCGGATCGAGGAATGGGAGCCGGGCCGCAGCTTCATCGACCGGCAGGTCTCCGGGCCCTACGCGCTGTGGCATCACCGGCACACGTTCGCCGCCGAGGGCACCGGCACCGTCGTCGGTGACGAGGTCCACTACGCGATGCCGTTCGGACGCCTCGGCGATCTGGCGTACCCGCTGTTCGTGGCCCGTGACCTGCGGCGCATCTTCGACTATCGCCAGGCGGCGGTCCCGCGGCTGCTCGGCGCGTGACCGCACTGGTCTGGGTGCGGCGCGACCTGCGCCTGCACGACCATCCCGCACTCCGCGCCGCGCTGGACAGCTCCGACGCCGTGGCGGTGGCGTTCTGCTTTGACGAGGCGCTGCTCGGCGGCCGCCACGCCTCGGGCCCCAGGACGCAGTTTCTGCTCGAGTGCCTGCATGACCTCGACGCCGGGTTACGAGATCGGGGGAATCGGCTGTTCGTACGCCGCGGGCTGCCCCAGCAGGAAATCCCGGCGCTCGCCCGTGACCTGGGGGCCGAGGCGGTTCACTTCAGCGCCGACGTGGGACCGTTCGCGCGCCGGCGCCAGCGGCAGGTCAAGCGCGCCCTTGACGAGAGCGCGATCGCCGTGCACGCCCACCCGGGGCTGTTCGTCGTCGATGCACTGGATCCGATCCGCACCCGCGGGGGCGATCCCTACACCGTGTTCACGCCGTTTCACCGCAACTGGGCCGAGCAGCCGCGCCGTGAGGTGGTCGGCGCGCCGCGTCAACTGCCCGCGCCATCGGCCCGGGTGGCGGCGGGGACGCTGCCGTCGCTCGCTGCGCTGGGCCTGGAGCAGGAGTGCAGCGAGCCGGCGCCCGGTGGGGAGGCGGCCGCGCGTGAGGCCGTGCGCCGGTTCCTCTCCGGGCCGGTCGGCGACTACGTGGACGGGCGCAACCAACTGACCGGGGAGTCCGTCTCCCGCCTGTCGCCCTACCTGCACTTCGGCTGCGTGTCGCCGCGGGAGGTGGAGGAGCGCCTGCCGCGCGGGGCCGGGGCCGACGCGTTTCGCCGTCAGCTGTGCTGGCGCGACTTCTACGGCCACGTCCTCGGTCATTTCCCGGCCAACACACGCTCCGAGTTCCAGGACCGCTACCGGGGGACGATCCGCTGGAGCCGGGCTGAGAAGCGGTTTGAGGCCTGGTGTGAGGGGCGGACCGGCTTCCCGGCGGTTGACGCCGGGATGCGCCAGCTGCAGCGCGAGGGGTGGATGCACAACCGCGCCCGGCTGCTCGTCGGCTCGTTCCTGACCAAGGACCTCGGGATCGACTGGCGGTGGGGGGAGCGCTGGTTCATGCGCCTGCTCATCGACGGCGACGAGGCCTCCAACAACGGCAACTGGCAGTGGATCGCCTCGGTTGGCGTCGATCCCCAGCCGGCGTTTCGCCGCATCTTCAATCCCGCCCGCCAGCAGGAGCGATTCGATCCCGACGGCAGCTATGTGCGCCGCTACGTGCCGGAGCTCGAGCGCGTTCCGGATGAGTACCTCGGTGAGCCGTGGACGATGCCCGAGGAGGTTCAGGAGGCCTCGGGATGCCGGATCGGGCACGACTATCCCGCGCCGATCGTCGACCACGCGCAGGCCCGGCGCGAGGCGTTGGACCGCTACCGGGTCTGACCCGCGGCCCCTGAGCACCATCATTTACCTAGATCCGGTGCTCTGAGGAGGGGTACGCATGCGGACGTGCCAACGTTTCGGTTGTCACAAGCGGAGGTATCGCTAAGGCATGTCAAT
>JBAWFG010000322.1:0-3573 GCA_049591655.1 Solirubrobacteraceae bacterium
GTACAGGGCGTTGGCGGGCACCCCAGTCAGCTCGGCGACGACCGTGGCTGCCGGGCGCGGCTTGGCGCCGGCCTGCACCAGCCGCTCCAGCGCGGCGAGCGGCTGCTCAAGGCCGGGCGCCACCGCCGCCGCCGGGCCGACCACGAGCACGATCTCGCCGCGGGGCTCTTCGGCCTCGTAGCGCGCGGCCAGCTCGGCGGCGTTCCCGCGCACGACCTCCTCATGGAGCTTGGTCAGCTCCCGGCAGACCGCCACCTCACGGTCGGGGTACAGGCCCGCCAGCGTGGCCAGCGTCGCCGCCAGCCGGCGGGGGGATTCGAAGGCGACGAGCGTCTCGGGCGTTCCCAGTACCCGGGCCAACTCCCCCTTCTTGCGGGGCAGGAACCCGACGAACTGCCAGCGATCGGCCGGCAGCGCGCTTGCCACCAGGGCGCTGAGTGCGGCCGAGGGCCCGGGGAGCACCTCGACGCCGAGACCGGCCGCCACGCACGCGCGGACGAGGATCAGGCCCGGGTCTGACACCAGCGGCATCCCGGCGTCGGAGACCAGCGCCACCACCGCCCCCTCGCGCATCCGGGCCACGAGCTCGTCGGTGCGGGACCGCTCGTTGTGCTCGTGATAGCTGACGAGCGGGCCCCCAACGCCGTAGCGGTCAAGCAGCACCCGGGTGCGGCGGGTGTCCTCGCAGGCGATCACGTCAGCCTCGCGCAGGACGGCCAGGACCCGGAGGGTGATGTCCTCCAGGTTGCCGATCGGAGTCGGGCAGACGACCAGCCGGCCGCTCATACCCCGGCCCCCGCGGCGGCCTCGGGCCCGGCGGCAGCGAGCCCGTCGAAGGCGAGCGCGGCGGCCCCGATCATCCCCGCCTCGACGCCGAACCGCGCGGGCACGATCCGCAGCCGGTCGGCGAAGTACGGGAACACGCGCTCGACGACGACCGCGCGCGCCGGGGCCAGCAGCAGCTCCCCGGCGGCGATCACGCCGCCGCCGATGACGACCACCTCGGGGTTGAAGACGTTGACCAGGCTGGTGATCAGGCCACCGAGGCGCGTGCCGACCAGCTGCACCGCCTCGATCGCCGCCGCGTCGCCGTCGTGCGCGAGCTCGGTGATCAGCGGCCCGGCGAGATCACGCCCGGCGGCCAGTGCCCGCCCCAGTCCGGACTCGGGACGCTGCTCGGCGAG
The DNA here is from genome assembly GCA_049591655.1 of Solirubrobacteraceae bacterium. GTDB lineage: Bacteria > Actinomycetota > Thermoleophilia > Solirubrobacterales > Solirubrobacteraceae > Palsa-465. Next base: position 1,185 of record JBAWFG010000322.1, read on the forward strand.
GCGGGCCGCCTCGGCGACGATCGCGCGTCCGGAGACATACAGCTCGGCGCATCCACGCCCGCGGCAGTTGTCGACGTCGGCCGGCCCGTCGAGGTCGATCTCGATGTGACCGAGCTCGCCCGCCCCGCCCCGCGCACCGCGGTACAACCGCCCGTCGAGGATCAGCCCACCCCCGATCCCGGTCCCGAGGGTCAGCGCCAGCACATCGGAGGCTCCCCGCGCCGCGCCGGCGCGATGTTCGGCGAGCACCGCGGCGTTGCCGTCGTTGTCGACGAACACCGGCAGGCCGAGGCGCTCGGCCATCACGTCGGCGAAGGGGATGTCGGCCAGCGGAGTGTGCACTCCGACCACCACACGCCCGGTGGCGCGGTCGATCAGGCACGGCAGCCCGAAGCCCACCGCGGCCACCTCGGCACCGGCGGCCTCGCGTGCCTCGGAGACCGCCGCGACGGCGACGTCGAGCAGAGCTTGCTGGGGCAGACCTGTGACGGATCGCTGCACGCGATGATGAACGCCTAACCTCGCATCAACCGCGCCGGCCAGTAACTTGGTTCCGCCCAGGTCGACGCCGATGACGCGCCGGGCTGGCATGTCGTCACTATATGCAGAGCTCGATGTCCAACGATCCACGAAATCGAGCGCCCTCTGACGATCCGCCCTACAAGGTCTACCGGGCCGAAGGCTCAGGTCGGGCGGATACCGGGGAGCGCCCCTACAAGACCTACCGGTCCCAGCCCAAGGGGCTGCGCGCCCGCCTGCGCGGCGAGGAGGAGCTCGAGCCCGGCCAGCACCGTCCGAGCGACGGTGGGGGTGGCCGCCGGCCGGGCGGGGTTCCCGGACGCGCGCCGTGGTGGCGCCGGCGACCGACCGTGCGGCGGGTGCTGCTCTACCTGGTGGCGGCGATCGCCGCCTGGCTGCTGCTGTCGCTGGTGCTGTTCATCATCTCCGCCCAGGAGCAGAGCGGGTCGATCCCGAGCTCCGTCTCGGCGGCGCTGTCGCCCGGCGGCAACATGCTCACCTCGACCGACACGGTGCTCGTGATCGGCACCGACCAGCGGCCCAAGGGCTCCAAGGAGCCGGGCGCGTTCGCCGGGGGCATCCGCTCGGACACGATGATGCTGTGGCGGATCGGCGGCGGCGTCTCCCGGCGCCTGTCGATCCCGCGGGACACGGTCGTTCCGATCCCAGGCCATGGCAGCGCCAAGATCAACGCCGCCTACTCCTATGGCGGCCCGGCGCTGGCGATCCGCACGGTCAAACAGCTGACCGGGGTGTCGGTCAACCACCTGATCATCGTCAACCTCGCCAACTTCCCGAAGTTCATCGACGCGATCGGCGGGGTCGACGTCCAGACGGGGCGGATCTGCTCGCAGATCAGCGGCGGGGTCAAGAACGGCGGCTTCTCGCTGTACCTGCGCCCCGGCCTGCACCACCTCGACGGCCGTGACGCGCTGACCCTCGCCCGCACCCGGGAGAACCTCTGCAACGCGGCCAGCAACGATCTGACCCGCGAGGGCTACCAGCAGAAGATCCTCAACGCGATCAAGTCACGGCTGATCTCGCCGAGCATCTTCTTCCATCTGCCCTGGGCGTCCTGGGACGCGCCCCAGGCGGTGCGCACCGATATGGGCGGCTTCACGTTGCTGTCGCTGTTCGCCGCCGCCGAACTCGGCGGCTCGGCGCCGACGCAGATCCTCGGCCAGAACCACCTGCCGCTCGCCGACGTGCAGTCGGCCTCGGGTCAGGCCGCGATCCACTCGGCGGTCAGCAAGCTGATGGGCGGCTGAGCGCCGGCAAGCGCCGCGCCCGCCCGGAGGTCAGTCCGACTTGGCGGACTTGGACGAAGCGGACTCCGACTTCTTGGACTTCGAGCCGGAATCCGATGAGGACGACGATGACGACGAGTCCGAGCCGCTCTTGGAGTCAGAGCCGCTCTTGGAGTCAGAGGACGAGGACGAATCGCTGCTGGAGGACCCGTCCCGCGCTTCCTTCATCTCCCGTGAGCGCTTGCGGGTGCCGTAGTCGGTGTTGTAGAAGCCCGACCCCTTGAAGTGGACCGCCACCGGGTGAAAGACCCGCTGAACCGGCGCCCCGCACACCTGGCACTTGGTCACCGGACCGTCCGACATCTTCTGCATGACCTCGAACGTGTGGCCGTTCTCGCAACGGTATTCGTAGATCGGCATCGCGTCGCCGATGATAGCCGAGGCTCTTGGCACTCCGGGCGTCAGAGTGCCAACGTACACGCGCGCGCTACGCAGGCCAACCGTGGCGGCGGGCGGACCCGCCCGGAGCCCGGCGGCTACCATCGTCGGGCCGCCGGCCGGCCTGAACCTATGCCCAACGACCCCGTCACCATGGACAAGATCGTGTCGCTGTGCAAGCGGCG
>JBAWFG010000323.1:0-4651 GCA_049591655.1 Solirubrobacteraceae bacterium
GTCGGCCCACACCGCGACGGCAGTGCCCACGCCGACGGCGCAGATGACGAGGGCGGCGGTCACGCCGACCCGGCCCGCCCGACGCGCGCCCAGGCCGCCCGCGAGCGCCAGCGCGCAGGGCAGCCAGACCACGAGCATGTTGCGATAGTCAAGCTCGTCATAGCCGGCCGCGATCAGCAGCGCCACGATGACCGTCGCCGCGGCGGCCAAGCCGAGCATCAGGCCGATCCCGGCCCGCTCGCGGCGGCTGGTCCGCGTCCAGGCCAGCCACCCGGCAATGCCGGTTGCGACTGCGATCGCCACTCGGAGCCACCGGGCGGCGGGTGCCGCCGGGCCGAGCGCGAACGTCCGCGGGACGTCAGCGATGCGATGGGCGAGCGACACCGAGCGCATCCAGCTGTGCGCGCCCTGCTGTCCGACCAACTGCGCGGCGGCGAGTGGCGCAAGCAGCAGCGCGACCGCGACGACGAGCTCCAGGGCGATCCGCATCCGGCGATCACGCCGGTACCGAATCGCCAGCCACAGCCACTGCGGGACGACGACCAGCAATGCGAAATAGTGGGTGGCGAGGGCCAGCCCGGCACACGCCACCCAGGTGGCCGCCCATCCACGGTCCACCCGGTCTCGCAGGTGAGCGCCGGCGAGCAGGCATCCGGCTGTCAGCAGCACGACCAGCGAGTAGGCACGGGCCTCCTGCGAGTACCAGATGAGCAGCGGGTTACACGCGGTCAGGGCGGCGGCGATGAGCGCGGCGCGGCCTGACCACAACCGGCGCGCGGTCGCGTAGGCGACCGGGACCGTCGCCACACCGGCCAGTGCCGACAACGATCGCAGCCCGGCCTCCCCCGTGCCCCACAGATGGCTCCACAACCACGCCAGCACGTAGTAGAGCGGCGGGGTCGACTCGTTGGCCGGAATCACGGCGAGCATCCCCGGCAGTGAGAAGTGCGTGAGCCAGACGGTCACCGACTCGTCAAACCAGTAGCTCTGCGCGCCCAGTCCGGGCAATCGCAACCCGGCCGCCAGCACGGTCAGCGCTACCGCGGCCCAGACCGTGCGGTCGGTTGAGATCGCAGCGGGCGCATGTGGACGCGTCTCGGCGCTCTCGCTCACGGTCGCCATCACCGACTCCTCTCGGCGTTCGGACCCCGCTCTCCCATCCCACCATCGGACAGGACACCTCGACCAAGGTCCAGCAGCCGCCGCGGTGGCGCGTTTCGCGCCACGAGGGGCTGGGGTAGCCCAGTCCCGGTTGATCAGTGTCCAGCCCGCGGGCCCCGTCCCGCATCACGGGAGGAGAGAGGATGCGCTACTGGACGGCGTGCATCATGACCACCATTGCGGCATGTCTGGCGACATCGAGCGCCGGCGCGGCGCCGCTGCCGGTGATCTACAACAGCGGCTACGGATTTGCCCATGCCAGCCCCACTGCGAGCCCGCCGGGGGCCAACAACTGGAGCTGCCGGCCGACCGTGGCCCATCCCCGGCCGGTGATCCTCGTCCACGGGACCTTCGAGGACATGGCCGACAACTGGCAGGCCCTCTCCCCCCTGCTCGTCAACAACGGCTACTGCGTGTTCGCACTCAACTACGGCTCCTATAACGCCAGCGGCACCGTTGGCATCTACGGCACCGGGCCGATCGAGCAATCCGCCCAGCAGCTGTCCGGCTTCATCGACCGAGTCCTGAGCGCGACCGGCGCCGGCCAGGTCGACATCGTCGGGCACTCCCAGGGCGGGATGATGCCCCGTTACTACATGCGCTTCCTCGGCGGGGCGAGCAAGGTCCATACGCTCATCGGCCTCGCGCCCTCCAACCACGGCACGACGCTCGACGGCATCTTCACCCTGGCCGGCCTCATCCCGGGGTCCAACGCGGCGCTCGCCGACTGCCCGGCCTGCGCCGAGCAGCAGACCGGCTCGGCGTTCATGACCAAGCTCAACGCCGGGGGGGACACGCTGCCCGGTGTCGACTACACGGTGATCGAATCGACCAATGATGAGGTGGTCACACCGTATGAATCGGCGTTTCTCAACGGCCCCGGCGTCACCAACATCACGCTGCAGAGTCAGTGCGCGCTTGACCAGGGAGAGCACCTCTCGATGGGCTACGACCACATCGCCGACGCTGACGTCCTCACCGCCCTGGACCCCCAGCGCCCGCAGCATCCCGCCTGCACCCCGGTGCTGCCGGTCACCGGCGGCTGAGGTCGGCGCGACGGGCGGTGGGTCGGTCGGTTGGGCGCCTCAGCGAGCGCGCATGCGGTTGTTGCGCGGGTTGTGCTCCAGTTCGGCGAGCCCCAGGTGCTCCATGACCGGAGGCACGTAGTTCGCAAAGCGCCCGCGCAGCCCCTTCTTGACGCCATAGAACCCGCCCACCGGGTTACCGGGATCACGCCCCCACGCTTCAACGGTGCCCTCGGCGGCCGGTTTCTGCTCGTCGGCGTTGCCGAGCGCCATCCAATCGCCGTGCGCGGTGAGCATCGCGTGCAGGTCCTCGAGACACCGCAGCTGATAGCCGAGCTTCGTCTTGCCCACCACGCACACCAGTGTCGGCGGGTCAGCTCCCGGATCGCGATAGGCCAGATACTGGGATGCGCCAGGTGGGGTTCGGAGCACCCACGGATCGTCCTTGGTGCCGCTGCCGGTGACCGGGTCACTCATCGTAACCAGAAGGTTACCGTAACCGTGGGGCTACCATCAAGTCGCATGCCCCAGCCCGGCGCAAACCCGTTCGACGCCCTCGCCGATCCACATCGCCGCGCCATCCTGGAGCTGCTGCACAACGGCGAGCGCTCGGTCCAGCAGATCGCCGACGAGCTGCCGATCACGCGCCCGGCGGTATCCCGGCATCTGCGGCTGCTCAAGGAGGCGGGTCTGGTCACCTCCTCCGCGGAGGGCACGCGGCGCCTCTACCGGCTCCATGACGAGGGGCTCGACGCGGTCCGCGCCTACCTGGAGCAGGTCTGGGGCGATGCGGCAGCTCGGTTCCGTCTCGTCGCCGACAATCGCCGCTCGCCGTGACCGAACCGCTGCGGCTCACCTTCGACGTCGCCTGCACACCCGAGCGCGCGTTCGAGCTCTGGACCGCCCGGACGAGCCTGTGGTGGCCGGCGAGCCACACCGTCAGCGCACAACCGGGGGTGGAAATCGTCTTCGAACCCCAGATCGGGGGTCGCATCTATGAGCGGACCCCGGGAGGCGAGGAACACGACTGGGGCCAGGTGACGGGCTGGGAGCCGCCGCGGCGGATCACCTACCTCTGGCACCTGCGCCAGGACCGCGCCGACGCCACCGAGGTCGAGATCACGTTCACCGCCGACGAGGGGTCGGGGACCCGGATGTCGATCGTGCACCGCGGCTGGGAGGCGCTCGGCGCCCGCGCAGCCGACGGGCGTGAGCGCAACCGGCGCGGCTGGGCGGGGCTGCTACCGCACTTCCAAGCCGCCGCCGGGTGACTCGTCCGGCGAGACCGTGGCCCGTGGGACCTCGGTCACCGCGGGGGCGGTGATCAGCCGCGCCCCGCGCCCGCGGGTGAAGAAGCTGATCTCCCAGCGGATGACGACAAGCAGGCGGTTCTGGAAACCGATCAAGTACCAGAGGTGGATGACGAGCCAGACGAGCCAGGCGAGCGTGCCACTCAGCCGCGCGTAGCGAAGGTCGACGACGGCGGCGCGCCGGCCGATCGTCGCCACATTGCCCTTGTCCCGGTAGTGAAACGGCCGCGTCTCGCGCCCGGCGAGCCGGTCGCTGATCACCCGCGAGGCGTACCGGCCCTGCTGGATCGCCACCGGCGCCACCCCGGGATAGGTGACCGCGTGGCCCTCGCTGTCGCACACCCGCACCATGTCGCCGAGGGCGAGGATCTCAGGATGCCCGGGCAGCGAGAGGTCGGGCCTGACGGTGAGTCGCCCGGCGCGGTCGACCTCACTGCCGGCGATCTCGCCGAGCATTCGGGCCAGCGGGGACGCCGTCACGCCCGCCGCCCAGACCACCGTCCGTGCCGGAACCTGCTCCTCGCTGCCGTCAGCCGCCCGCAGCGTCACCTCGGTCGGGGTGATCCCGGTCACCGTGCGGCCGAGCATCACCGTCACGCCAAGGCGCTCAAGTGCGCGGGCAGCCCGCCGCGACAGGGACAGCGGAAACGAACCGAGCACGTGATCGGCTGCCTCCACGAGCAGGATCCGTGCGTGGGCCGGGTCGATGGAGCGGAAATCCTGCTTGAGCGTGTCGCGGGCCAGCTCGGCGATCTGCCCGGCCATCTCAACCCCGGTCGGCCCCGCCCCGACCACCACGAAGGTGAGTTCGGCGGCATCGATCTCGGGGTCATCGCTCAGCTCGGCTCGCTCGAACGCCTCGAGCACACGTGAGCGCACCGCCAGCGCGCTCTCCAGGGACTTGACCTCGGCAGCGATCTCACGCCACTCCTCGTGCCCGAAGTACGAATACGCCGATCCCGCCGCCACCACCAGCGTGTCGTACTCGATGACCGGGGGCTCGATGTCGTCGACCGTCTGCAACCGGACGGTCCGGTGCTCCGCGTCGATGGCCTCGACGTTGGCCTCCAGGACCCGCACGTCTGACCGGTGGTTGAACAGCGCGCGCAGCGGATACGCGATCTCGCCCGGAGACAGCGCCCCGGTCGCCACCTG
>JBAWFG010000324.1:0-3740 GCA_049591655.1 Solirubrobacteraceae bacterium
ATCGTGTCGAAGAACGCCGACAGGCGATCGACGTCGTAGAACTCGCGGGCCAGTGCGGATGCGAGGTCGAAGCGGAACCCGTCGACGTGGCAGTCGATGACGAAGTAGCGCAGCGAGTCCATGATCAGCCGCAGGACGCTGGGATGGACCGGGTTCATCGAGTTGCCGGTCCCGGTGAAATCCATGTAGTGATGCGGGTCGTCGGGCATCAGCCGGTAGTAGGCGGCGTTGTCGGCGCCCTTGAACGACAGCATCGGCCCGAGGTGATTGCCCTCGGCGGTGTGGTTGTAGACCACGTCCATGATCACTTCGATGCCCGCCTGGTGCAGCGCCTTGACCATGCCCTTGAACTCACGCACCTGCTCGCCGCGCCGACCGGTGGCCGCGTACTCGGAGTAGGGAGCGAGAAAGCCGATCGTGCTGTAGCCCCAGTAGTTGCGCAGCCCCCGCTCATGGAGGAAGGACTCGTCGCAGATGTGGTGGATCGGCAGCAGCTCAACCGCGGTCACCCCCAGGTCCTTGAGGTACTGCAGCGCCGGCTCGGAGGCGAGGCCGGCGTAGGTCCCGCGGAGGTCCTCACGGACCTCGGGATGGGTCATCGTGAAGCCCTTGACGTGGGTCTCATAGATGACGGTGTCGGCGAACGGCGTCTGCGGCGGGCGGTCTCCCTCCCAGTCGAAGCTGTCGTCGATGACGACCGACTTCGGCATCGCGCCGGCATCGTCGTCGTCGTCGAGCTCGAGGTCGGCGTTGTCGTCACCGGGGTTGGGCACGTAGGGGAGGACGTTGGCGTCGTGGGCCCAGTCGACGGTGCCCTCGATCGCCTTGGCGTACGGATCGATCAGGAGCTTGTTGGGGTTGAAGCGGTGGCCCTCGTTGGGTGCGTAGGGCCCATGCACGCGGAACCCGTAGCGCTGTCCGGGGCCGACGCCGCGCAGGTAGCCGTGCCAGTTGTGGGCCCGGTGAGCGGTGAGCTCGATCCGGGTCTCCTCACCGGCGTCGTCGAACAGACAGAGCTCGACGCCCTCGGCGTGCTCGGAGAAGAGCGAGAAGTTCGTCCCCTCTCCGTCCCATGTGGCCCCCAGCGGAAACGGCCGTCCTGGCCATACGTCGGTCATCTGATCAGTGCTCCAGTCATGGGGGGGAGTTTGAGGGATCCGGCGGCCAGCTGCGCGTCCCCGCCGGCGCACAGTTCGATCGTCTCCCCATCGCAGGGAACCGTCACCGGGCCGGTGCCGAGGTTGCAGACGAGCTGATGCTCCCCGCGGCGCACGATCAGCCAGCGATAGCGCTCGTCGAATTCGATCTCCTGCGGCGTGCCGGCGGCCAGCCGCCGCCGGGCGGCGATCAGCTCCCGGTACAGCCGCACCAGCCCCGGATCGCGCCGCCGGCTGAGCTTTGAGCGCTCGAAGGTCGCCGGATCCTCGGGATCGGGAACCTCGCCGCCGAACGCGGCAAACGACGCGAATTCGGCACGCCGGCCCTCCCGGGTGGCGATGGCGATCTCCTCGTCGATGTGGTTGGAGAAGAACTGAAACGGCGCCAGCTCCCCGTACTCCTCGCCCATGAACAGCTGCGGGGTGAACGGGGACAGCAGCGTGCAGAACGCCGCCAGCGGCCGCGCCGCGGCGGGCATGCGATCCCCGTAGGCGCGGTTGCCGACCTGGTCGTGGTTCTGGGAGAAGACGACGAACGCCTCCGGCGCGATGTCCTCGGCCGGCGCTCCGAAGCGCCGGCGCCGAAACGGCGAGTAGTCGCCATCGTCGACGTGGGGGCGGTGGAACGCCTTGGCCAGCTGTGCGACCGAGCCGAAGTCGGCGTAATAGCCGTCCCGCTCCTCGGTGATGAGCGTCCGCAGCGCGTGGTGGAAATCGTCGGCCCAGGCGGCGTCACAGCCCCAGCCGCCGCGGTCCGGGCTGCGCATCACGACCGGGTCGTTCATCCCGGATTCGGCGATCACGTGGGCCCGCGTGTCGACGGCGTGCACGCGTCGAGCGACGGCGGCGACGATGTGCTCGGGGCTGGAGTCGTGGATGGCGTGGATCGCGTCCAGGCGCAGACCGTCGATCCCGAAGTCGCGGACCCAGCCCTCAGCGCTCTGGCAGACCCATTCGCGCACCGGGTCAGACTCGGCATCGTCGTAGTTGATCGCCTTGCCCCAGGGCGTCTCATACTTGGCGGTGAAGTAGGGCCCAAACGCCTCCATGGCGGTCACGCCGGAGGCGCCGAGGTGGTTGTAGACGACGTCGAGGATGACCGCCAGGCCGACCTCATGGGCGGCGGAGACGAGCCGGTGCAGGCCCTCCGGACCGCCGTAGGAGGACTGCGCGGCGGAGAGGTAGACGCCGTCATATCCCCAGCCCCGGCGGCCCGGGAACTCGGCGACGGGCATGATCTCGATGGCGTTGATGCCGATCTCGACCAGTTCGGCGAGATGGGCGATCGCCCCGTCGAACGTCCCCTCCGGGCTGAACGTGCCGATGTGCAGTTCGTAGATGATCAGATCGGCGAGCGCCGGGGTGGCGAAGCGCTCGGCGTACGGGAGCTCGGCCAGCAGCCGGGACGGGCCGCGCAACCCCTCGGGTTGCCAACGGCTGCACGGGTCGGGCAGCGGGTCGCCTCCCTCGGCCAGCACGTAGGTGTAGTCGAGCGCCTCGCCGGGGTCGGAGATCGGCACCGTCGCCTCGAAGACCCCATAACCGGCGTCGGTGAGCGGGTGCCGGGTCCCGGCGAGGATCAGCGCCGGTGACTGCGCGCGAGGCGCCCATACCCGGAACTCGGCGTGGTCCGCGGACACCATCCGCGCGCCGAGCCGCCGCTCCCAGGGGTATGGCGGCGCCGGCGGGCTACTCATCGGGCACGAGCCAGATCGAGCCCAGCGGAGGGAGCGTCACCTCTGCCGAGAAGGCCTGGTTGTGCCAAGGAATGGGCTCGGGTTGGACGCCACCGAGGTTTCCGACATCACTGCCGCCGTAGAAGCTGGAGTCGGTGTTGAGCGCCTCACGCCAGCGCCCGGAGCGGGGCAGGCCGAGCCGGTAGCCCTCCCGGGGGACGGGCGACAGGTTGGCGACGAACACGATGACCCGCTCGGAGTCGGCCGAGCGCCGGGCGAACGCGATCACGTTGTTGTCGGCGTCGTTGGGCTCCAGCCACCAGAAGCCGCTCGGGTCCGCGTCAAGCTCATACAGGGCGGGCTCGGAGCGATACAGGCGGTTGAGGTCACGGATCAGCGACTGGATCCCGGCATGCTCGGGCTGCTCGAGCAGGTGCCAGTCGAGCGAACGCTCGTGGCTCCACTCGGCCTGCTGGGCGAACTCGCAGCCCATGAACAACAGCTTCTTGCCGGGGTGGGCCCACATGTAGGCATACAGCGAACGCAGGTTGGCGAGCTTCTGCCAGGGGTCGGACCCTGACATCTTGGTGTACAGCGAGCCCTTGCCGTGAACGACCTCGTCATGGGAGAGCGGCAGCACGAAGTTCTCGCTGAACGCGTACATGAGGCTGAAGGTCAGCTCATGGTGGTGGTAACGGCGGTAGATCGGGTCCTGCTCGAAGTAGGCGAGCGTGTCGTGCATCCACCCCATGTTCCACTTGAAGCCAAAGCCCAGGCCGCCGAGATACGTGGGTCGGGAGACCCCCGGCCAGGCCGTCGACTCCTCGGCGGCGGAGATGATGCCCGGCTCGTGGCCGTACATGACCTCGTTGAGCTCCTTGAGGAACGCCACCGCCTCGAGGTCCTC
>JBAWFG010000325.1:0-3306 GCA_049591655.1 Solirubrobacteraceae bacterium
AGCTCGCCGATGCGCCTGATCAAGCTGACGCACTGGGAGATCCGCCGGATGTCGGACGAGACCGTGGAGCGCATCAAGGCGACGGTCGAGGAACGGCGCCGTAACGGCGTCGGCGACCCCAGTCACGTCGACGACTAGCGCAACCCGCGCTGCAACCGCGGGGCCATGCCCCCTGCAACCGCGGGGCCATGCCCCCTCGGCGCCTGATTGGTCGATTTTCCGTGCCAGGCCCTGAGAGATCGACCAATCAGCTGCCCGTGCGGCGCCCAATCACCCTGCGCGCGACCTGGCAGAAATTAAATGTTTGCGACGGTGATGTTTAAGGGGCCCGTCTGGGTATCTGATAGCTTGCCGCATCGCCGAATTCCCGAACCGCCGCCTCGGGAAGCGGGGAACCCAAATATTGGGGCGAGTCTCACGGTGATCCGTGAGAAGCGCTCTCACTGAGAGCGCCAGCCCGTCAGCTAACCCCGCAGGCACACAGGCACCGAGATGCAAGGCCGCTCTCACCGGGGCGGTGAGCCGTGCCCGAAATTCCCGTTTGTGCCCCCCGAACGTGTGCAACCCGCGACTACCCAAGGACGGATCCATGCTGCCGTCGAATGCTGAGCGGCTATGAGGGTGCTCGCCCGGCTGTCGATGGTTACCGCCCTGGCGCTGCTCGGCCTCGTGACGAGTGCGGCGGCCAGTCCGGGCGGCGGCGCGGGCCTGATCACCGCCAAGACCCCGACCGGGATCGTCAAGGCGACCGGTCCGGCGGTGTTCTCGCGGACGCTCCGGGTCGGCCAGCGCGGCGTCGACGTGCGCACCCTGCAGACCTGGCTCACCACCGTCGGCTACGTCGTGCCCCAGACGGGCTACTTCGGGTCGATGACCCGGCGAGCGGTCCGGAGCTTCCAGGTCGCCAAGGGACTGACGCCGGCCAGCGGCGCGGTCGGCAACCGGACCGCCTCCGCGCTGTTCTCCGCCGAGCGGTCGGCCACGCAGGTGGCGGCGGTGCCCAGCGTCGCGCTCGGACCGAGCGGGCTCGTGTTCCCGCTCACGCCGCTCTCCCGGGTGCTGGCGCCGAGCGCATGGTCGCTTGACCAGGGGATCGACATCGGCACCGTCAACAACGCCTGCGGGCCCCAGGTCACCGAGGTCGCCATGGCCCCGGGGACGATCGTGCAGGAGGGGATCAGCGGCTTCGGGCCCTCCGCGCCGATCATCAAGGTCTCCTCCGGGCCGTATGCCGGCAGCTTCATCTACTACGGCCACGCCGCGCCGGCGCTGGTTCCGGTCGGCGCCAAGGTCACCGCCGGGGAGCCGATCGCCGAGATCGGCTGTGGCTCGGTCGGCATCTCCGACGCGCCCCACATCGAGATCGGCATCAGCCCCCCGGGCGGGCCGCCCTGTTGCCCCGGGTATCAGGAGACCTCGCCGGCCTTGTACCGCGTCGTCCTCGGTCTTTACCAGGCCGCCAAGAAGTAGCCCAGTCGGGCCCGGTGTGTCGCCGGTGACCGGCGGATAGTCTGCGCGGGTGCTCAGCCGCACCGACGCTCTCCGGGCCCTTGACGCCGAGCCCTTCGACGTGCTGGTGATCGGGGGCGGGATCACCGGAGCGGGGGTGGCGTTCGATGCTGCCGCACGCGGGTACCGCGTCGCCCTGGTCGAGCGCGCCGACTTCGCCTCGGGGACGAGCAGCCGGTCGTCCAAGCTCGTGCACGGCGGCCTGCGCTATCTGCAGAACTTCGATCTCGGTCTCGTGCGCGAGGCGCTGCTCGAACGCGCGCTGATGGTTCACCTGGCGCCGCATCTCGTCCGGCCGCTCCCGTTCGTCGTGCCGACGCTCATCGGATCGCGCCCGGACCGGACGATGGGGATTGGGCTCAACCTCTACGACGTGCTCGCGACCACGCCGCTGCGTGGCCACGGCAGCGTCCGCCGCCTACCCGGGCGCCACCGGACGGGTTGGAGCCCTGGGCGCCATCGCCGCATCTCCGCCGGAGCGGTGGCCGAGTTGCTACCGGCGCTCGCCACCCGCGCTCCGGCCGGTGGCTATCTCTTCCACGACTGCCAGACCGACGACGCGCGGCTCGTGCTCACCATTCTGGCCGAGGCCGAGCGCCTCGGCGCCATCTGCGTCCGGGGAGCAGAGGTCACCGGTCTCGGCGACCACGAAGCGACGGTGCGCGACCGTGAGAGCGGGGCCGAGTTCGTCATCCGGGCACGCCACATCGTCAACGCCACCGGCGTGTGGGCGGATCGGATCGGACCGGCGCCGTCGGGCGCGGCCGACCAGGTGCCGCGCATCGCGCCCAGCCGCGGCACCCACATCACGCTGCGCGACGAGGACCTGCCACTGCGGGCTGGGGCGATCGTGCCGGTCGGCGACGGCCGCTCGATCTTCGCGGTGCCGTGGCTGGGGCGCAGTCTCATCGGCACCACCGACAACCCGTATTCCGGCGACATCGGGCACGTGCGCCCCGCGGCCGACGACGTGACGTACCTGCTGGGCACGGTCAACCGGTTCTTCGGCACAGAGTTGGGGTGCGACGACGTTGCGGGAGCCTTCGCCGGGGTGCGCCCGCTGATCGCCAGCGGCGACGGGCGCCCCTCTGTCGACATCTCCCGGCGCGCCGCACTGTATGAGACCGCCTCCGGCCTGATCACGATCACCGGCGGCAAGCTGACGACCTGGCGGCGCATGGCCAAGCTGGCGGTCGACCGGGTCGTCGCCCGTGACGGGCGCACCGCGCCGTGTCGGACCCACGAGATCCCGCTCGGCGCCGCGGTTGCCCCCGGCGCGCTGCCGCGTGTGGCCTCCGTGTCACCGGACGTGTACGCCGCCCTGGCCGGCCGCTACGGTCAGACCGCGGTGGAGGTGCTCGGGCTCGCCGCCGAGCAGCCCGAGCTTGGCGCGCCGATCGTCGCCGGGCTCCCCGACATCGTCGCCGAGGCGGTGTTCGCCGCGCGCCACGAGCAGGCGCGGTCAGTGGGAGACGTGCTGCTGCGGCGCACCCGGCTCGGCCTGCTGGCGGCCCGGGATCTGTGCGGGCCGGGCGCCGAGGGGCCGGCTCGGGTGGCGCGTGCGATGGGCGCCGAGCTCGGTTGGGACACGGCGCGGGTTGCCGCGGAGGTGCAGCGCTTCGTCACCGAGGCCCGGGCCGAGGGCCTGCTGCCCAGCCCGGAGCCGGTACCCGGGTAAGCTCGGCGCAGCCATGGATGACCTGCGCCGATTCTGCGTGCGGATGCTGGGGGAGGGGCCTGACTGCGATGCGGCCGAGCTCGAGGCGCGCGGCACCGGCGCTGCGGCCGGCATCGATG
>JBAWFG010000326.1:0-12306 GCA_049591655.1 Solirubrobacteraceae bacterium
AGCCCGGACGCCAGCGCGCTGAGGTAAGCGTCCTCGAGGATGAAGGTGCCCGCATACCCGGCGTGCAGGGACGCCAGCGCGGAGCCGGCCGGCGCGATCGCGGCAACCCGCACGGTGAACGCCGCGAACTGCCGCTCCAGCGCGGCCATCCGGGCGGCGGCGCGGGTGCGGAGCGCGCGACTCTGCGCGAACGCGTGCAGGATCGGGTCCGCTCGGTGCAGCAGCCGGTTGACGCCGAGCCGGATCGGCTCGATCTGGCGCACGTAGCCCTCAATCTCGCTGCGGGTGGTGGATCCTCGGCTCCTCGTCGTGGGCACGCCACCGCCACCGCATCCGGTGATCACGGCGCACAGCAGCGTGACGGTTGCGACCGATAGCGCGCAGCGCAGGCGTGACGCGCTGCGCGCCGTCCGCGGTCTCGGCTCAGTACCCGTACCCGCCGCCCGAGGTGGATGACGTCGCCGGCGCCGCTGGGGCTGTGGCTGCGCCGGTGGAGACGGCGGTCCAGGTGCCGACATCCTTGATCCCCTGGCCGTTGTCCTGGCCCGGGGCCGTGTCGTGGGCGAACGTGTAGAGCGGCATCCCCTTGTAGGCGACCTGCATCGTTCCGTCGGGGCGCTTGACGGCGGTCAGCGAGCCGACGGAGTGGGGCAGGGCGCCCACCGCCATGACCGGATGCCACGCCTGCACGCACGTGGCGCTGGTGCAGATGAACTTCCCGTTGCCCTCTCCGCTGAGGTGATACAGGGTCAGGCCGTGGGCATTGACCAGGACGGTCGTTCCGAGCTTGCTGTTCGACGCGGTCTTGACCAGAGCGCCCGTCGACGCCCCCGCGTTCTGGACTGTCGTCGACTGCTGTGCCGAGCTGCTGCTGGAGCTCGACGAGCTGCTTCCGCAGGCGGTGAGGAGCGCCGCCGCGGCGAGCGTCGGCACGAGGACTCTGATCGGTGCGCGCATGAGGTCTCCTTGGATCGGGGGCAGCGGTCAGCGATGTCCGCTACCTCCGTAGACGACCAGACTGCCCCGATCCTTCCCGGACCTGGTGCGACGGCTGAACCGCGCGGTTCGGCCCTCGTGCGGTTCGGCCCTCGTGATCAGGCGGCGTGCACCTGGATCTCGTCGGCTTGTACGCCCAGTCGATGGCAGACATCGCCGAACTGCGCGCGGGCCCACTCCGGATCAGGGGTGATGCACACCAGCTCGATCGTGTCGGAGTCGGTGGCGGTATACGTGTCGAAATCCGGCGCGATCGTGCACGGCAGCACTTCGAATCGCTCCTCGAAGGACATCGCATCAGGCACCTTGGCAATGACGACGTGGCGGTCGAACACGACGGCCTCCTTGCAGACGTTGGACGGGCTCGAACTGCCCGCAGTCTTCCCCGTGGTGACGTTGGGTAAGCGCCGGTATCGGCGCCTCACTCCAGAGCGGTCCGCAGCTCGGCCATCAGGTCCCCGCCTCCCTCGGCGCGGACGTCGCCGAGGCCGAGCCATCCCGCCACCAGACGCAGCTCCTGCGCCAGCTCCCGCGCCACCGTTGCAGTGTCGACGCCGGGCTCCGCAAACGCGCCGCGGACCAACAGCGCGCCGCGCTGGCGGTCGGATTTGAGATCGACCCGTGCCACGAGCGTGTCCCCGAGCAGGAACGGGAGCACGTAGTAGCCGTGGATCCGTTTGGCGGCCGGGGTGTAGATCTCGATCCGGTAGCGAAAGCCAAACAGCCGCTCGGTGCGCGGGCGAAACCAGATCAGGGAGTCAAATGGAGTCAGCAACGCGCGGGCGTGGAGCCTGCGGGGCCGGCGAGCTTCGTGCCACAGATACGCCGGGGTATCCCAGCCCCGCACCTCAACGGCGATCAGCTCGCCGGTGGCCACGAGCTCGGCGACGCGCGCCTTGGATGCGGCGCGCGGCAGCCGGAAGTAGTCGCCGAGGTCCGGCTCGGCCGCCACCCCGAGGGCCTGTGCCGCGACTCGCACCAGTTCACGTTGCGCATCCGCCGGGGACGGCGTCGGACGGTCGCGGATCTCGACGGGCAGGACGCGTTGCGCGACGTCGTAGAGGCGCTCGAAGTTGACCCGGCGGGCCGCGGCGACCTGGCCGGTGAAGAACAGGTACTCGAGCGCCACCTTGCCCTCATGCCAGTTCCACATGTGCCCGGCCCGGGGCGGTGACCGGACGGCGCCGGTGTCACGGGCGCGGATCGGGCCCTGCTCGGCGACCAGCTCCAAGGTCCTGGCCACGAGCTCGGGCTGCTCGCGGACGACCCGGGCGATCGAGCCCCACGCCTGCTCGTCGACCGCGGCCATCCGCCACCGGAACAGCGGATGCAGCTCCAGCGGGATAAGCGATGCCTCGTGGGCCCAGTACTCGATCAGCCGCCGGTCGATCCTCCCGGCGCCGTGGCCGGCGATGCGGTCCAGGCGATCACGGTCATACGGCCCCAGGCGGGAGAACACCGGCATGTAGTGCGAGCGGCTGAATACGTTGACCGAGTCGAGCTGGAGAACGCCCAGTCGCTGCACGAGAGCCCGGATCTGTCGCGTGCCCGGGGATGAAGCCGGTCGTGGGCGGCCAAAGCCCTGCGCTGCCAGGGCGATCCGCCGGGCCTGGGCGAGGCTCAGTCGGGCTGGGGTGGGCGCGGGCATCGTCGGCATCTTGCCGGGCCCGCACGACGGCACCCGGACTACTCGACCTCGGCTGCCAGTCGGTAGCGATGCTCGGGGCGTCCGGCGGTGCCGTAATCGAGCCGCAGTTCGACCACTCCCTGACGGCCGAGCTCGACCAGGTAGCGCTGCGCGGTCGAGCGGCTGATCCCGATCTGTGCCGCGATGTCGGCCGCGGAGAGATCCTGGTGCGCGCTGCGCAGCAGCTCGCGGATGCGGGTCATCGTCGGAGCCGACTGTCCCTTGGGCAGCGGGGCGGGGCCGCGGAGCAGGCTGTACAGGGCATCGACCTCGTGCTGCTCGGCTTCGCTGACCCGGGCCAGCCGGGCGTGGAGGTTGCGGTACGTCGTCAACCGTTCCTCCAGCTGGGCGAAGCGAAACGGCTTGACGAGATAGTGGACGGTGCCGAGCTGCATGGCGGCGCGCACGCTGGCCATGTCCCGAGCCGCGGTGATGACCAGGAAATCGGGCCGGTCAGCATGCTCGAGCGTCTCACGCAGCAGGTCGAGCCCGTGGCCGTCGGGGAGGTAGAGGTCGAGCAGCACGAGATCGGGCGACAGGCGGGCGATCTCGGCCCGGGCGGTGGTGAGCGTCGACGCATGCCCGGCGACCTCGAATCCACGCACGCGCCGCACGTAGGCGGCGTGGATCGTCGCCACGTGATAGTCGTCCTCGACGATCAGGGCGCGGATCATCGCCGTCCGGGGAGCGGGTGGACCGGGACGGCGGGAAGCGTCACGGTGAACGCGCTCGGGGCTCGGGTGACGGTCACGGTTCCCCCGGCGCGGTGCACGAGGCGGTGCACGAGCGCCAGGCCGAGCCCATGGTTGCGCCGGTCGCCGCTGACCTTGGTCGTGAAGCCGTCGGTGAAGACCGCCTGCTGCATCTCGTCGGGCACGCCCCGGCCGCTGTCGATCACCGAGATCCGCAGCGAGCCGCCGGTGCTCGTCAGGGTCACGAGCACCTCTCTGGGCTCGGGACCGGCCGCTGCCGCATCGACCGCGTTGTCGATCAGATTGCCGGCGATCGTCAGCAGCGCGTTCGTCTCCGAGCCGGCGTCGGCGAGCTCGGAATCGTCAGACAGGCGCAGCTGCACGCCCCGCTCGGCCGCCACCGTCGTCTTGGCCAGCAGCAGCGCGGCGAGCTCCGGGACGCCGATCCGCTCGCGGATCTCCTCGGCCAATCCGCTGCTGGCGTCGGACACCTCGAGCGCATAGCGGGCGGCCTGATCGTGATCGCCGAGCTCGATCAGGCCGGCCACCGTGTGCATCCGGTTGGAGAACTCGTGCTGCTGGGCGCGCAGCGCGTTGGTCATCGCGTCGACGCTGTCGAGCTCACGCAGCAGGCCCTCCAGCTCGGTGCGATCCCGCAGCGTGACGACGGCGCCGAGCTCGCGCCCCTGGCGGAACACCGGCATGTGGTTGACGACGAGCACGTGCTCGTCGGTGAGCACGACCTGGTCGCGCCCTCCCGCTTCACCGGTGAGCAGCGATCGCAGCCGTCCCTCGCTCACCAGCGACCCCAGCTCTCGCCCGACGACCGGCCCGGGCGCCAGCGCCAACAGTCGGCGGGCCTCGTCGTTGGCCAGCGTGATCACACCGGAGTTGTCCAGCGTGATCACCCCCTCGCGGATCCCGTGCAGCATCGCCTCACGCTCCTGGACCAGCGCCGCGATCTCCTCCAGCTCCAGGCCGAAGGTGCTGCGCTTGAGCCGCCGCGCGAGCGTCACCGAGGCCACGACGCCGATGCCGAGCGCCAGCGCGAAGTAGAGCAATGCCTGGGGAAGCTCGCCGAGCAGCTGGTCGGACACCCGGCGCTCGAGGATGCCGGCCGACACCTCCCCGACGATCGCGCCCGAAGGCCCGCGCAGCGGCGTCTTGGCGTTGGCCGACAGCCCGAGGTTGCCGTGGTCGGTGCTGAGGTGGTTGCGCCCGTCGAGCGCGATCACCGGCTCGGACACCCGCTGGCCGATGAGCCGGACGTCCGGGTGCGAGTAGCGGGTACCGCGACGGTCGAGTACGACGATGTAGGCGGCGCCGGTCTCGCGGCTCACCTGCTGGGCGAGCGTCTGGATCACGCGTCGGTGGGCGGGGGTGGGGTCGACGATCGCAGCGCGGATCGACGGCGTTGCCGCGAACGTCTCGGCGATCGCCAGCGCGCGCTGCTGATACTCGCTCTCCAGGTGGGCGCGTTCGCTGAGCGTCGTCAGCACGAAGCCCACGACCGTGGTCGCGATCAGGATCCCGACCACGCTGGTCAGGATGCGGTTGGACAGCTGACGTCGGCGTCGCACTCTTACTCCCTAGGCGTCTGAGTGTACGTCAACCGGCGGTGAGCAGAATGCGCAAAACCGCTGGAAATGCGCATTTACCGATCAAGGCGTAAAAGCCTTCTCTCCGCCCTGCAGTGCTCCTACGGTGGTGCACGTCCCACCCGTTGGGACACCACCCCAGGTTTTGAGGCGAGGAGGAGGACAGATGATCGTGGCAGCCGAGCCTGCCGCCGGGACCCCCGGCACCCGTGACCCAGCGCCGTCTGCCGGCGCACCGCAGGGCATCGCCCTGAATGGGGTCACCAAACGCTTCGCCACGCCGTCGGGCGATGCGTTCACCGCCATCCGGGACGTGAGCTTCACCGTCAAGCCCGGCCAGTTCTGCGCCGTCGTCGGGCCGACCGGCTGCGGGAAGTCGACAAGCCTGTCGCTCGTCTCAGGTCTGGATCGCCCGAGTGAGGGTGACGTCTCGGTCGACGGCCGGCCCGTGTCGGGGATCACCGCCGGGACGAGCTTCATGTTCCAGGCCGACGCGCTGCTGCCGTGGAAGACGGTCCTCGGCAACGTCATGATGGGACCGGTCTTCAGGGGGGTGGGCAAGGCCCAGGCCCGCACGCAGGCGCGTGACTGGCTGCGGCGGGTGGGCCTGTCAGGGTTCGAGGACCACCATCCCCACCAGCTGTCAGGCGGGATGCGCAAGCGCGTGGCGCTCGCCGCGGCGCTCATCAACGAGCCGTCGATCCTGCTGATGGACGAGCCGTTTGGCGCCTTGGACGTGCAGACCAAGGCGATCATGTCCAACGAACTGCTCGGGCTGTGGGAGGAGTCGCGCCCGTCGGTCATCTTCGTCACCCACGACCTGGAGGAGGCGGTCGCGCTCGCCGACCGCGTGGTCGTCATGACCGTCGGCCCCGGCACCGTCAAGGGCATCTACGACATCGACCTGGAGCGCCCGCGTGGGGCGGTGCAGGAGATCCGCTTCGAGCCCCGGTTCCTGGAGCTCCACCACCAGATCTGGGCCTCCCTGCGGGAAGAGGTGGAGCTTGCCTACGCCCGCACCGCAGCGGCCGCCGAGGAGCCGGGGGTGCGGTCATGACCCGGCGTCGCACTCTGATCTGGGTGGCCCGCGCGGCGACCCTGGTGATCATCATCGGTGGCTGGCAGCTGCTCACCACCTGGAAGGTGATCGACCCGTTCTTCTACGGGCAGCCGAGCGGGATCGCCTCCCAGCTGTCTGACTGGGTCAAGCACGGCACCCCGTACGGCTCGCTGTGGCTGCAGATCTGGACGACGATGAAGGAGGCGCTGCTCGGCTTCGTCTACGGCGTCGTGGCCGGCGTCGTCTTCGGCGTCCTGCTCGGCCAGGTCCGCTTCCTGGCCGATGTGCTCGGGCCCTACATCAAGGTGATGAACGCGATCCCGCGCATCGTGCTCGGCTCGATCTTCACCGTCGCGCTGGGGCTCGGCACCAGCTCCAAGGTCGCGCTGGCTGCGGTGCTCGTGTTCTTCGTCGTGTTCTTCAACGCCTTCCAGGGCGTGCGCGAGGTCGATCGCAACATCCTCGCCAACGCCCGGGTGCTCGGCGCCTCCCGGCTCCAGCTCGTGCGCCATGTCGTTCTGCCCTCGGCGCTGACATGGATCATCGCCAGCCTTCACGTGGCGTTCGGGCTGGCGATCATCGGCGCGATCGTCGGCGAGTTCCTCGGCTCCCAGAAGGGGCTCGGTGACGTGATCGCCAACGCGCAGAACAACTTCAACCCCGACGGCGTGTTCGGCGCGATGCTCGTCATCGCTGTCCTGGCACTCACCGCGGAGGGCCTGATCGGCCTCCTGGAACGTCGCCTACTGGCGTGGCGTCCACCGACGGTGACCGAAGCCGCCACCACATAAACCGGCGGGGCCGGCGCCTGCGCCGCCCCCGCCTCCCCAATCGGACCAACCCACACCCCACAGGGAGGAGTACCCATGAAGAGAACGCGCGCCTTCGCGCTCGGCCTGGCCACGCTCGCGCTGGCCGGCTCGGTCGCCGCCTGCGGCAGCTCGAGCTCCAGCAGTTCCGGCACGACAGCCAACGCCGCCAACACGAGCAGCGGCATGCCGACGGTCACGATGATGGTCGGCGGCATCGATAAGCAGATCTACCTGCCCTACGAGCTCGCCCAGGGTCTCGGCTACTACAAGAAGTACGGCGTCAACATGCAGCTCAGCACCGAGCAGACCGGCGGCGTCGGCGCCGAGACCGCGATGGTCTCCGGTCAGGTCGACATGGCCGGCGCCTGGTACGTGCATGCCATCGACTTCACCGCCAAGGGCAAGCACGTCATCGACATCGCCAACCTCTCCGGCGCCCCCGGTGAGCGTGAGATGTGCACCAAGGCCTCGGGCGTGACCTCCCCGGCCAACTTCAAGGGCAAGGGCCTCGGCGTCACCGACCTGGGGTCGGGCACCGACAACCTGACCACCTACCTGGCCGCCCGCTATCACCTGTCCTCCAAGGACTTCAACCACGTGGCGGTCGGCGCCGGCAGCACGCTTGTCGCGGGGCTGCAGAACAACCGCATCGCCTGCGCGATGACGACCCAGCCGACGGTCAACGCGCTGGAGACCAAGGGCGTCGCCCACTCGGTGATCGACCTGGCCAGCTCGGCGGGAGCCAAGCAGTGGCTGGGCGGCATCTACCCGTCGGCCGGCGTGCTGGCGCGGGCTGACTGGATCGCCTCCCACCGGGTCGCTGCCCAGAAGGTCGTCGACGCGCTCGTGGCCACGATGCACTACATCGCCACCCACGGGGCCGCCGACATCGCGGCCCATCTGCCGTCGTCCTACTCGTCAAACGGCCTGACCACCCGGGCCAACTACATCACCACCCTCAACCAGGACAAGGGCCAGTTCCTGCCCGACGGGATGATGCCCGCCGGCGGGCCGCAGGTCGCCTACGCGGTCGACAAGCTGGCCGGCAACGTCACCACGCCGGTCAACCTCGCCGAGACCTACACCAACTCGTTCGCCGCCGCCGCGAACAAGCTGGAGGGCACCAAGTAGTCGCCGGACGGCGGGGGAGGGGGCGGAGGTTCGCCCGCTCCCCCGTCCGCCGTCCGCCGGCCGCCGGGAGGGTCTGCGGCCTACCGCCCCCAGCCGCCGCCGTGGCATTGGCCGTTGCCGGTGTCGCTGTAGGAGCTGGGCGTGCCGGCCGGTGCCGCCGGGTTCTCCAGCGCCGACTCGTAGTCCCAGCTGTAGCCATGGGGGTGCAGGACCAGCTTCATCGTCCCGAAGTACTGGTCAGACCACGCCTGCAGGTTGGGGGTGGACGGGAGCACGGTGTCGAGCGCTTCGCCACCGGTACCGATCACGAACTCACGGATCCCGTTGCGCGGGTCCGGGTTGCCCGCCGGGTCCATCGGCGCGAACCGCGAGTACACGTGATCGTGGCCGTTGAGGACGAGATCGGCGTGGTGGGCGTAGAGCAGCTTCCACCATGCGTCGGCAGCCTGACCTTCGGCGCTGTCTGACGTGAACGGCGAGGCGGCCGAGCTGAACGTCGGCTGGTGCCAGTAGGCCAGTGTGCACGAGGCATGGTTCTCGCTGAGATCCTGGGCCAGCCACCGCGTTTCGCTGGCAAACCAGGAGCCGGTCGGGCTGCAGCCCCCCGGCTGGTCGGCGCACTCGACGTTGAGCGAGATCAGGTGCCAGTCGCCGAGGTTGTATGAGTACCAGCCGTTGCCGGTCTGGCCGAACTCCCCGGCCTGCCCCTGCGGCTCCGGCACCGGCTGGGAGACCACAACGCCGGTCTTGGGGTTGGTCACCGTCGTGTTGAGCTGCGAACCGTCGGCGGCGTGCTGGATCCCGTTGAAGTAGTCGAAGTACCCGAGTCCCCGCACCCCGGTCTGGCCATGGTTGTCATAGAACTCGTGGTTGCCGGGGGAGGGGCGCTCCAGGAACTTGAACGCGCCCCAGTACTTGTCATAGGAGTTCTCGAAGTCCGAGTAATAGCCGTTCTGGTACTGCTCATCGCCGAGGATCGCCACGAGACTGGGCTTCATGTTCTCGACCTGCTGGGCGGTCGCGTTCTGGGCCGCGTCGCGCGTCGTCGAGCCGCTGCCCTGATCGCAGGTGTCGGTCGGCTTCTCGGCCTCCTGGGGCGCGCCCGGCTGACAGGAGATGTCGCCGACCGTGGCCAGCACCGGCGAATCGGGGGTGCGGGCGTACGGCCAGGCGTTGTCGTTGCCGCCACCGAACCAGCCGTCGGCGAGGCCGGTTCCGGCGACGGCCAACAGCGCCACCACCGTGACCGCTGCGGTCAGTCCGGCGCGGCGGCCCCGGCGGGCACCTCGCAGCGCATTGAGCAGTCGACCTGGCATGAGTGGGGCTCCTTTGGCGAGGGGACGAGGACCGGCGCGCGCAACCTATGGCCCTCGTCGGGGCTCGCGTGTGTCCAGGCGGGAGCGACCGCGTGACAAAGCTGTGAACCGGCTCCACCGCTGGGCTGGCCTGGCCTGGCCTGGCCTGGCCGGCGCCGCGCCGCGTCTACAACCGGACCACGGTCCCCGCGGCCAGCCGCCGGGTGATCCCGCGCAGGTCGACGAACAGCTCGGCCGTCTCAACCAGGGCAAGGTGGTCCACCTGGGGGTGCGCGGTGACCAGCACCACCGCGTCGGCGTCGCCGACGTCCTCCAGGGGCGAGCTCTGGAGCCCCAGCTCCGGCAGCGCCGGCACGAACGGGTCGTGGTAGGAGAGGACCGCGCCGCGGTCGGCGAGCAGTTCCATGATCCGCAGGGCGGGCGATTCACGGGTGTCCCCGACGCCGCCCTTGTAGCTGACGCCGAGGATCGCGATCCGGGAGCCGTTGACGGGCTTGCGCGCGTCGTTGAGCGCGCGTTCGATCCGCTCGACGCAGTAATAGGGCATCTGCTGATTGACCTTGCCCGCCAGCTCGATGAACTCGGTGGACATGTGGAACTCCCGGGCGCGCCAGGTCAGGTAGAACGGGTCCACCGGCAGGCAGTGCCCGCCCATCCCGGGTCCGGGCTCAAAGCGCATGAACCCGTAGGGCTTGGTCGCGGCGGCGTCGATCACCTCCCAGATGTCGATGCCCATCCGTTCGGCGAGGATCGCCAGCTCATTGACGAGCGCGATGTTGACCGAGCGGAAGATGTTCTCCAGCAGCTTGGCCATCTCGGCGGCCTCCGGCGTGGAGACCCGGATGACCTCGTCACACACGCGCTCATACAGCTCGACGGCGCGGTCGGCGCACGTCTCGGTGATCCCGCCGACGATCTTCGGCGTGTTGCGCATCGTGTAGTCGGTCCGCCCGGGATCGACCCGCTCTGGGGAGAAGGCGAGGTTGATGTCCACGCCGACCTTCAGACCGCCCGCTTCCAGCAGCGGAAGCACCTGCTCGCGGGTGGTGCCGGGATAGGTGGTCGATTCCAAAATGACCAGCTGCCCGGCCCGGGCGACCTGCGCCAGTGCGCCCGCCGCGCCGAGCAACGGCCCGAGGTCCGGCTCGCGGTTGGCGGTGAGGGGTGTGGGGACGCAGATGAGCACCGCGTCGGCGTCGGCCAGCGGCTCGAACGCGGTGTGGGCCTGGATCTGGCCGGCGACTGCAGCCAGTCGCTCAGACGGGATGTCCTCGACGTATGACTCACCGGCGCCGATCGCCGCGACCTTGGCGTCGTCGACGTCGACGGCGATGACCTGCTCGCCGGCTTCGGCGAACTCGACCGCGAGTGGCAGGCCGACATATCCGAGCCCGATAACCCCGATCGTCATGGTGGCGCCGACGATATCGAACGACTAGGATTGGTCCCGGACCGTGCTAGGCGGGGTGTTAGCGGTGCCCTGAACTCGCAATCCGCTCTAGCGGGGCTGAATTCCCTCTCGAGGGGCTCCAGGCCCGGGGTCAGCGCCCCGTTTGAGGCGATGATGTTCTGGTCCCGTTGCGATGAAGGCCTGTGAACCAGGTCAGGTCCGGAAGGAAGCAGCCTTAAGCGGTCACCTTCAGGCGCGACGGGAGTGCTGGGACGGAGTCTTGAAACGACGGCAGCGCCCCGGGTACGGCATCGACAGAGGGTGCACGGTCCGCTCTTTAACCCCGCCCGCGCGTGAGAACGCCCGCGGAGCGGGCCCCCGGGGATGCCGTCGCCCCGCTCTCTAGACTCGATCGTCCGTGTCCTCCGGTCCCTCGCTCTATCGCCGCCACCGCCCGCGCTCGTTCGCCGACATGGTCGGCCAGGAGCAGGTCGTACGCACCCTGTCCAACGCGATCACGCGGGAGAAGGTGCATCACGCCTACCTGTTCGTCGGGTCCCGGGGGACCGGCAAGACGAGCACCGCCAAGATCCTCGCCGCCAGCCTCAACTGCGAGCAGGGACCGACCGTCACGCCATGTGGCGTCTGCGAGTCGTGCCGGTCGATCGCCAACGCGACGTCGCTCGACGTGATCGAGATGGACGCCGCCTCCAACAACTCGGTCGACGACATCCGTGAGCTGCGGGAGCACGTCGCCTACGCGCCGCTGTCAGGCCGCCACAAGGTCTACATCCTCGACGAGGCCCACATGCTCTCCCAGCAGGCATGGAACGCGTTTCTCAAGACGCTGGAGGAGCCCCCGCCGCGGACGATCTTCGTGCTCGCCACGACCGAGGCCCAGAAGGTGCTGCCCACCGTCGTGGACCGCTGCCACCGCTTCGACTTCGGCCGCCCGACCGTCGAGCAGGTCGCCACCGTCGTCAGCCGGGTTGCCGCCAGCGAGCAGATTGCCATCGACTCCGGCGCGGTGGCACTCATCGCCCGTCATGCCACCGGCAGCTTCCGGGACGCGCTCGGCACCCTGGAGCAGCTCCTCAGCTACGCCGGCGATGCCGAGATCGTCTCCGCCGACGTGCTGGCGGTGCTCGGTGTCGCCGATGCCGAGCAGTTGTTCGAGGCGCTCGACGCGGTGATCGCCCATGACCCCGCGGCCGCCCTGCGCTGCGCGGCGGCGCTGGCCGGCTCGGGCCGTGACCCGGGCCAGGTTCTGCGCGACCTCGAGGTCCACGGCCGTGAGCTGCTGGCGGTCAAGATGCTCGGGGAGGTTCCCGAGGAGATCCGGATGACGCCTGAGCGTGACGCGCGGCTGCTCGCCCAGGCCCAGTCGCTGGCCGGCACCGACATCGTGCGGCTGCTCGACCTCGTCTCGGCGGCGCTCGAGGCGACCGCGAACGGGGCTCAGTCTCGGATCCAGCTCGAGCTGGTGCTGATCAAGGCCACCGCGCCCGAGGTCGACCCCTCGGCCGCCGCCTTGCTGGCGCGCATCGAGCGCCTCGAAGCTGCACTTGCCGGCGCCCGCCCCGCGCCGCCGGCGCCCAACGGCTCGATCGCCCACCTTCCCGAC
>JBAWFG010000327.1:0-3601 GCA_049591655.1 Solirubrobacteraceae bacterium
CCCCCAAGCCGGTGACCACGCCCGCCCCACCGGTGTCGAGGCCGGCCCCGCCGGTCGCCGCGCCCACCGCCCCGGCCAACCCGATCACGAGCCCGGTGCTGGCGCCCGTCAGCCTCCCGGCGCCCGCGCCGCTGCCCGCCGGCGAGCGCTCCGCCTGGGCCGAGCCGGCGCTCGTCAACCCGGTCACCGTCGCCCTCTCAGACACCAATCGCAACCTCACGCTCTCCCCGTCCCAGGACTACGTCCTGGTCTGCCCGCCCGGGCAGCTCGCGCTGACCTACGCCCTGTCGGTGTGGGGCGGACACAACGTCGAGCTGGAGAACTGCGACTTCAACATCACCACCGCCGACTGGGCCGCGCACCTCAAGAACCAGACCGGCACCCTGTATCTGCGCAACGTGCACTTCGGGGGCGCCCAGCTGACCGGCGGCATCCAGCTCCAGGAACCCGGCGCGACCACGGTGGTGATGCGCGACGTCCTGTTTGACACCGTCCACGGCTCCTACACCACCAATCACGCCGAATGCCTGCAGACCTGGTCGGGCCCCCAGCGCCTGCTGATCGACGGCCTCACCTGCCCCACCCAGTATCAGGGCCTGTTCCTGCTGCCCAACCAGTGGGACAGCACAACGGTGGAGACCGCTTGGGACCTGCGCAACATCTCGATCGACGACACCGACGGCGCCTACGCGCTATGGCTCGGCGACGTGACCGGCTCCCCGGCCAACCAGGCCGCCGCGGCGTTGAGCACCTGGAACGTGTCCAACGTGTTCGTCGATCCCAACCCCACGCGGACCTGGACCGGCTGGTGGCTGTGGCCCAAGCCATCGACCGGCGACACGACATGGTCGGGCGTTCAGGCCGGCGTGCCCGCCGGCGGCCCCTTTGTCACCGCCATAGCGGGCGGGGCCACGGGCGCCGACGCGACCGCCGATCCCGGCGCCCTGGCCGGCGAGCAGTCCTAGAAGCGGCGTGCCAGCCGGTCGCTGGCCAGGCCCCGCCGCGCCGACCTGTCACCGTGCTGACAGCTCAACATCTGTCCGATTGCGCAGGGTAAAAAGCGGAGTAACGGCGACGGAGCGCCGATAGAAAAGACATGACCAGGATGGTCGTCTCCCGGGCCACGGATGGCCCACTTATCTTCCTCGCTGCCCTTTTTGCGGGGCTTGTAGTGCTCTTCACCGCCGGAGACGCCGGCGCACGGGTGACACACCACCGCCGTCACAGCGGCCACGCGCTCTCACACACGCGCCGCCGTCCGGTGAGCCGCCGGCGCCGCGGGGCCCGTCACCGCCCCGCGACCGTCCGCATCGCCCGTAAGCACGGGACTCGGGCGCTCGCCACGACCGTCGGGAGCGCCTCGGCGTGGTCAGAGCCGGCGCTCAGCAACCCGACGACGATCACCCTGTCGGATGCGACGCGCAACCTCGCGCTGCCCCAGAATCAGGACTACATCCTGCAGTGTCCGTCCCACCAGCTGTCACTCACCTATGCACTGTCGGTGTGGGGTGGTCACAACGTTGTATTGCAGAACTGTGACTTCAATATCACGACCCCAGACTGGGCCGCTCACCTCAAGGATCAGGCCGGCACCCTGTTTGTGCGTAACGTGCACTTCGGCGGGGCGCATCTGACCGGCGGCGTGCAGCTGCAGGAGCCGGGAGCGACGGTCGTCATGCGCGACGTCCTGTTCGACACCGTCCACGGCTCCTACACCACCAACCACGCCGAATGCCTACAGACGTGGTCGGGGCCGGCGCGACTTCTCATCGACGGGCTCACCTGCTCCACCACCTACCAGGGTCTGTTCCTGCTGCCCAACCAATGGGACTCCCGCACCCGGGAGACCGTCTGGGACCTGCGCAACATCGACATCGCGGCGCTCGGCGCCTACGCGTTGTGGCTGGGCAACGTACAGCCCAGCAACCGGGGATCGATCCCGGTCTGGCATCTGCAGAACGTCTATGTCTCAGGCCCCGGGGAGCCGCGCAACTGGGACGGCACCTCCGACGCCAACACCGCCTGGGCCGGGGTCGTGCACGGCCGTCCGGCCGCCGGACACTTCGTCAGCGCCCGGGGCGGCGGAGCCACCGGCGCCGACGACGCGACGGCGCCGGCGGCGCTCGCCACCGAGCGCTGATCAACAACCCCGGATTCGGGGTAAAAGACCTCTCAGCGAAGGCGAACCTGGCCTTTGCATTGCGTTCCTATCCTCAGCCATCGATGCGTCGCTAACCGGACCGCGTCGATCCTTGTGCCGGCACCAGTGTCTGGCCCTGCCCTACCCCCCACACCGGAGGTTCCGCATGACCCGTGCCCTGATCGTCGGAGGCGGCCTGACGGCCTGCACACTCGGCCACAAGCTCGCCGAGCAGAACATCGAATCGGTCATCCTTGAGCGCCTTGACGTGCCCGGAGGCCTGATCCGCTCTGAGCACATGGGCGGCGTGCTCTATGAGCCCCACGGCTCCCACATCTTCCACACCGAGGACGAAGAGGTGTGGGATCTCGCCAACCGGATGACCCCGTTCAACGACTATCGCCACCGGGTCGACATCATCATCGAGGGCAAGATCCTCAACTGGCCGATCCTGCTCTCCGACCTCGACGCCCAGAGCCGCAGCGACGAGATCCGCGCCGAGCTCAAGGAGCGCGAGGGCGTCGACGCCGCCGCCCGTGCCGAGGCCAACAACTTCGAGGACTGGTGCCTGGAGCTGATGGGCCCGATCCTCTACGGGCGCTACATCCAGCCCTACACCGAGAAACAGTGGGGGCGCCCCGCCCGGGAGCTGTCGGCCCAGTGGGCGCCGCGCCGGGTCTCGGTCCGCTGGGACAACGATCCCTACCTGTTCCCCGACCCCTACCAGGGCTGGCCGAGCGGCCCCAACGGCTACACCGACCTGATCGACGGCCTGCTCGACAACCCGCTGATCACGGTCAAGACCGGCGTCGACGTGACGCTGGAGAACCTCGACGAGCATTTCCGCGAGGCCGAGGCCGACTTCGTCGTGCTCACCTGCCCGCTGGACGTGTTCGCCGGTAACCGCCTTGGCCAGCTCGAGTGGCGCGGGATCCTGGTGCGCAACGTCCACATACCGCACATCGACTACGCCCAGGGCGCGATGGTCGTCAACTACGCGGGCAAGGAGTACCCCTACATCCGGATCCACGAGACCAAGCACGCCTCCCGCCAGCAGGTTGAGGGCACCGTGCTCGGCTTCGAGTTCCCCGGCGCACCGTCGCGCTACTACCCCATCGAACTGCCCGAGAACCGGGAGCTCAACAACCGCTATCAGGACCTCCTGCGTGAGGAGATCGGCGCCGATCGGACCTACTTCGCCGGGCGCCTGTCCAACTACGTCTACATCGACATGGACGACTGCATGCGCCAGGCGATCGACGCCTCCGAGCACATCATGGAGCGCTGGGGAGCCCGGGTGGCCTAGGGCCGGGCGGCCCTAGGAACCGCTGTAGCCGAGCCCGGCGGCGGAGACCTGCTTGGTCACCGCGGCCGGCGCGGCGGAGGCGGCCTTGACCTGGCTCCAGGTGGTGTCGCCGTTGAACGGCTTGGGCCACAACCACCAGCCGCGCCAGGTCCGGG
>JBAWFG010000328.1:0-9566 GCA_049591655.1 Solirubrobacteraceae bacterium
ACAACCCGGCAGGCACCAATGGGATGCGACTGATGAACTGGCTCGACGGCGGGGCCGACCCCGACGCCGAAGGGGTCCACGCATTCCGACCCAGGTATCGGCACAGCCAACTGGTGTTCGACGAGGCCTTGGCGACCGGTGCCGTGATCACCGGAAAGCGGACAGGTGACTTCGCCGGCTACTGGGGCGGCGATCACCACAACGGGGTACCGATCTTCGTGCCGACACACCGGCCGCCGGCACACAACCCCTACCCGCGGGTGCACTACGTCACCGACGGCATCGCCTCCTGTGTCGAACAGGCCAAGCAGGCCGCCGGAGACCAGGACGTGATGATGCACGGCGCCTACACCGGCCAAGAGGCCCTCAAGGCGGGCGTGCTCGATCTGATCGACATCCAGCTGAGACCGGTGCTGCTCGGCCAAGGGCGGCGGCTGTTCGCGGGTCTCCCAGCCGAACACATCGAACTCGACCTCGTGCGCACACTGGAGGATCCCGGGGTGCTCCATCTGCGCTACGCAGTGCGCAAGTAGACCGCCGATCGGCCGCGTTCACCTGACGCGGCGCGGCATGAATGCGCACGACAGAGACCAGGAAGGCAACGGCCGGCGCTCATGGTGCGGTGAGAATCGGTGGCACACTTGGTGTGTGTCGACCAGTGATATCGACAGCTACCTCGCGGGTGTGGACCAGCCGAAGCGCAGCACCCTCGAACAGGTGCGCCGAAGCATTCACGCCGCGGCACCCGGGGCCGAGGAGTGCATCTCCTACGGCATGCCGGCATTCAAGGTCCAGGGAAAGACCGTCGCTGGCTTCGCCGCATTCAAGAATCACCTGAGCTACCTGCCGCACAGCGGCTCGGTCCTGCCGGGTCTCGCCGCCGAGCTCACCGGATATGTGGGCACGAAGGGCTCGCTGCACTTCCCGATCGACCAGCCGCTCCCAGCAGCGATCGTGAAGAAGCTGGTCGAGGCCAGGCTGCGGGAACTCGGCCTGTAGGTCGCCGCCGTCCCGTCCAGCAGCGCGGACAGCAACGTCAAACGGTCGGCCAATGGTCATACGGGTCATGATGCCGGCGCGGGCTCGGCGATCGGCAACCGTGTCACTTTCGAGCGGACGTGCCACCCCAGTCCTCGGGCGCGAGGTCGGCAATCGCTTCGGTGAACGTCCACCTGTGTCCGGCCAGGTCCTGCGCTGTGTACTGGCGCTCGCCATACGGGTAGTCGGCCGGTGTGCTGAGAATCAGAGCGCCTCGCCGTCGCGCGTGGTCGTGGTGGGCGTCGACGTCAGCGACCTTCACCATGACCGAGCAACTTCGCGCCCCATCACTGGCCGGCGCGACACGTCCGTAACGCGCATCGTGGTCGGCGACGATGACCACGCCGTTGCCGTACGCCAGCCGCGCTCGGTGCCCGCCTGCTCGCCACAGCTCAGTGAGCCCGAACGTGTCACACAACCAGTCGACGGCCCGTGCGACGTCGGGGTAGACCAGTTCCGGGACAACGCTCGCCGAACCAGTAGTGCGGTTGATGATCATCCTGCCTCCCTGAGACGGCCACATCATGCTCTTCCCAGTCACCCTCGTCGAACGATGGGACCCGTACACGAGGGCTATCCGAGAGGACCCCTCAAGGGCTGCACACCGGACCGTAAGCGGGACACAGTCCAGCGCGGTAGCAGCGGTGAGCGCGACGGACCTCTGCCTCAGCTCATCTCGTACGGCGGGCGGGCATGTCGGTCAGCGGTGATCCGAGATCGTCGCTGTCAGGACGGTCCGGTCTGAGCTGCGGCACGTCGGCGCGGTCAGGCCGTGCGGTGCGCGGCTAGGACAGTGAGCAGGTCAGCACGGGTAGGGCCCGGGAACGGTGGCGGAACCTGTCCGGCGAATGCCTCGATTCGCTCGCTGATGCCTGGCCTGCGCGTGACCTCCGCCGGCAGTGCGAGGCAGGCGAGGGTGTCGAGCCAGCCGCGGGCGATCTCCGCGTCCGCGGCGGCGCCCGC
This sequence comes from Solirubrobacteraceae bacterium, assembly GCA_049591655.1. Lineage (GTDB taxonomy): Bacteria > Actinomycetota > Thermoleophilia > Solirubrobacterales > Solirubrobacteraceae > Palsa-465. Next base: position 2,002 of record JBAWFG010000328.1, read on the forward strand.
AACGAACGCCGCCAGTGCACGCTGCCGCGCGCTCGGCTCGGCGGGGGGGCGTCCCTCGATCACGGCCGCCGTGTCGGCGGCCCGCAGTCGATCACGCTCGACCTGATCCTGGTACCAGGGGGTGAGGGTGGTTTCGGTGACGTCGTCGAAGTGCCCGATGCGAGCGGCGGGATCGTCGGGTTCGGCGCGGAGTGCGTCGCGCAGCGCGAGTGCGTGCGCGAGGCCCAGCGAGATCCCGCGGCCTGCAGTGGGGTTTGTGCAGGCCCAGGCGTCACCGACGGGAAGTAGGCCGGTCACTACTGGGGTGCCGTCGACGACGATGCGGCGGCGGCGATCCAGGACGCCGGCCACCGGGAGCACGTCACACAAGGGCTCGCCGTCCAGCCAATGCGCGGCGTGCGGAAATGCGGCCACGACCTTCGTCCATACGTCGTTGTGGCGCAGCTGCTTGAACGGCAGGTCACCGGCCATCGGGATGACTGCGACCGTCCAGCAGCCGTTATCTGCCTGAAGCGTCAGCAGCCGCACAGTCGCCAGATCGACCCCCACCGGGCCGAGGTGTTCGGGCACCGAGCCATCGCGGGACCGGAAGTGGCGGGTGTAGTAGGCAAACCCGGCATCGGAGGCCTCCTCCTCCGGGGCACGTCCGCCTAGCTCGTCGATCCAGCGCCCCAGCTTTGACCGCCGGCCCATCGCGTCGACGATGACATCGGCGCGCAGTTCCTCACCGCTGGCTGTCAGGACTCCGCAAACGTGCGGCACGCCCGGCAGTGCCGGTGGCCCGGCGACCGGTCCGCGTACCGTCACGCCTCGCCGGATCGCCACCCCCGCCGTCCGCTCCGCCGCCCAGCCCAGGGCCGCCTCGATCAGCGGCCGGCGCGCCGCGACCGTCTCGAACCGCGCATCGTCCGGCCGTCGGGACCGATCCGGCAGCGACCGTGGCAGCAGGTCGATGAGATGGAATCGCCTCCCGCCGAGCTGTTCTATCCGATATCGAACAGCCGGTAGCTCTGCGTCCAGCACATGCCGGGCCCGCGGCAACAGCAGGTGCGGCTGGCGGAACTGGGCTACGCCCGCGCGATCCCAGTTCGCCCAGACCTCGTCGGGCTCCTGCGGCGGCGGTTGGGCGTCCTGCTCGAGCACCGTGACCTCGTAGCCGTCCCGAGCCAACAACATCGCGGTCGCCAGGCCCACCGGGCCTGCACCAATCACAACTGCGTCGAACATCGGACACCCCCGAATAGCGAGGTCGAGCCGATTCTCGTGCAGTTGGGCGGCCGACTACAAGCCCGCCCCCGAACGCTCGGAAGACCTACCCGCACCGTGACGACGGACTGACGAGCGCAGCCACACCAACCGAGTGATATTGATGAGAACCTCTGCCAATTCATTGTTCAGATGCATACCGCTCGCTCTTCTCGCCGCAATTGTCGTGGGTGGCTGCGCGGCGAGGAGCGTCCCGAATTCGTCGGCGACGTACCGCGTCATCGGCGGCGAGACCTATGCGCCTGCTCCGTTGGCTACCTCGGAATATGTCCGCGAGGCCGCAAGTCTCGTCCTGCCGGTCGGCGACCATTGGCCCGCGACGCCGGTGCGGCTCAGCGAGGCGGGCGGGGCGGACTGGTACGGCATCGGTTACGGTCGGCAGGCGGCTGACCGGTATTGGTTCTGTCGGTGGTCCTCCTTAGCCGTCACGACAAGGAGCAACGAGGTCCGAAACAGGGCGGTGAGCAGACTCATGGCGATCTTCAAGCTGTACTACTGCGTGCATGCGCTGGATGCGCCCAGTCGTCCTCCGCTTGTCGCTGAGATGCATCAGGCGCAACGTGGCGATCTGTCTGCCCTGCGCACCGATGTGAGGCAGAACTGTTGAACACCCGCCGTCCGATGCTCGTCGGCCTGTTCGTCGTCTCGGCCGCGTTCGGCGCAGTGGATTCCTATCTTGGAAGTCTGTCCTGGAGCCAAGCGGCAGTCGCGGCGAGCGGCCTGGCAGCCCCATGGCTGGTTCTGGCCTTCGCCATCGGCGCCGTACAGCGGTCGGGCCGCATGGCGGCACTGGTGGCGTTGCTGTGCGTCGTCGTGGCGCTGTTCGGTTTCATCGCCATGACCTGGAGCCCGATCGAGGGTGCATCCCCGCGCATCTCGCAGATGCCGAGCATCGTGTTCTCCCAGATCAGATGGTTCGTTCTCGGCGTGCTCACCGCCCCCGTCATGGGCTGGCTCGGCTTCCGGTGGCGAGAGACCCGCTCGCTCTGGCCATCGCTGATCATCGCCACCGCATTGGTGGTCGAACGGCCCATCCGCGCCGCTGCCGGAGATTCGGCGCTGGGCATGCCGGTGCGCTCAGCCCTCGCGCAGTGGCTGGAAGTCAGTACCGGATTGGTCATCGCCGGGCTGGCCGTCCTGCTGCGTTGCGTGCCGAACATGAGCCGCGCGCCGGTGCGATGGAGGGGACGGCCGGCGAGCAAGAACGAATGAAACCAAGCAAGCAGACGATGGGCGCACAACGACCTCCACACCACCGACCTCGGCACCGCCGCATACGTGCCTGGGTCACTCGCCGTTGTGACCGACGGCCCGCTCCTGCGGCAACGCGGACAACGCATCTGTCAACAGTGCGACCAGCGCCTCATGCTGCACGTCGGCCGATGACCAGACCTCCTCATCCGAGCCGTCCAGGGCTCTGGCGGCGAGCCCCGCCTTGCGGTCGATCAACTCAGCGATCCTGCTGTCGATGGTCTGCGCAGCGATGATGCGCCACGCAGTGACGGGCTCGGTCTGTCCGATGCGGTGGCTGCGGTCGATGGCCTGTGTCTGCTCCGCGTCGGTCCAGGACAGCTCGGCCAGCACGATGTTGGAGGCGACCTGCAGATTGAGACCGACGCCGGCCGCGGTCAGGGAGCAGACCGCGATGGCGACATCCGGATCGTTCATGAAGGCGTCGATGTTCTTCTGCCGCGACGCCGGCGTCTGGTCGCCCCGGATCGACGAGAAGCGCATCCCCTGCCTGGCGAAGGCCTCCTCTGCGACGTCCATGACGTCGACGTGCTTGGCGAAGAAGACGACTTTGCCCGCGCTGCGCGCGAGCTGCGCCGCGTAGTCGGCGGCGAGGCCGGCCTTCGCCTGGCCGATGCGTCGCATCATGCTGAACACGTTCTCGCCGGTCGTCGTGCTCGCGTCCTTCTGCTCCCACGTGGCCACCTTGCGCACGAGGGCGTGGTCGATGCCGTGTCCGACACCGGACCGGCGGCTCGCCAGTGCGGTCTGATACCGCGACACCAGCCGGCGAGCGAGGTCGCGCTCGGCCGCCCGGATCGACCGGCCGACGTTCTCGTCGAGTTCGACGGGCAGGTCGGCGGTGCGGCGGGCGGGGATGTCGGCAGCGACATCGACCTTGCGGCGACGAACGATGCCCAGCTCGATCACGCACCTTCGGGCGGCGGAGTAGAACCCCGGGTCGGCGGGGGTCAGGCCGGTCTCCTCGAGGGAGTCCATCAGCTCGGCGAGCGGCTCGGTCTCGTCGATCCAGCCGAGAAACTGCCAGATGGCCCGGAAATCGTCGATGTCATTGATCAGTGGGGTGCCGGTGAGGGCCATCAGCAACGGGCGCGCGGTGCGGGACCGGATGCGCTCGGAGAGGTCGAGGACGTGCTGCGAGCGTTGCGAGGTCCTGTTCTTGATGAAGTGCGCCTCGTCGACGACCATGCCGCGGAAGCCGAAGTCGCCGAACCACCCCACGTGGCGGTCGAGCACCTCGTAGTTGACCACGACGATGTCGGCGAAGCCGTCGACGGTGTCACCGTTGCCGTGGACCACGGTGGTCGAGCGGTTCGGTGTCCACAGTCCAGCCTCGCGTGCCCAGTTGGTCTTGACGACGCTCGGTACGACCACGAGCAGTGGGTAGGCGTTCGCCGCCTGCGCGGCGAGCAGCGCCTGAGCCGTCTTGCCCAAGCCCGGCTCGTCGGCGAGGAGGAAGGTTCGGTGGCCGGCCACAGCAGCGGCGACCAGCTGCGCCTGGTGGGGCATCAGCTCGCGGTTGCCCGGTACGCGCCGCGGGGCTGGCGCCGGCAGGGGCATGCAAGCCGGGGCTCCGCCCTCGGCACGTTCGAACGACCTGAGCAGCGGGTTGAGCAGCTCCCAACCGGCCAGGCGGTGCGGACCGACCGTGCTCGGTCGCACCGAGGAGAAATCGGGGGCGAGGAACGGGTTGGCCAGCTTCCGGGCGGCGACCGACACGGGCACGACCCGACGCTCGGTGCTGGCGGACGCGGCCGCGGGATCGGTCGGCGCGATCTCCTCTGTGGGCGGTTCGATCCCCGCCGACCTGAGCATGTCCCGCTTGAGCGACCGGGCCGCGTCGGAGACGACGGCATCCTCGGCGAGGAGCGCGAGGAGCGAGGGGTCCCGGACGGCGGTCGTCGCCAGGATGGTCGCGATCCCGTCCAGGCGCTTCAGCTGCTCGGTCCGGCGGCTCTGATTGGTGACGCGATCCTTGACTCGGGCGTGCTCCTCGCGCACAAGCAGTGCGACGACCTGGAACTTCGTGCGCACTGCCGGCGTCACGCGGCGACGCTCGACCGCTGCTTCCAGCTCACGCACGGCGCGAGCGAGCACCGAGATGACGTTCTCGGGGACGCGTTGCTGCTGTCGTGAAGCGGTACGGCGAGCGCTCATCCCACGCCGGCCTGGTTGAGCCACAAACTCCTCCTCCGAACGCCCGGCACCGAGGTGCCGGGCGAGAATGCCGCAGACATACTCGCGATCCGACGATGAATGCTCGCCGGGCGGGCCCGGGCGGCTGATCCAAGAAGCCGCCGGTCCCACCGGTCCCACGGCGAGACTGACATCGCAGGAGCCGGACTGGCCGCCCTGAGCCGCCGGTCGATGGGCGCTGCGACGACCGCACACGGGACGTCCTCGCAAGCCGAGAGCGGTGTCAGCTTGTGGGGGCGGCTCAGCTCCATGGTAGCGCCGTTCTGTCCCCGCCGTGCCGCAGCGCGATCAGCGTGGCTCCCCGCGAAACTCGAGTGCCCTCCGGCCGGCACCCGGGTTGACGCGGCCGACCACGGTCACGATCCGTCGTTCGGTGTGGCCTGACTGCGCGGATGCTCACGCGCGGATGAACCCGTCGGTGTTGCAATCGGACGGACGTCAAGCGTAGGGGCGGTTATCGGCTCAGCGACGGTGGTGGCCCGTCCTGCGTCCCGGACCTACGATGACCGACCATGATTGATCGCGCCCAGTGGCTGGCCGGATTGCGGCGCGAGGCGCAGCGACGCTACGACGAGCAGTTCAGCGAGACCTATGACCGCGACGACCCGCCGATGGATGCCACGCACCGGCGTTTCGTCGAGGATGTCGTCGCGAGCTGTCCGGCAGGCGGTGTTGTTCTGGACGTTCCGTGCGGTACCGGCAAGTATTTCGGGATGATCTTGCAGGAGGGGCGGCAGGTCGTGGGTTGTGATCAATCAGCCGGCATGTTGGCCCAGGCCGCCGCCAAGTACCCAGGCGTCGATACGCGGCAACTGTGCTTGCAGGACCTCGACTTCGACGCGACTTTCGACGCGGCGATCTGCATCGACGCCATGGAAGACGTTCCGCCCGAGGAGTGGCCGCTCGTCCTTGCCAACCTGCGCCGCGCCGTGCGTCCCGGTGGTCGGCTCTATCTGACGGTCGAGATGACAGACGAGGACTGGCTGATCAAGGCCTACGACGTGGCGAGGGCGCGCGGGCTGCCCGTCGTTGTTCGTGAGGACATCACCCGCGGCGACGCGTACCACCACTACCCGACGCTCACGCAGGTCCGCGAATGGCTGTCGGACGCTGGAATGGTCCTCGTGGACGAGGCACACAGCGACGGTGATCATCCCAGCTACAGCTATCAACACTTCCTGACAGTTGCCTAACAAGCGGACCAGGACACGGGCGCCCGTTCGCGGGGCCAGCTTTGCAGAACCGATCGGCGCCGCCCGCTTGACGACCAACTCGCCACCCGGTTCCGTCGATCTCGAGCAGGCCCATCTCTAAGGTCGGCCGCGCACACGAATCCCTAGGTACCGGTTGCCGTCAACGCCGACCACGACGCCGGCCGCGCGTCACCGTGCGATGCTGGGCGGATGGTGTTCAACATGAACGTCGGCGGCGGACAGTCGATCTTCGCTCAGGCCTCCTCACGGGTGAACGAAGTCGATGCAGACCTCCGCGACAAGCACACCGGCAGACCGGCAGAAGACATCAAGCCGCTAGTGATCCTCGCGCTCCGGCGAATTGGCGTGAGCCTGTCCGACGCGGAGCTCGTGGCTTACGCGGACGCGGTCTCCCGCGGCGAGAAGTACGAGTTCCGCCTCAGCTGACGCACGGCGCACCGAGCACTGGCCGGCCACGGAGAGCATTCGCTGCCAAACGCGCGGCATCCGACGCCGATAGCTTCTTCTGGGCGAGCATGAGGGTAGGCAGCGTCGCTCGCGTACACCAGGTCAGCGGCGAGTGCTATGGAGACGCCGGCCCCGGCGGCGAGGCACACGGACCGCCGCGACCACGGGTTGCGGCGCAGCGCAGAGAGCGGCTACGAGCGCGTTCGCGCCGCCGACGATGGCATCCATGTTGGCCGCGAGTGCACTGCTGTCCCCCAGCTCGGCGCCTGCGCAGAATGCGCGGCCGCGTTCGGTGATCAGTATGACGCGAACGGTGGGCTCCGCATTCGCTGCTGGGGACTGTCAAGGAAACCGGAAGCAATGCCGGATCGACGCGACGAGCCGCGACCGCGCCGAGGCTCCCGAATGACGATCGTCGACGGCGACCACGAGCGCGTCATTGCGGGCTGTATTCGGCGATCGCGAGGTGCCGAGTCCGAGACAGCTGAGCGCGCAGGGAGCACCGCAGCGTCCTCCCGGGCGTCAGCGCCGGCCGACGCCCTCCTTGGGCATGGCGTCCGGAAGCTGCGCGACCTGCAGCACCGACCACGGGCTGAGCAGCCACGGGCTGCTCGCGGCGACCGCGCGGAACGCCGGCCAGTCGGTCCAGGCCCACTCGGCGACCTCGTCCGGCTCCGGCGTCGGGTCGGTGGTGACCCGGGCCACGAAGACCGGGCAGACCTCGTTCTCGACGACGCCCTCGGGCGAGGTGGCACGGTAGGCGAAATCGGGCAGCGCCACCTCGATCGCGTCCGGCAGCAGCCCGAGCTCCTCACCGAGGCGGCGTCGGGCCGCCTCGACCGGCGCCTCCCCGGGCCGCACGTGCCCGCAGCACGAGTTCGTCCACACCCCGGGCCAGGTCACCTTCGACAGCGCGCGCCGGGTCACCAGCAGCCGGCCCACGGGGTCGAAGACGTAGACCGAGAAGGCGAGGTGCAGCGGGGTGTCCGCGCCGTGGACGTCGGCCTTGGGCATCGTGTCGCAAGGCTTGCCCTCGTCGTCCAGCAGCACGACAAGGTCGTCGTCCATGCCTCCAGTCTGCCGTCCGCCCGGTTGGTAGCGTCGCGCGGCGTGACGACCTGCAGCCTGGTGACCGGAGCGAGCCGTGGGATCGGGGCGGCGGTGGCCGCAGCGCTGGCCGCCCGCGGGCAC
>JBAWFG010000329.1:0-3331 GCA_049591655.1 Solirubrobacteraceae bacterium
CCCCGGGGCCGGCTCGGCCTTGGCAGCCTGCTCGGCGGCGGAGGCCTGAGCCTCGGTCCCGCGGCGTCGCTGCCGCCGGGGACCTACGCCGCGCTGCTCGGGCCACGTGGGAAGGTGCTGCGATCGCGCAGCTTCAGCTACGGCGAGTCCACGCCGTCGCCGCCGCAGCTTCCCTCGCGGCCGCCGATCAGCACAAGCGCCCGGGCGCTGCGGCTGTTCACGGTGCCCGCGCGCAACGGCGCGGGCCTGCACTACCGCGCCATGGCATTCACCGCGGGCGGCGCGACGATCGCGGTCGCGGTCCCACTGCGGGAGGTCCAGGACACCCTGCACCGCCTCGTCATCGTCGAGGCGCTCGTGGCCGTCGGCGTGATCCTTGCGCTTGTGGCCCTCGGCTGGCTGGTGATCCGGATCGGGCTGCGACCACTCGAGCGCATCGGCCGAGTCGCCACCGAGATCGCCGACGGCGATCTCTCACGCCGGGTCACCCCCACCGACCCCCGGACCGAGGTCGGCCGGCTCGGGCTGTCTCTGAACCGGATGCTCACGCAGATCGAGCGGGCATTCACCGCCCGGCGGGCCAGCGAGAGGCGGCTGCGTCAGTTCGTCGCCGATGCATCTCACGAGCTGCGCACCCCGCTGGCGTCGATCCGGGGATACGCGGAGCTGTTTCGGATCGGCGCCGCCGAGGATCCCGAGACCCGGGCCCGGGCGATGGCGCGGATCGAGACCGAGGCTCAGCGCATGGGGGTGCTCGTCGAGGACCTGTTGGCGCTCGCGGAGCTCGACCAGCCGCCCCGGACCCAGCGGGTCGCAATCGATGTACGCGAGCTGGCCGCCCAAGCGGCGCAGGACCTCCGTGTGACGGCCCCGGGCCGCGAGGTGACGCTGCGGGCTCCAGAGCCGGCCGGCGTCCATGGCGACCCCGAGCAACTCCGGCGAATGATCAGCAACCTCACCCGCAACGCGGTCGTCCACACCCCTGACGGGACCCCGGTGGAGATCGAGGTGCGCACCGAACGCCCACCCGCCGGGGGCAACGGAGAGGTGGAGATCGGCGTCCGCGACCACGGGCCCGGCCTACCCCCGGGCGCCGGCGAGCGATTGTTCGAGCGCTTCTGGCGTGCGGAGCCGGGGCGCAGCCGCGGACCCGGCGGGGCGGGGCTCGGGCTGGCCATCGTGCAGGCGATCGCCGAGGCGCACGGGGGCAGCGTCGGCGCCGACAACGCTGTCGACGGGGGCGCGGTGTTCCGGGTGTGGCTACCGGCGGCGACGGTCGATGACGTCTCTCAGGAAAGTCTCAGCGTTCTCACGTCGGATTCTTATTCCGAACGCTGACAGTTGGCGGCGATGAGCGTTGCGAACGCAGCGACCACGGCGCCATGAACATCCGCATTCCGTGGCACATCCTCGGCTTGGCCGTGGTGCTGGCCCTCGCCGTCGTGGCTGCCGTCAGCGAGCTGGGGCCGCCCACCAGCTCGGCGCGGACGACGCGGCAGATCGTCACCGCGGCGTCCGGCGTCGTGCAGTCGACGGTGACGGGCACCGGCAACGTCGAGCCAGAGGCCGACGTCCAGGCCAACTTCCAGGCGAGTGGAACGCTCCAGACCGTGTATGTCAAGGACGGCGACCACGTCGTCAAGGGACAGCTGCTGGCAACGCTGGACCCGACCACCGCACAGCTCACGCTCAGCCAGGCGCAGGAGAACCTCGTCTCCGCCCAGGACAACCTCGCCAACGCCCAGAGCCAGGCCGCGTCCGCATCGTCATCGACCACGACCACGACGACCGGCGCCAGCGCCACGGTCGCGCCCACGACCCCGCAGTTCGTCGCCTACACCCCGACTCACAGCACCGGGCAGGCCCGGACCCCGACTTCGACGACTCCGACGGCCCCGACGAGGACCACCACCACGCGGCCGACCACAACTACCACGCCCGCCGCGACGACGCCGAGCGGTTCCTCGAAGTCGTCGGGATCGGCCTCACGCTCTACGGGGTCCATGGGGTCCATGGGGTCCATGGGGTCCACGGGGTCCACCGGGTCGACGTCGAGCTCGGGGTCCTCGGGCACGTCCGGCAGCTCAGCCGCGCCGAGCGCCGAGACACTGGCCGCCAACGTCGCGTCGGCCCAAGCATCCGTCGACAGCGCCCAGGCAGCGGTGACCACCGCCGAGAACGCACTGCACCAGACCCACCTGTATGCGCCGGTCACCGGGACGGTCGTATCGGTCTCCAGCGCCTCACCGGGCGACGCCGTCTCCGGCGGGTCCTCGAGCGGCACGTCGGGGACGGCCGGCGCTGCCGCATCGGGCTCGGGCAGCTCCGGCGCCTCGGGCGCGACGAGCGCGGGCAGCCTGGGCGGCTCTCCGACGTCGACGAGCAGCTCCGGATCGAGCAGCTCATCGACCGGGTTCGTCGAGATCATCAACACCCGCTCGCTGAGCATGACGGTCGCGTTCAGCGAGTCGGACATCAGCAAGGTCAGGGTCGGGCAGCCGGCGACGGTCACGCTCGACGCGCTCAGCGGCGTCGAGCTCGCCGCGCACGTGAGCTCAATCGCGCCGGTCGGTACGACGAGCAGCAGCGTCGTCAGCTACGACGCCACCCTCACCCTCGACCAGCGTGACTCCCGTGTCCGACCCGGCATGAGTGCCTCGGCCGCGGTCGTGACGGGGAGCGCCACCGGCGTGAATCTGCCCAACAGCGCCGTAACCGGCGCCAGCGGCTCGGTGTCCCACGTCAACGTCATGCAGGGCAGTCGGGAGGTCTCGACGCCGGTCGTCGTCGGACTTGTCGGCGACACCCGTACCCAGATCGTGAGCGGGTTGCGCTCGGGCCAGCAGGTCGTCGTCGTCCAGACGCTCCCGTCGCTGAGCTCGGCGTCATCGGCCACCGGCTCCCCCCTCGGGAGCGGGCGACTCGGCGGCGCCGGCGGCCTGGGGGGCGGTCTCGGTGCTGCCCGGCTGTTCGGAGGTGGCGGCGGCGCGGGTGGGGGCGGATTCGCCCGCGGAGGCTGATGGGTCCCGTGGCCCCCGTCATCGAGCTGGACCAGGTCAGCAAGACCTACCGCATCGGCGACATCTCGGTGCATGCGCTGCGCGGTGTGAGCGCGACGGTCGCCCGCGGCGACTATCTGGCGATCATGGGCAGCTCGGGCAGCGGCAAGAGCACGCTGATGAACATCCTCGGCTGCCTGGACCTCCCCACCCACGGCGTCTACCGGCTCGGGGGTCTCGACGTCCGCACCGCCGACGAGGACGACCTGGCCGACGTGCGCAACCGGGAGATCGGATTCGTCTTTCAGAGCTTCAACCTCATCCCCCGGACC
>JBAWFG010000330.1:0-17046 GCA_049591655.1 Solirubrobacteraceae bacterium
TCGGGCACGTGCGCTACTCCACCACCGGCTCCTCGGAGTGGGAGAACGCCCAGCCCATCGTTCGCGACGACCAGCGGATGCTGGCGTTGGCCCACAACGGCAACCTGATCAACGCTGTCGAGCTGCATTCCGAGCTGCGCGGACGCGACGTGCCGTTCCGTTCCACGTCGGACTCCGAGATCATCGCCGCCCTGCTCGCCACCCATCCCGCAGACACCATCGAGGAGGCGCTCACCGACGTGCTGCCGCGGCTCTCCGGCGCGTTCTCGACGGTGGTGATGACCGGCGAGGCCGTCGTCGGCTTCCTGGACCCCCAGGGATTGCGGCCGCTCTCCATCGGCCGTATCGACGATCCGGCGGGCGGCCCGTCCGCCTACTGTCTGGCGAGCGAGTCGTGCGCGTTTGACCTGATCGGCGCCACGCTCGTGCGTGACGTCGAGCCGGGCGAGGTCGTGATCCTCGACGAGCGTGGGCTCACCTCGCTTCCGGTCGCCACCGGCCAGCGCCGTGCCTTCTGCGTGTTTGAGTACATCTACTTCGCCCGCCCGGACTCCCGCATGGCGGGCACCGTGCTGCAGGTGGCGCGGGCACGGATGGGCGAGATCCTGTGGCGCGAGTCGCCCGTCGAGGCCGATCTCGTGATCCCGGTGCCCGATTCCGGCAACGCTGCCGCCCGGGGGCTCGCCCGGGCCGCCGGCCTACCCCAGGACGACGGGTTCATCAAGAACCGCTACGTCGCCCGCACGTTCATCCAGCCCGGCCAGGAGCTGCGCCGTCACGGCCTGCGACTGAAGTTCAACCCGCTGCGCGAGGTCGTGGAGGGCCAGCGGCTGATCGTCGTCGACGACTCGATCGTCCGCGGCAACACCACTCGGCAGATCGTCCAGATGCTCCGTGAGGCCGGCGCGGCCGAGATCCATCTGCGCATTTCCGCGCCGCCGATCAAGCATCCGTGCCACTACGGCATCGACATGTCCACCCGTGAGGAGATGATCGCTCACGGGCGCACGGTGGCCGAGATCGGCGCTGAGCTGGGCGCCGACTCACTGCACTACCTCTCGCTGGAGGGCGTGTATGAGGCGGTCCGCACCGAGCGCACCCAGCATTGCGATGCCTGCTTCTCCGGCCAGTACCCGCTGGCCGGCACGGAGGAGGCCAACGGGAAGTTCGCGCTCGAGCACGAGCTCCCGCTCGTCCGCGCCTGACCCCTCCGGCGACCGCCGGACCCGGCGCTATCGTCGGCCGCCCCATGCAACCGGCGCAGGCACTCGAGCAACTGTTCGGCTTCCCGGAGTTCCGGCCAGGACAGGCGCAGGCCGTCGAGGCGGCGCTCGCCGATCGCGACGCGCTTGTCGTGATGCCGACCGGCTCGGGCAAATCGCTGTGCTACCAGCTGCCGGCCCTGATGCGCGATGACCTGACGATCGTCGTCTCGCCGCTGGTGGCATTGATGCGCGACCAGGCATGGGCGGTCCACCGCATCGCCCCCGGCCGGGTGACGATGATCAACTCCCAGCGCTCCCACAACGCCAATGCCGAAGCCATGGCCCGCGTGCGAGGCGCGGAGGTCCGACTGCTGTTCATCGCGCCCGAACGCTTCGCGTCCCCCGCGTTCGCCCGAACCTTGGCCTCCGTCGATGTCGGGCTGTTCGTCGTCGACGAGGCGCATTGCGTATCGCAGTGGGGTCATGACTTCCGCCCTGACTACTTCTTCCTCGCCGATGCCGCCGAGGGCGTCGGCGCGCGGTCAACGATCGCGCTGACGGCCACCGCGACCCCCCAGGTCGCCGCCGATATCGCCGCCCGGTTGCGCCTCCGCGATCCGGTGCGCATCACCACCGGCTTTGACCGTCCCAACCTCAGCTTCGCGGTGGTCCCATGCGGTGGGGCACGGGATAAGGAGCAACGCCTGGTGGCGGCGCTCTCAGACCCCGCCGCGCGGCCCGCGATCGTCTACGCGGGCACCCGGTCGGCCACCGAGAAGCTCGCCACCATGCTGTCGACGGTGCTCGACTGCGATGTCGTCGCCTATCACGCCGGCATGGCTCCCCAGGCGCGCGGCGATGCCCAGGAGCGGTTCATGAGCGGACGCGCACCGGTGATCGTGGCCACCAACGCGTTCGGGATGGGGATCGACAAGGCCGACGTGCGCACCGTCTGCCACGCGGCGGTGCCGAGCTCGCTGGAGGGCTACTACCAGGAGGCCGGCCGCGCCGGCCGTGACGGTGCCCCCGCGCGCTGTCTGTTGTTCGCCGAGGGCCGCGACAAGGGCCTGCACGTGTTCTTCATCCAGCGGTCGCGCCTGGCGCCGGAGGCCTTTGAGCGGGTCGGGGAGCGGCTCACCTGGGCCGGGTGTGACGGGCGCTACGACGTCCCGGTGTCAGAACTCGCCCCCCTTGTCGCCGACCGTGACCGCAGCGGCGAGGATGATGTGCGGGCCGTGCTCGGCCACCTGGCGCGCGCCGGTGTACTCGCGCCGGCCCCGGCCCCGTCCGACCGCGCCGTCGGCCGGCTCACCGGCGGCTGGGACCGCCGTGCGGCGGCGCTGTGCATCGCCTCGTCACGTGAGGCTGAGCGCATGCGCTGGGACCAGTACCGGGCGATGTGGGCCTATGTCGAGGGCGATGGGTGCCGCCGCCGGGCCATGCTGTCGCATTTCGGGGACCCCTCTCCGCCCGCGCCTGAGGTGCCGTGCTGTGACGTGTGCGAGCCGTCGCTCGTTCCCGCCCCGCCGGCGCGCACCCGGCGCGCATCCCCGCGGCGGGCGACTCACGCTGCGGGGGGCGTTGTCGGCGAGGGCGGCGACCTAGGTCAGGCGATCGTCGACGTGGTCGTCTCCGCCCGCCCGCCGGTCGGGCGCACTCGCGCGGTGGAGATCCTGCGCGGTGGGCGTTCCAAGGTCGTTGCCCAGTACGCATATGACGCGCTGGACGGGTACGGGTCATTTGCCCATCTGCGCTCCGACGAGGTGCTGGGCCGCGTCGACGAGCTGCTGCAGGACGGGACGCTGCGCTCCACCGGCGGGCGCTTCCCCAAGCTGGCCACAGCATGAACATCGGGGTCCTGGCCTCGGGAACGGGAACCAACCTCCAGGCGCTGATCGATCGCGCCCACGGGACCGGTGGTGTCCAGATCCGCGCTGTGGCCTCCGACAAGGCGCAGGCGCCGGCGCTTGAGCGGGCGCGCCAGGCGGGGATCGACGCCGAAGCCTTCACGCTGGAGCGGTTCGCTGATCGTCCGGGCCGTGATGAGGCAATCGCCGGGTGGCTGCGGGAGCGCGAGGTGGAGCTCGTCGTCCTGGCCGGCTACATGCAACTGCTCAGCCCGGAGTTCCTCGGCGCGTTTCCGGGGCGGGTGATCAACGTGCACCCGGCCCTGCTGCCGGCGTTCCCGGGTTTGCACGCGGTGCAGCAGGCGATCGACTACGGGGTGAAGGTGTTCGGGGTCACCGTGCATTTCGTCGACCGCGGTGTCGACACCGGACCGGTCATCCTCCAGCGCGCGATCGAGCTGCCCGACGCGCGAGATGCCAATGCGGTCCTCGAGCACCTGCACGTGATAGAGCACGATCTGCTCGTCGAGGCGGTTGGGCTGATCGCCCGCGACGCGGTCGACTTCGATCCGGTACATCCGCGTCGAGTCGTCATCTCACGGTAGAGTCCGGATCAATGGACGCGAGCGCACAGCCGATGAGTGTGCTCCCAGATGCGGCCGAGGGGCCGAAGATCAGGCGCGCTCTGCTGTCGGTATCCGACAAGACGGGGATCGTCGAATTCGCCCGCGGGCTGTCCGAGCTGGGCATCGAGGTGGTGTCAACGGGCGGGACGGCCCAGGCGCTGAGCGAGAACGGGATCAAGGTCCGCTCGATCACCGACCTCACCGGCTTCCCTGAGATCATGGATGGCCGCGTCAAGACGCTTCATCCAAAGCTCTACGCCGGACTGCTGGCGCTGCGTGACAACGACGAGCACATGAGCTCCGTCCGGGAGCATGACGTCGAGTTCGTCGACCTGGTGTGTGTGAACCTGTACCCGTTCGAGCGCACCGCGGCGCGCCGGGGCGCCAGTGACGGTGAGGTGATCGAGAACATCGACATCGGCGGCCCCACGATGATCCGCGCCGCCGCCAAGAACAACGCCTTCGCCGCGCCGATCGTCAGTCCGGTGGCCTACGACGCGGTGCTGGCCGAGCTGCGGGAGTCCGACTGCCATCTCTCGCCCGGCACGCGGGAGAGCCTCGCCGCGGAGGCGTTCGCCTACACGGCTCGCTACGACACGGCGATCGCCCGGTGGTTTCAGGAGAAGCGCGAGGATTTCCCGCCCCTGTTCGTACGCGCGTACGAGAAGGTGCTCGAGCTTCCCTACGGCGAGAACCCCCACCAGCGGGCCGCCTACTACGAGCAGGTCGGCGCTCGCACCCACGTGCTGTCGATGGTCTCCCAGCTCGGCGGCAAGCCGATCTCGTTCAACAACCTGCTCGATCTCGACGCCGGACGGCTGCTGCTGTCGGAGTTCCAGATCCCGGCCTGCGTGATCATCAAGCACAACAACCCCTGTGGCGTGGCCTGCGGCTCCACCGCCCTGGAGGCGTACCGCAAGGCGTTCGCGTGTGATCCCCAGTCGGCGTTTGGTGGGATCGTGTGCCTCAACAAGTCAGTCGACGCCGAGCTCGCCCGGGCACTGTCAGACCAGTTCATCGAGGTCCTGTTCGCCCGAGGCTATGACGACGCGGCGCTGGAGGTGCTGGCCGAGAAGCCCAACACCCGGATCCTTGACGACCGGGAGCGCCGGATCCCGAACATGATCGAGCCCCATCTGCGCCAGGTCGTCGGCGGCCTGCTCGTCCAGGATCGCGACTACGACCTGGAGGAGCGTTCGGAGATGCAGGTCGTCACCGAGCGCCGGCCGACCGAGGCCGAGTGGCAGCAGCTGGCGTTCGCCTGGAGGGTGTGCAAGCACACGAAGTCAAACGGCATCGTGCTCGCCCGAGATCTGCAGACCGTCGGCGTCGGCGCCGGCCAGATGAGCCGGGTTGACTCGGTCCGCCTGGCGCTGGAGAAGGCCCGTGACGGTGTCCAGGGCGCGGTGCTCGCCTCCGACGCCTACTTCCCGTTCTCCGACGGCCCGGAGCTCGCGCTCGATGCCGGCGTGACGGCGATCATCCAGCCTGGCGGCTCGGTGCGTGACCACCTCACCGTCGAGGCAGTCGACAAGGTCGGCGGGGCGATGGTGTTCACCAGCCGCCGCCACTTCCTCCATTGAACGAGCGCCTCGCCGGCGACCCCCCGTCGCCCTACGAGGAACAGTACGGCTTCAGCCGCACCGTGATCCTCGGCGAGCTGGTGATCATCGGCGGCACCACATCGGTCGGTCCCGGCGGCTCGGTGATCGGCGCCACGCCCTATGAGCAGACCGTGGAGATCCTGCGCAAGCTCGTCCACGAGCTCGACCGGGCCGGAGCCACCGTCGGCGACGTCATCCAGACCCGCGTCTACGTCACCGACATCTCCCGCGCCGACGAGGTTGGCCGCGCCCACGGTGAGGTCTTTGCATCCCATCGCCCGCTGATGACGATGGTCGAGGTCAGCGGCCTCATCGATCCGCGCATGTGCGTCGAGATCGAGGCGGTCGCCCACAAGGGCTAACCGACCCCAGCTTGGCCGCGGACCGCATGACGTGGCGCGCATACGCGATCATGCGGGGCACGCCGCCGTAGCTCAGTTGGTAGAGCAGCGGACTTTTAATCCGACGGTCGCAGGTTCGAGCCCTGCCGGCGGCATGAGAAGTAGCTGGAAATCGGGTCTTGGGGGCTGATGGCTCCTATGTAGCCCTGAGCCCCCAGAACCCCGGGGCACCACAACGTCAGCGATGTTCTGGCGCGTTCCCAGGACGTCCCAGCGGCCGCCGTTGCTCCAAGGATTTCCTCTCGTTGGAGGGAGGCGGCGTCAACGGGCAGCCGGCCCCTCGAAGATGGGTCACGCCCTCCCGGCGCGGTCCCCTCCATCGGTGCTCGAGCGCGTCCTGAGCCCAGGTACAGCGGACCGAGTGAAACCGGTGCGAGCTCGGTCGGGCGCTCACCTGTGCACGGTGAACCGGATGCTGTGCTGGTTGCTGTAGTTATCCCGGTACTCGCCGCCAAAGCCGAGTGACTGGTTCGGGAAGCTCTTCTTCACGTAGTAGCGCCCCGTCGAGTACGTGTACACGGTTGGGTCCTGGATGCCGTGGGTGTTGTGGAAGTCGTAGTGGTGCGACTGCAGGTAGTACAGCTGGTGCTCGCCGTTCGGACTGTCGATCTCGACCCAGAACTCGCCGTGGAACGACTCCCCGCTGCGGAGGGACTCGCTGAACCAGATGTAGTCGATGTGGAGTCCGGTGCCGACGACGTGGACCGAGAACGGTCCCGAGGTCTGGGTGGTGCTCGCGCCGGCAGGCGCGGCAGACAGCACGCCTGCGGTGAGTGCCACGATGACGGTGGCTGCCGCATTCCGGATCTTGCTCATGGGTTCCTTCCCTGCCGGGTGTGATCTTGGACCGTAGTCTTCCCAATCTGGGCCTGTTATCACGCCCCGGTGGGTGTCCTAGTCACCGTGGCGGGATTGCTGACCAGTTCGTGAGTTGCGGGGTCGTCAGCCGGCGTGCGGCTTGGCAGCGTCCGGCCCGGTATGAGGCGAGCACCCGTTGGTGTTGTCTGCGACCGTCTGGCGCACGCGCGGCGCGGCGGTGTCACCATCGCCGACTCATCCATCCCTCCCAGAGGATCTTCATGCGCACACGCTTCACCGCCGTCATCTCTGCCCTCATGTCGGTCATGGCGATCGGGTTCGCCGCGGCCTCCCCGGCCGCCGCGAGCACGCCCAAATCCCATCTTCACGTCGTCGTCCAGGTCAACCGATTCGTGGTCACGCCGCATGGCAATGTCGCCCACGGCACCGTCTCAGCCAACCTGACCGATCAGGCCGGCCACACGACGGTCATCAAGGCGCCGCTGGCGCTCTCGGCATCCAGCGGGGGTGCCTGCCAGGTCCTCAACCTCGACCTCAAGCAGCTCAATCTCGTCCTGCTGGGGCTCAATGTCCACCTCGATGAGGTGCACCTCGTGGTCACCGGGCAGGCCAAGGGCGGCGTCTTGGGGTCGCTGTTCTGCAAGCTCGCGCACGCCAAGGCCACGGCCGCCCGGGTCGCCGTCGCGCACACGATGAACGCGTCGCTGCGCCACCATCCGCTGAAACCCGTCGGGTTCACGGTGGCCCTCAAGCCCGCAGCCACCCAGGCGGCGGCAGCCACCTGCCCGGTCCTTGACCTCACCCTCGGGCCGCTTGACCTCAACTTGCTCGGACTCGTCGTCGACCTCAACCAGGTCCACCTGACGATCACGGCAACGCAGGGTGGCGGCACGCTCGGCGACCTGTTCTGCAACCTGTCGCACTGACCGCGACCTTTCCGCGGCGCCTCGCCGGCAACGGCGAGGCGCCGTACGCGGTCGCCTCTGCCCTGCCGGCGGCATCGGAAGTACTCAGAGAATCGTGGCTTTGGTCTGACGGCTTCGGGTCTGAGCCGAAGCGCGGGATAGGATCGTCGGCGTGACGCAGACGGTGGCAATGGTCGGGGCGGGGCAGCTCGCGCGCATGACCCAGCAGGCGGCGATTGCTCTCGGCGTCACGCTCGTCGTGCTCGCCGATGGCGAGGAGGAGCCCGCCGTGCTGGCGGGCGCTCGGCCGCACCTTGGCACCGCCGCCGCACTCGAGGACCTGCGGGCGATCGCGCGGACGGTGCCTGTCCTCACGTTCGACCACGAGCAGGTGGACCCCGAGAGACTGGCTGCGCTCGAGGCCGAGGGCGTGACGCTCGCGCCCTCGGCCGCGGCGCACCTCTTCGCGCAGGACAAGCTCCACCAGCGCCGGGAGCTGGCCGCTCTCGGGTTCCCCATCCCGCCGTTCCGCCACGCGACGACGCCCGCCGAAGTGCAGGCGTTCGGTGGCGAGCACGGATGGCCGGTCGTAGGCAAGCCCCCGCGCGGTGGCTATGACGGTAAGGGCGTCTTCCTTCTTGAGAGCGTGGAGGAGGCGGCAGCGCTCCTGCGCGCGCACCCGGATGGCCTCGTGCTCGAGCCGCTCCTCGACCTCGAGGGAGAGCTCGCCGTGCTCGTCGCGCGCAGCCGTAGCGGTGAGATCCGCCCGTACCCCCTCGTCCAGACCGTGCAGGTCGACGGCATGCTCCGCGAGCTCATCGTCCCCGCTCCGGTTGACGCCGCGACCGCCGAGCGCGCTATAGCGCTCGCTCACGACATCGCGGAGCGGATCGAGGCGACTGGGATCATGGCACTGGAGCTCTTCCTCACGCCGGGCGGCCTGTTCGTCAACGAGCTCGCGCTGCGACCCCACAATTCAGGTCACTGGACGATCGAGGGAGCGGTCACCTCGCAGTTCGAGAACCACCTCCGCGCTGTCCTCGGGTGGCCGCTCGGGGACACCGCGCTCACCGCGCCTGCCGTCGCGACGGTGAACGTTGTCGGACCGGCTGACGGCACGGATCCGCGCTCGCGGCTTGCTGACGCGCTCGCCGTTCCTGAGGCGAAGATCCACCTCTACGGCAAGACGGCCCGCCCGGGACGGAAGCTCGGCCACGTCACCGTCCGCGCTGACGACGCCGGGCGCGCGCTCGCCAGCGCTCGCGAGGCGGCGCGGATTCTCGAGGGTGCGCTATGACGCAGGACGCCGTCGTCGCGATCCTCATGGGGTCAGACTCCGACCTGCCGACGATGGAGCCCGCCGCGGAGGCCCTCATGGAGCTGGGGATCCCGCACGAGGTGCGAGTCGTCTCCGCGCACCGCACCCCTCACGACATGCTGGCCTACGCCACCGCGGCGGCGAGACGCGGCCTGCAGGTCATCATCGCGGGCGCGGGAGGCGCCGCGCACCTACCCGGGATGATCGCCGCGGCCACGCCGCTGCCCGTCATCGGCGTCCCGGTCCCGCTCAGGTACCTCGACGGCCTCGACTCGCTCCTCTCGATCGTCCAAATGCCCGCGGGCATCCCCGTCGCGACCGTTGCGGTCGGCGGCGCGCGCAACGCCGGTCTGCTCGCGGCGCGGATCCTCGCCACCGCCGACCCCGCGCTACGGCGGAAGGTCGAGGAGGCGCAGGAGGCGCTCGCCGAACTCGCGCGGGAGAAGGATGCTCGCGTCCGTCGCACGCACCCACCGGCGTAGCGACGCCCCTCCGCGGATGAGAACGTGAGACAGCCGCGTGGACACGAGTAAAGGCCCTGCCATAGTCCATCTTTAGTCCGACGGTGAGGGGGGGGGTGTCGTCATAGCCACAGCGGTCATTGGCACTGGAGGGCTCGGATCGGCTATCGCCCGCCAGCTTGCTTCCGGGGGCGAGACGCTTCGGCTCTCGAGCGCCGACCACGAGTCCGCACGAACGCTCGCCGCAGAGATAGGGCCAACTGCGGTCGTCGCCCCAGACAACCGCGAGGTGTTGCACGGCGCCGACGCAGTCATCCTGGCGCTGCGTTTCGTGGTTCTGAAAGACGTCATAGAAGACATCGCCGACTCGCTGAGCGATCGGCTCCTTGTCGTTCCGAGCAACCCGGTCGGCCTCGACTCGCATGGGAGGGTCATACGCCTCCTGCCCGACGGGCAGTCCTCTGGGAAGGTTGTAGCCGGGTGGCTACCAGCTGACGCACGCTTGGCTATGGCGTTTGGAAGCATGTCCGCCGACCTCTTCGAGTCTTCCAGCAACCGGCCAGGAGAGCGTGCGGCCCTGCTCTACGCGACTGACGACGATGGTGCTGTTGAGGAAGTCGAGCGGTTGATCCGAACGGCCGGCTTTGAGCCGATGAGGATCGGCGGAATCGAGCAGTCGGGTCGGCTCGAGTTGGGCGGCGATCTTCACGACCTCGTAGTCGGCCCCGCAGAGGCGCGGTTGTTGATAGGTGGAGCCTGAACGTTCGCCGGGCAGCCCGGATTGGACGGTCAGCAGGTCTGGTAGCGGTCTTAGGGCTAACCCCCCGCTGCCTGGCCGCCGTCGACGTGGAGCGTCTCGCCGGTGACGAACGTTGCTCGCTCGAGGTAGAGGATCGCGTCGACGACGTCGCTGATTTCTCCGACGCGTCCCAGTGGGTGGAGGGTCTCCATCCCCTCATAGGAAGCGGGGTCATGGGCGGGTGTCTTGATGACACCGAGCGAGACCGCGTTCACACGGACGCCGTGCGAGGCATATTCGATCGCCAGCGAGCGGCTCGCCGCGACGAGTCCCCCTTTGGTGAGGGCGGGCAGTACCGCGGGACGCTTGCTGTCGGCGTGGTCGACCAGGGAGGTGGAGATGTTCACGATGTGCCCCACGCCCTGCTCGACCATCTGTTCGATCGCCCGCTGGGTGATATGAAAGAACCCGGTCAGGTTGACGGCCGTGATCGCGGCGTAGTCCTCGAACGTGTACTGCGTGAACGGCTTGCCGATGTAGATGCCCGCGTTGTTGATTAGCGTGTCGATCCTCCCGAACCGATCGCGGGCCTGGCCGACCGCACGTCGCGCGGTCTCGGCGTCGGCGATGTCGCCCGCAACCGCCACGAAGTCGTTGTCGTCCGAGAACGGGAGCGAGTGCGCTACCCCGACCACCGCATATCCGGCGCTACGGTAGCCGGCTACGAGGCCTGCGCCGATGCCCTGCGATGCGCCGGTGATGATCGCTACGGGCGTATTCATTGAACGAGATAGGTCTCGTACACCACGCCGCTCGGCTGGCGTCCACCCACGCTCACGAAAACGCCCTTGTTCAGCCAATCGAGGTGGGCGGCGGCGGTCTCGATCTGGGTGGAGGCACGAAACGTGTACTCGCTTGCGGTGACGTCCTCGCCTCGAGCCAACCGGGCCAGAACCTCGGCGCTCCCATGCCGTGCGCTCCGCGACTGGACATAGAGCGCGTCGCCGTCGTCGGTCTGCAGCGTGTAGCGGATGTCGCCGATCGCCGTGCCGTCGGGCAGTACCGTCTGCCAGTCAGCGCTGGCGCCAGGAAGGAGCTTTCCGCTGATCTCGGGGCCGGTGAACGTTCCTCCGCTCAGGGGCACGATGCGTCGGTGGCCGTGGTCGGTGTCGCCCAGGTCGACTGGTTCGCCCAGCGTCGCTTCCAGGCGGTAAACGAGCGTCGGGCGCGGATCGGGGAGCTGGAAGCTGCTCGGCCGCGGACCCGTGGGGTCGTTTGGATGCGGCTCGAGCGGAGTCACGGTGATCTGCATCCAGCCGTTGAGCGGCAGGGCGCCGAGGAGCCCATCGAGCTCCGCCTCGCTGTCGGCCCGGTAGAGCCCGACCGTTCTGCTCTCTCCGGATCCGCCGGACGGCTTCCAGAGACGCACCAGATTTCCCTGGCGGGCCAGGGTGGCAGCGGCGGTCGCCTCGGCACCAAGCCGCTCCTTGATCTCGGACTCCGGCGCTCCATCCGGAATGGTCACGTCAAATCCGACGAGGAATTCCATTGTCAGCGTTCAGCTTCTCCTCGCACTGGCCTCCAAAGGTCCTGCCGCGTGTCAGGGCCCGGATCGCGCGTGAGGGCCCCGGACCGCTGCTCCGCGTGTGGTACCTGCGCACAATCCTCCCCAGGAGCGCAACTGTCAAGACCTCCGAATGCGCTTGAAGCTGGTGCTTGGAGCGCGGGCTGGCGATCACAGCATCTGTCGTCTTACAATTCATAAGGCTCCGGCCGCGGCCTCAGCATCGACGAGTTGGCAGCATCCGATTTGCCGAAGATCCGGCTCCGGCAGCCGCTTAAGCGTGCGCTCTCAGCCCCAGCAGCTCGAGTTGGCACAGCCCGTCGCCCAGTCGGCGGGCAGGTTGGTGTCGGTCAACGTCGGCATGCCCAAGAACGTGCCGTGGCACGGAAAGGACGTCTATACCGGCGTCTTCAAAGACTCAGTCATCGGTCCCCGCCGCGTCGGCAAGCTCAACGTCGACGGCGATGGTCAGGGCGATCTTGCCGGGCACGGCGGGGAGCAGCGTGCCGTGTTCGTCTACCAGCTCGATTCCTATCGCTATTGGGAACGCGAGCTCGGCCGGACCGACTTCGTCTACGGGCAGTTCGGCGAGAACTTCACCGTCGAGGGACTCGGCGACGACGCGGTCTGCATTGGCGACCGGTACCAGATCGGCACAGCGGTCTTCGAGGTGACACAACCGAGAGTCACGTGCTACCGCGTCGGGATCCGCATGAACGACCCGCGCATCCCTGCCTTACTTGTTTCACACCATCGCCCGGGCTTTTACTTCCGCGTGCTCGAGGAGGGCGAGGTACGAGCGGGAGAGGACATCATCAAGCTCGCCTCCGGTGCCCAACAGATGCCGGTCGCTGAGGTCGACGCTCTGCTCTACCTACCCGGGCACACACGCCAACAACTGCTCCGCGCGCTTCGGATCCCGGCCCTTAGCCCCGGCTGGCGGGCATCGTTCCAAGCATTGCTCAAGGAAGAACCCGGGAGCGGCAATGCCGGTCTCGCGGTCACGAGTCCGGCACCGGCCTGGCCCGGGTTCCGTCAGCTGACCGTCACCGCAATCACCCCCGAAAGCGACTCGGTGATCTCCATACGCCTCGAGGACCCAAACGGCGCACCACTGCCAGCCGCCCACCCGGGCCAGTGGCTGACGCTACGAGTCAAGCCGGACAGGCCGCGCGGGTCGGTGCTCCGCAACTACTCCCTCTCCGGACCGCCCGACGCCGGCTACTACCGAATCGGCGTCAAGCGCGAACCCGGCGGGGCCGCCAGCGGCTATCTGCACACCCGGCTCGCCGTCGGCGACCAACTCGACATCGCAGCACCCCGCGGCACCTTCATCCTCGACCGGGCCCATGCACCCGCCCTGCTCATCAGTGCTGGGATCGGCGTCACCCCCATTCTCGCCATGCTCCACGCGCTGGCCCAGACGCATTCCGATCGTGAAATCTGGTGCCTGCACTCCGCTCGCAACAGCCGCGAGCATGCCTTCGCCGCCGAGGCCCGGGCTCTCATCTCTTCCCTCCCGAACGCGCGCAGGCGCGTGTATTACAGCCGTCCAGATCCGAACGATGTCGACGGCCGCGACTTCGACACCGCGGGCCGCCTCACCGGCTCACTGCTGGCCGAACTCAAGCCACCCCGCGATGCCCAGGCATATCTGTGCGGGCCCGCGGCTTTCATGGACGAGATCAGCGCGGGGCTGGCGGCGATCGGGGTCGACGCCTCACGCATCCACACCGAACCGTTCGGCCCCGCACCGGGCCTGACCCCGGGCATCGCCGCAACACCCGCGAGGACGCCGCACCCGCCCGCCGGCAAGCCCGGGACCGGGCCCACGATCGAGTTCGCCCGCAGCAACCTCGCCATCCCATGGCATACCGACTACAGCAGCCTGCTCGAACTCGCCGAAGCATGCGACGTGCCCGTCCGCTGGTCATGCCGCACCGGCGTCTGCCACACCTGCGAGACGACCCTCATCGCCGGCGATGTCAACTACAACCCGGACCCGGTCGAACCCCCCGCCGACGGAAGCGCGCTCATCTGCTGCTCACGACCACGCGACAACGTAGTGCTCGACCTGTGACCGTGCGGGCTGGTTACACGGCAACCGGGGGGTCAACGTCGTCGTAGATGCGTACCGCGGCGATTTTCCCGTTCTGACCCCGGACGTAGACAGCGACACCGGCCTCGGGCGACAGCTCCGTCTGGCCCCACCGCGCCACGTTGTACTCAAGCGCACACGTGCGCTTGTCGTCGATGAGCGCGCAGTGTTCCAGCGGGATGCCGCCGTTGTTTGAGAACCACCGCTGGTAGTACGAGCGCAGTTCATCAGGGCCGGTGTGGAGATACCCGCCGCCCGCCGGCTCGCGGGCGTAGCCCTGGGGTTCGAATGTGGCCACGATCGCATCGACATCGCCGGCGGCGAGCGCTGCCTGGTATTCGGCGACGATGTCCGGCGCGCGGAGCTCTGGATCGGGCTGCAGCAACGGCGGGCGATGCGCGTGACGGTGGGTCAGTGCCCAGGTGCTGAAGTAGATGCGCAGCTCGTCGATATGGCCGTCGTCCTCGCGGTCGGCGACGATCGCGACCGGAAGATCGACTCGCCCCGTATCACCATCGAGGTGCAGCACCACCTCCTCAAACCCCCGTCGTTTGGTCACGACATGGGCGACATTCTCGACTGTGACGTTGCGCCGAGCTATCCAGGCATTCATCTCAGTGACGAACGCCTCGAATGCGGGCGCGCCCTTGACGCGTCCTCGTACGGGGTCGTGCAGCTCAGGCTGGGTGGCGAACGACTCGACCAGCGCGTCCGGCTCGCCGGCCAGCAAGCCGTCGAAGTACGGCACCGCCTCAAGCTCATCCCGTCGCCTCTTGTCGTAGAACCGCGCGAGTGCGGGCCCGGAGAACAGCTCTGGCATGAACGGCACCGGACAAGCCTTCCACATCGCGCGCATCGCCGGAGGTAAGTCACCTGTCGCGCAGTTCACCGCGAGGCTACCGGGGACCTCCGTGCGTAGTGGCGTCTCGCGGTACCCACGTGCAAACGGAATTCGGGTTCATCGTAGGATCGACCGACGACCCCGTCCTCAGCGGGGTAGGCGACCCAACAGCGGAGGTCCAGATGGCCGAGCTCCCACCGCCCCCCGAGGGGATCGCGTTGGCCCACTTCATCGTCTCCGACGATGTCGAGCGCTCCCGGCGGTTTTACACCGAAGTGCTCGGCGGCCGGGTCGTCTTTTCTGGAGATGTGACCTATGTTGCGCTGGCCAACAGCTGGATCATCATCAATGTCGGCGGAGGCCCGACCGATGACAAGCCGGCGGTGACTCTGGAGACGCCGCGTGATCCCGACCGGGTGAGCAGTTTCCTCAATATCCGCGTCAAGGACATCGAGGCTGTGTACGCGCAGTGGAGCGCACGGGGGGCGGATTTCCTGACGCCGCCTAAACAACACGCGTATGAGATCCGTTGCTACATCCGCGATCCCGACGGTCATCTGATCGAAGTGGGGCAGACCACCGACCCAGACGGCGACTGGACGCCCGCTCACTGGCCATCGAGCACAGCAGGCACGATCTGACCCGCCGACACAGGTAGTCGGACACCCTCCAACTCGCATTTCGACTCCGGCTATGAGTCCTGGGCCGCGCGGAATTCGAGCACGAGCAGATCGCGGTGCACGTTTAGACTCAGGCAACCGTGGGTGTGGATGAGGGCGATTCGGGTGTCTGTCTTGCCGAGTTGATCGCGGCGCTGTCGTTGGGCACTGATCTGGGGCTGGGGCAGCCGGTTGAGCATGTGCTTCGGATGTGCGTGCTCGCTCTGGGGCTTGCCGAGCGTCTCGGGTTGGATGAATCGGAGCGTTCGGTCGTGTATTACGTCGCGCTGCTGGCGTGGGTGGGCTGTTGCGCCGATTCGTTTGAGCAGGCCAGGTGGTTCGGCGATGACATCGCGGCCCGCGCGGACTACTACCCGGCGGATCTTGTTGGGCTGAACAAAGCGCGATTCGTGGTCCGTCATGTGGGGGCTGGTGAGACGCCGGTGCGCCGGGCTCGGACGGCGATCGAGTTCCTGGTTACGGGTCGCCAGGCGATTGAGTCGATGCGGGGAACGCATTGTGTGATCGCGGGCGATCTGGCCCGACGGCTTACCCTCGGCGAGGCGGTGCGCGCGGCGCTCGGCGAGGTGTTTGAACGGTGGGATGGGAAGGGGGATCCCGGCCGGTTGGCGGGCGCAGACATCAGTCTGCCGGTGCGGCTGGTTCAACTTGCGGACGTTGTCGAGGTGTTCAACCGCGAGGGCGGGGTCGCGGCGGCGGTTGCGGTGGCACAGGAGCGCAGCGGCGCGCAGTTTGACCCGGGTGTCGTCGAGTGCTTCTGTGAGGGGGCGGATGAGTTGCTGGCGCCGCTCGCCTCGGAGACGAGCTGGGGTGTGGTGATCGGGGCACAGCCGGGCCTGGGCGATCCGCTCCTGGACGGGGAGCTCGACGCGGCGTTGGAAGCGATCGCCGACTTCGCGGACCTCAAGTCGCCCTACACGATGGGTCACTCTCGCGGCGTGGCGGATCTGTCATCCGAGGCGGGCCGCGACGCCGGCCTATCGGAGGCTGAGCTGCGAGTCGTGCGGCGGGCAGCGCTTGTGCACGACCTCGGCCGGCTCGGTATATCGAACGCGATCTGGGACAAGCGCGGCCCGCTGACCGCTGTCGAGCGAGAGCGGGTGCGTCTGCATCCGTATCTGACTGAGCGGATGCTCAGCGCGTCGCCGAGGCTGGCGCCGCTGGGAGCGCTCGCCGCGCACCACCACGAGCGGCTCGACGGTTCTGGATACCCGGCCGGACTGAAGGCCAGCATGCTGTCGCCTCAGGCGCGGATCCTGGCGGCTGCTGACGTCTACAGGGCGTTGATCGAACCACGCCCACATCGGGACGCCCGGTCCGCGGGGGAGGCGGCGGCCGAGCTGCGGACGGATGCGCGCGCTGGCCGGCTGGACGGCGACGCCGTGGAGGCGGTCTTGCGCGCGGCTGGCCACGTGACGACCCGGCGACCCGAGCGTCCTGCCGGGCTCACGCCGCGTGAGGTCGAGATCCTCAGGCTGCTCGCCCGTGGACTGGCGAACAAGCAGATCGCCCGGCGCCTCGAAATCACGACCAAGACGGTCGGGAACCACATTGAGCACATCTACGCGAAGATCGGCGTCTCGAGCCGCGCCGCTGCAGGCCTGTTCGCCACCGAACACGGCCTCCTCGCCTTCGCCGGCGGCGCCGACATCCCACCGGGCGTCGCCGCCCGCGTCGGTGACGCACGCTAGCCCCTGACCGTCGGTGGTTATGAGGCGAATGCCTCATGGACACGTCGATCTGCGCGTCGTACCTTCGCCGAGTCGGAGTAAGCGCGACCAGGACGAGGGGGCCAAATGAGCCGGACACAGCTCTACGGGATGAAGCACTCCCATGCGGTGCTGGCGTCTCGCATGGCGCTGGAGCTGACGGGGATCGGGTTCGCGGCCCGCGATTTGTTGCCTGGCCTGCACGGCATCGCCGTCCGCGCGAAGGGCT
>JBAWFG010000331.1:0-10381 GCA_049591655.1 Solirubrobacteraceae bacterium
CCCGTCGCCGAGCCGCGCCGCCACCGCCGCCGCCTCCCGGAAGGTGCCCCAGGCCCGCGGACGCTCGCCGCTGCGGACCCGGGCCTCGCCCAGCTTCAGCAGTAGGTCACAGCGTCGCTGCAGCCCCTCGGGCTCGGATCGCTCGAGTACAGCGAGAGCGCGCGCGTAGTGGTCGGCGGCCTCCTCGTTGGCGAGCATGCCGGTGGCGCGCTCCCCAGCCCGCAGGGCGTAGCGGATCGCCCGTTCGGCGTCCTCGGGCTCGGCCGCCCGCGTGAAATGCAGCGCCAGAGCCCCGATGTTGCGATCGCCACCGCCCAGCTGCTCCAGTGCGACCCCCACGCGGCGATGCGTGCGCGTGCGTCGGGCCGAGGACATCTCCTCATACAGGGTCTCCCGGATCAGGGCGTGCGAGAAGCTGTAGCGGCCGGGCTCGGCCGGCGCCTCGACGACCAGGCCGGCGTCAAGCGCCTCCTCGAGCGCCACCAGGAATCGCTCCTCGTCGAAGTCGAGCACGCGCTCGAGCAGCTCGGCCTCGAAGTCCCGGCCGATCACTGCGGCCACCCGTAGCCACTCGATCGTGCCGGACGCGAGGCGCTCCAGCCGGCGGCTGATCGCCTGGCGCACGTCGTCGGGCAGGCCGATGGTCTCCAGCTCGTAGGCGCCGGCCTCCTCCGAGCGCACGCCGGAGTCGGCGAGGTGACGCACGATCTCCTCGATGAACAGCGGATTGCCCTCGGTCTCCCGGTACAGCGCTCGGACGAACCCCAGCGACGGAGTGCCGCCGGCGCGCAGACGCACCAGCTCCATCGCTTCGGATTCGCCGAGGCCCGAGATCTCCATCCCGACCATCAGCCGTTCACGACGCAACCCGGCCAGCGCCGCCTCGAAACCCTCGCTCCAATGGTCGACCGCCCGGTAGGCGCCGAGGATGGAGACGCGCGCGTTATGCGGGGACCGGGCGAGGTGGCGGAGCAGCAGCAGGGTCGGGCGGTCGGCCCAGTGCAGGTCGTCGAGCACGATGAGCACCGGGACCGACGCCGATATCTCGGCCAGCAGGCCGGCAACCGCCTCGAACAGGCGGTAGCGGTCGGTCTCAGGATCCCCCGGATGGGGTGGGGGCAGGTCGGGCACGCGCCGGCGCAACCCCGGGATCAGGCGCCCCAGCTCGGCGCCGTACTCACGCGCGACCGAACGCAGCTCGTCGATCGGGGCCCGGAACACGTAATGGCCGAGCGCCTCCAGAAACGGCTGGTAGGGAACCAGCGTCTCCTCCGGTGACCGCCCGGCAAGGACGGTCGCGCCACCGGCGAATGAGCGCACCGCGGTCTCGGCGAGCAGGCGGGTCTTACCGATCCCGGGATCGCCGGACAGGAGCATGACCCGCTCTCCGGTCGTCTCACGCCACCAGCGCTCCAGGCGCGCCATCTCCTCGCGGCGGCCGACGAGCGGGGCCGAGGCGGCCGCCACCAGCTCCGCCGGCACCTCAATGTGGCCGCCCGACCCTGGCTCGGTGACACCGCCGGCGCGCGTGCCACCCGGGTGCAGCAGCCGTTCGTGGGTCGCAATCGCCTCTGGCGACGGGCTCACGCCGAGTTCGTCGCGCAGCAGCGACCGCAGCCGCTCGAACACCCGCAGTCCCTCGGCGACGTTGCCCTGGGCCTCCAGCGCGGCCATCAGGAGCACGTAGCCGGACTCCCGGTAGGGCTCGGTCTCGATCAGGATGCGGGCGGCACGCTCAACCGACGCCACCTGGGTTCCGCCGAGGCTCAGCCCGGCGCGCCCGATCACCTCCAGAGCCTGCAGGCGGACATCGGCGAGCTCGCGGCGGCGCGGCTCCAACCAGGTCGCCTGCGTGCCCGGCAGCAGGCCGCGGCTGGCGATGTTGAGCGGAACCTGGGCCAGCGCCCAGGCCGCGCGCGCGTCGTTCCCGTCGAGGGCCCGCTGCGCCCGGGCCACCTCGCTGGCCGCCGCCTCGACGTCGACCCATGCCGGCTCGGGTAGCTCCAGGCCGAGCTCGTCGCGTCCGGCGAGGACGTCGGAGCCGAGCGCCGACCGTAGCCGGGACAGCAGTGTGCGCATGGCGGCATCCTGAGAGCGCGGCGCCTGCTCGGGCCAGAGCGCATCGATCAGCTCGTCACGACCCACCGGCCGGTCGCGGTTGAGCACGAGATAGGCAAGCAGCAGAGGGACCTGTTTACCCCGCAGTGAACCGACCAGCTCCACGCCGTCCAGTTCGACCGACAAGCGCCCACAGAGCTGGATCCTGGTCCGTTCTCCAACGTGAACTAGGTCCGGCAACGTTATGGAAACGTATCGCCAACGGAGGGCTGACACGGTTGCGATCGTGGTCACCGGGGGCCATACACCTCCCAATCAACTGCGGTCGCTCGGAGACCGCGTCAAACCTGCCGTGTCAACGGGGACGCATGACGATGACCCAGGAGCAGCACAGCCGGATTGCCTACTGCGAGTGCGGGGCGCAACTCAGGGGCGATTCCGAGCAGACACTGTTCGATGCGGCACAGGCTCATCTCGCTCATCACCATCCCGAGCTCCTGGGGGCGGTGGGACTCGATGTGGTGGCACAGATGGCCGAGGAGCGTCCGGGGGCAACCAACGCTTGAGGCGGGCGGCGCGCAGACCGCCGCCCGCCTAGGCGCCGGGTTTCGGACCGACGACTGCACCCATATCGCAGGCAGGGGCGTGCCTGCGAGATGGGGCGGTTCGTCGCCCGGGCCGGCGTGAGCCGGCGTCGCCGGACTCATCGGAGTCAGCTGGAGTCAGCCGGAGTCAGCCGGCGCAGGGCCCGGTGCCGACAGCGGCGGCATGGGCCAGCCCGCGGCGCAGATCGGAGCTGATCACCGTGTTGGGGACGGCGAAGCCGCCGGCCTTCGGGGTCCCGGTGAGCGCAGCGAACACGGTCGCCAGCACGCGTCCGTGGCTGTCGATCATCGGGCCGCCGGAATTGCCCGGACGCACCCGCCCCCGCAACGGGGTGATGCTCCGCATGACGTGCCCCCGCCCGTAGGCATCCTGGGTCGCCACGGTCTCCGTCTGACCCAGGCGCCCCGGCTCGACATCGAACGGTCCGTCGAGCGGATAGCCGAGAATCGCGGCGGCCTGTCCGGTGCGCGGACGCGCCGCGGGCTCAAGGACCGGCGCCTGGAGGCGGTCGACACGCAGGATGGCGATGTCATTTCGGGGGTCGAACACGAGCGCCTGCGCGGGCAGGCTCGTCCCCACCCCGCCCACCTGGACGGCCGTGTCGGTTTCGCCGGCGACCACATGGGCATTGGTGACGACGATGCCGGGGGCGACCACCCAGCCACTGCCCTCCACGCCGAGGCCGCACGCGGTGCCGAACACGCGCACGACCCCGCGGTGTGCCACCCGGATCGCCGGGCTGGCCAGGATACGTCGGGTCGGCGCCGGGACGTCCGCCGCGGGACCGCGCACCGATGGCAGCGGATCGAAGCGGGCGAGTGCGTCGAGGATCGGCCCGGAGGGCGGCAGCAGTCGGTCGAGCGCGCGCAGAATCGTCGATTGGCGGATGTCGGCGCGCAACGGCACCGAGCCGGAGGCGTCAAGCGCCACCGCCCCGATGATCCACGCGATCCCGAGCCCGACGCACGCGGTGAGCGCGGCCCCGAGCAAGCCGTCGACCTGGCGCAGCCCCGGAATCCTCAGCGCCGAGCGGAAGCGGTTGCCCAGACCCTCCAGCCCGCTGGCGAAGGCGCCCCCAGCGAGCAGCGCGCCGAGCAGGCCGAACAGCGGCGCGTACGGCGACCGGGACCCCTCGCTGAGCAGCAGCGGCGCCAGCCGCGTGCCCAGAAACGCCCCCAGCGCAAAGCCGACGAGCGACAGCGCCCCGACGATGAACCCCTGCAGGTAGCCGTAGAAGGCCAGCAGCACCGTGAAGGCGACGATCACCCAGTCCAGGACGCTCACGCAGATGCAGGGTAGTGCTCCCGGACCCCTGTCATCGTCCGCCCGGCGGCGGATTCGGCTTCCTACGGAGTCGCCGCTGCACCCCATCTTCTACCGTTTGCGGGCAACGTGGCAACAGGGGGTGTGATCATGGGGCGTCAGGCTCCGCCGCGCCGGCGGCGGCGCGGTCGTCGTCGGCGCCTGCTCACGCGCAGCCTCCCGCTCGTCGCGCTGGCGGTGGTGGCGTTCGCTGCGGGCATCATCCTGGCGTCCCAGCCCGGTCAGGCCCAACGCCAGCTCGTGACCCGCTACGTCGAGGACTGGACGCGCTCTGACTACGCCCGGATGTACGCGCTGCTCGACGCCGCGTCCCGCGCCCGGGTGACCGAACCGGCCTTCGCCCGCAGCGTCGAGCGGGCCGCCGACACCGCCACGCTGCAGTCGCTGGCGCTGATCCGGGTCGGCAGCCAGCGCGGGAGCACGATTCCGGCAACGCTCCGGGTCCGCACCCGGCTGTGGGGGATGCTGCGCGAGACCCTGCTCGTCGTGCTCAGCGGCTCAGACTCCGCGCCCCATGTCCATCTCTCCCGGACACTTCTGTTCCCGGGGCTGCGCGGCAACGAGCGCCTGCACCGGGTGATCACACTGCCGCCGCGGGCCACGCTTCTGGCCAGCGACCGCACGCCGCTGGCTCAGGGCCCCCAACGGATCTCCCCGATCCCCGACGTCGCCGGGCAGATCGTCGGCACGCTCGGCCCGATTCCGCCGGAACTCGCCTCCGTCTACGCGGCGCGGGGGTACCCGTCGACCGCTCAGGTCGGGCTCGACGGACTGGAGCGGATCTTCCAGGACCGGCTGGCGGGCCAGCCCGGCGGGACGCTGTATGCCGGGCGCCGCACGCTGGCGACCGTGGCCCCGCTGGGGTCGGCCCCGGTCCAGACGACGATCGTGCCCGCCCTGGAGCGCGACGCGGTCGCGGCTCTCGGAGGCCAGTACGCGGGAATCGTCGTCATGAACCCGCGGACCGGCGCATTGGAGGCGCTGGCCGGGATCGCCTTCTCCGACGTCCAGCCCCCCGGCTCGACGATGAAGATCGTGACCGCCGCGGCGGCGCTATCGGCCGGACTGGCCACGCTCGGCACGACGTTCCCGATCCAATCCTCGGCGACGATCAGCGGCTACACGATGCAGAACGCCAACGGGGAAGCATGCGGCGGCACCCTGCTCAACGCGTTCGCGGTCTCATGTAACTCGGTGTTCGCCCCGCTCGGGGTCCGAGTGGGGGCCCAGCGTCTGGTGGCGATGGCCGATCGTTTCGGCTTCAACCAGCCGCCGTCCATCCTCGGCGCGGCTGAGAGCACGATCCCGTCGGCCCGCAGCATCGGCGACGACCTGGCGGTCGGCTCCTCGGCGATCGGCCAGGGGCTCGTGCAGGCCACGCCGCTGGAGATGACCGACGTGGCGGCAACCGTCGCGATGGGCGGCCGGCGGCCGGTTCCCACCCTGCTCGCCCATCAGCGCCCGCGGTTCGTACGGGTGATGTCGCCGCACGTCGCCCACGAGCTGCGCCAGATGATGCTCGCCGTCGTCTCGTTCGGGACCGGCGTCCCGGCCCAGATCCCCGGCGTACAGGTGGCCGGCAAGACGGGAACCGCGGAGCTGCGGTCGACCGTGAACCCCAACGATCCCAACGCCGGCTCGCCGAAGAACACCGACGCGTGGTTCGTCGCCTTCGCCCCCGCGGACCATCCGCGGGTTGCCGCCGGGGCCTTGTTCCCCAACCAGGGTGCGGGAGCGACCGCGGCCGCACCGCCGGTGCGCCAGGTGCTCGTCTCCGCCCTGGCCCGTTAGCGGGTTTGGCGGGACCGAGTGCCGGGTCGACCCGGCTGCCCGCGGTTCAGGGCGTGTAGAGCGCGCCGACGACGCTCGGGTTGAGCGTCCCCTGCGTCCACCCGGCGAGTGCCCGCCCGCGCGTCCCGACCGCGACCGCGACATCGTGGGCATACAGCGTCGGTGAGAGCTTCACCGCCGAGCCAAAGCGGCCGCTGGCCCCACGTCTGACCGCGACCGTGGGGTGACCACCGAGCGTCCACCCGGCCAGCGCCTGACCTCCGGTGCCGACCGCCAGGGCCGGGGCCTGCGTGGGGTCGGCTGCCCCGAGCACGCGCGAGCCGCCGAACGTCCCGTGAGCGGTGCGTGAGGCCATCCGTACGGCACAAGCACCGCTCGACGCGCACGACTGCCAGACGATGGTCTGGTCACCCGTCGGGTCACCGGCGAACTGGAGCCCTGCGGCAACCGAGCCGCCCGGCGACAGGGTGCGCGTAGCGGCGTGCGGGACGAGGTCGGCGGCGCGGACGACGGCGTGATAAGCACCGGAGCGATCGAACCAGCTCTCGATCCAGGTGAGCGTCTCGGTTGCGCCCCGGGCCGCGATCCCCAGCTCATCGACCCGGTGACCGGCGGGCACGGTGATGGCGGTGCGCACCCGACGCGGAGCCGCCCCGCGAACGCCCTCGGCCACCGAGATGGTGCGCGGATCGGCGGTACCGGGGATGCCGGTCGCGGCCGTCCAGGCCAGCACGGTGCCATTGGCCCCGGCGCGCGTCGCCGCGAGCGTCTCGGGCATCTTGCCGCCGAGGGTGAGCAGATGCTGAGCACCGAACCGCCCCCGGCTGCCCGCCTGCATGACCCACACACCGCGCTCGGTTGCCACTGCGGCGATCACGTGACCATCGGCGAGCGCCACGAGCTGCCCGAGCGCCGGTCCGGCGAGGCCGCCGACGAGCGTCTGCGGAGCGCTCTGGCGCCCGTCGGCCCCAACCGTCGTTGCCTGGGCATTGCTACAGCAGATCTGTCCAGTGCCGGCTGTCCCGGTGAGCAGCGCCAGGTCGCCGCGGTCATACGCCGCGGCGAGGATCTGCGCGGCGCCGCTGACCGGTGCCGGCTGACCGACGGTGCCCTGCGACGAGCGGAGCGTGACATCGGCCTGGGCGCTGCCGGGCACGTCGACGTCCTGGATCCCGAACGCCGCAGCGGCAGCTCCAGACGGCGACAGCGCCAGCCGGACGCCCTGCACGTCAAGCGTCCCGGGCGGGGCGAAGTCGAACGAATGGGACCAGCGTGCCTGGGCGATACCCGGAAACGCGGCGGCGAGGACGGCGGCGAGCACTGTGACGCGCATCCAGCTTCGCCGGAGCGCGGGGCGCGGGCGCACGCTCAGAGGTTGAGCGATATCGATCCGAGCTTCTCGTTGTTGGTGCCGAGGATGTAGAACGTCAGCGGCCGGTTGGAGTAGACCGTGGTCGGCACCTTGAACAGCAGCAGGCCGCCCTGGGTCGGGCTGTCGCTCATCGGCGTGTTCGGCTTCGGCTCGGTCTCCAGCGGCGCCAGCGACTGCGCGGTCCAGGCGAACGGATTGACCGCGGTGTCGAGCTTGACCGGGTAGTAGGTGTTGCCCTGGGTGTCGGTGATCTTGAAGTTGTCGCTGGTGGTCTGAGGCTGGTTGGTCTGGTTCTTGGCCCACAGGAACACGCCGTACCAGAGCTCGGTCGGGCCCAGTCCCGTCGAGACGCCGGACGGCAGGCCCTTGACGTACGCGGAGTCCTCAGGGCTGTACTGGTTGAGCTCCCGGGAGATCTGCAGCTGGTAGGTGATCGGCCCGGCGTCCACGTAGCCGCCGTCGTTGTTCTCGTCGGCGGAGCTCTGAACGTGCGGCGCAAGCCCGCTGAGGTGCGGGTGGTGATCCCCACACGCGGCGATCGCGGTGGCGGCGATGAGGGCGCAGAGGGCGGCGAGGAGGCGGCGGACGGTCACGGCGGCGGTCAGTGTATCGGGGCTCATCGGGAGGGGGCCCGGCGGCTCACCGCGCCGCGACGGTCGCGCGGGCGCCGCGGTCACGGCCGTCCTCCAGGATCGACCGCAGCCGGCGCAGAGCCCGGGCGGCCTTGCGCCGGGTCCATGACCGGCCCCCGAAGTTCTCCATCAGCTTGTCCGACAGTTGGGAGGGCTGGGTCTCGTAGGTGTACTCGACACGAGTGGTCCCGCCGGGGCCCGGGGAGAGGGTGTAGGTCCCGACCATCCGGATGCGGTTGTACTTCCCGCCGCGTCCGCGCTCGACGATCCGGAACGGCGGCTGCATCTCGAAGAAGGTCATGTCGGCCCAGGCGAACCGGTTGAGCGGAGCCTTGACTCGGAACCGGGCCCCGGCGCCGGGGCCGTAGGGATCGACGCGCGTCAAATGCCAGTCGACCATGTAATGGTCGGTGAACTCCGCGTGGTTGGCGATGTCGGCGAGGTACTCATAGACCTGCTCGCGCGGCTTGGCGATCGTCGTGGTGACGGTGAAGGGCTCCACGAGCGGAGATATTAAGCCTCCCGGCCGATGACCGCCTCGCCGGGCGAGCGCGGCGTGATTTCAGGCGGTCAGGCGACGGCGCGCTGATCAGTGATCTTCATTGTGTGCCCGAACTCCGGGCCATGAACGATCTCGCTGCGCAGCGGCGTCTCCCGCTGCCGGTCCCGGCACAGCTCGCAGGCGATCATTCCGGACTCGTACACGTACACGCGCTCGCCCACGAGCGGCGTGCGATGGCAGCATGTGCACCGCTCCGACCCCGCCACGCGTTCGTCGAGGCCGCGGCGCAGCAGCGCCAGCTCCAGCTCCAGCATGTCGTGCGCCGGCTCGGACATGAGACTGGGGTTCGCGCCGGGAGAGGTGGTTCCTGCCCGAACCGGGTAGGCTGACGGCGTCGGAGTCCAGAGCTACCTAACTCTGACAAAACGGCGCATTTTCTGCCTGAATCCGGCTTGTCGCCTCGACGAAATACCGATATCCGGTTTTAGGAGTGCTTAGGCGGGCAGGATATGATTGCGCCAAGCTCGTTTGAGCTTCGCAGCCTGTGAGACCCCCAATTGCGGAGCTGCCGGAATCCGTATGAGGAGACGGCCAATGAAAGCTTGGATGACGGGCAGTGTTGCCGGAACCGGGACCTTCCGTTGCACCGAATGTGAATTCCCGGTATCGCTCGATGCCGCCGATGAGCTTCCCCGGTGCCCCAGCTGTGGAGGCACAGAGTTTGTGCGCGCGTCGCTGTTCACGACCTCCCAGCAGCCGATCGTCGATATCGATCCCGATGCCGAGGACCGGGGCTGGCTGGACGAACTGCGCACCGGGCTCGACGAGCCCGGCCAATACATCGCCTACCAGAACGACGATGCCGTGGTCGCCTACACGCTTTCACGGGAGTGGACGCGGATCGGACGCAGCCTGGCTGCCGATATCCGGTTTGACGACCCGACCGTATCCCGGCGCCACGCCCTCATCGTTCGCCAACCCGACGGCCTGCGGGTGCTCGACGACCGCAGCCTCAACGGGGTGTTCGTCAACGGCGAGCGGGTCGAGTGGAGCACGTTGGCCGACGGCGACGAGGTCGTCATCGGACGCCATCACCTGCATTACATCGACGTCCCCGTCGTCTCGGGCATGCGCTACGGGCGTATCTCGGAGAGCGACACCGGCGCGTCGATCGTGTAGACGATTTTCTAGAAACTCGCTCTTTGCGGGCCGGGGGCGCTCCTGGACACCGGGCCAAGGGCGCTGCGCTCCCGGCTCGCCTATAGTCGGCGCCCCATGACCCACGTGATCTCGGTCCTCTCCCAGAAGGGCGGCACCGGCAAGACGACCACGGTCCGAACCTTGACCGATGTCTTTCGCCGGGTGGGGCTCTCGGTGCTCGCGGTCGACCTGGACCCCCAGGGCAACCTGTCGGACTACCTCGACGTCGACCCCGACGCGTCCCCCACGATCGGCGACGTGCTCTCCGGCCGTGCCGCAGCCGCGGATGCGGTGCACAACGGGATCATCCCGGCCAACCTCGGGCTCGCCGAAGCCGAGCTGGCGCTCGGCGGCAAGATGGGCCGCGAGCTGACGCTCAAGAAGGCGCTGCGCGAGGTCGCCCACGACTACGACCTGGTCCTGATCGACTGCCCGCCGGCGCTCGGGCTGCTGACCGTCAACGCGCTCGTCGCGTCCGACTATGCGTTGCTGTCGGCCGAGGCGCAGTACTTCGCGCTGCAGGGCGTCGAACAGGCGCTTGAGGTCATCGATCTCGCCCGGGACAGCCTCAACCCCGACCTGCAGTGGCTCGGGGTGATGCTCAACATCGCCGATATGCGCACCCGCCATTCCCGCGAGGCGTTCGATTCGCTGCGCGAGCACTTCGACGACAAGCTTGTGGAGACGACGATCCGGTCCTCGATCGCCTACGCGGAGTCGGCCGAGCGGGCGGTGTCGATCCTCGACTACCGCCCCGACCTCGGGGTCGACTACCTGCAGGTCGCCGACGAGCTGCTGGCGCGCCTGAAGCTCGCCGATGCTCGCAAGCCGCTGGGCAAGCTGATCCGCGAGAGCAGTCCCGAGCAGGCCCGGGCCTGAGTTTGGGCGGCCCCGGGC
>JBAWFG010000332.1:0-3464 GCA_049591655.1 Solirubrobacteraceae bacterium
CTGCTCCGGCGAGACACCTGCATTGCCGCCACCGCGGTCATTGGGTGGAGTCCGGTCGCGGGGTGGTCGCGTCCGAATGAGCCAGCTCGTTCCTGGCGCGTTGACCTTCAGGATCCCTTCGACCGCTTCGACCCGTCCCTCACCGCGCCGCCAAGCTGCCGCCGGCGGCCGATGGACGGTCAGGATCGTCGAAGGTGCGATAGTCGCCGATCAGCTCGAACTGTTGGAACGACGCGGGCTGTTCGTGCCGCTCTGGGGCTCTCTCCACGAAGGCTTTGAACGCGGGCAGCTGCTGGAGCGCGCCGGGTGCGGCGCCCTCGTCGGCGTAGAGGTGGATGAACTCGGCTGAGTCAGCCGCCTGAAAGACGGCGTAGCGAAAGCCGTCGGGTTGCGCCCCTGCGAGCTCTTCGAAGACCGCGCGTACGAGCGCGGCGTTCTCTTCCTCGCGTCCGGCTTTGACGGTGTAGGTGACGATCGTGTGGTTCATGGTTTGCTCCTCGTGGGTTGTTCTTGGTTGGAGTTGCTCTCAGCTGCCGGCAGTCACATGGCGGGCGCGGGCTGCGGACCTCCGATGGCGGTGGCGGAGACCGCTGTCTCCATCTCGTCCTTGCGGATCATCAGGAACGTGACGGGGATCCCGAGCAGCGCGATCCCGCCGGCGACCCAGAGGGCGGAGTGGAAGCCGCCTGTGAGGGCGGCGTTGATGCCATCCCCGGCGCGCAGCAGCGTCTTCGAGTGGCTCGCGGCGATGCTCGAGGCGATTGCGATCCCTAGTGCGCCACCGAGCTCCTGGGAGGTGTAGATCAGCCCGGACGCGAGCCCGGCCTCACGGTCCTCGACGCCGGCAAGCGCCGCGATCGATACGGGGATGAACGCGAACGCGGTTCCCATCCCGCAGCCGACCAGGATCGGGCCGGCCACGTTTCCCCAGAACTGTCCGCCTACCGGCGCCTGGGTCAGCCAGAGCGTGCCGGCGCCGACGCATGTCATCCCGAGCGCCATCACGAGCTTGGCGGACCCCTTGGTGACGAGCAGCTGGGAGATTCCTGCGAACAGGATTGAGGAGATCCCTCCCAACGCCCACGCGAACCCGCCCTCAAGCGCGGAGAAGCCGAGCACCTGTTGCATGTAGAGGGTGCCGATGAAGATGAACGAGTAGAAGCTCGCCCCGAGCAGGAAGCCGACGGCGTTTGCGCCCGCGAGCGTCTGCAGCCGGAAGATCCGCAGCGGCATCAGTGGTTCCTCGCCGCGGCTCTCAATCGCCAGGAACGCTGCGAGCAGCGCGACGGCGATTGCCAGCTCGGCGATCGTGCGGGTCGCGCCCCAGCCGACCTGCGGTGCCTGGGCGATCGCGTAGGCGAGCAGCACCAGCGCACCGGTCACCGTCAGCGCGCCAAGCGGGTCATACCGCCGCCGGGCGGTCTCGACACGGGTCTCCGGAACAACCCGTCGGACCAAGATCAGCACGACCAGGCCGACCGGGACGTTCAGCAGAAAGATGTACTGCCAGCCGGCAAAGCGCGTCAGCAGGCCGCCGAAAACGACCCCGAACGTCGCGCCGAGAGCTGCGAGCGCCCCCCAGATGCCGAGCGCTTTGTTGCGCTCGGCGCCCTCGGTGAACATGTTCCGCACGGTCGACAACGCGGCCGGCAGGAACGTCGCAGCGCCGAGGCCCTGGACGGCGCGCGCCGCGATCAGCGTCGCCTCGCTGCCGGCGAGCGACGCCGCGAGCGACGCGGCCGTGAACACCGCCAGCCCGGTGATGATCATGCGCCGGCGCCCGAGCAGATCGGCGGCCCGACCGCCGAGCAGCAGAAAGCCGCCGTATGCGAGCCCGTATGCGGTTACGACCCACAGCAGACTCGTCTGCGAGAAGTGGAGCTTTCGCCCGATCGTTGGCAGGGCGGTGTTCACGATCGTCAGATCCATGACGGTCATGAATGCGGCGCTGGCTAGGAGCGAGAACGCGCGCCAGCGATTAATGGGTTTGGACATGATGGAACCTCCAGCGTTCTGGTTCGAAAAGCCGACTTGAAGAGGAAAGACGCGCCGACGGTGCGGCTACGGAGACCGCGCGCTCATCGCGCCACCGAGAAGCCGAACGCAGGCAGTAGCGACAGGTCGATGAACGCGTCGATCCCAACGATCCTCCTGCCCGTGACCTCAAGCACCAGGATCCCGTGCGGGATCAGCCCGCCGGCATCCGTTCGCCGATGCGCAGCGACGGCGGGGCGACCGTTCGCCCGTGTCGCCGTGAGTCTCATCCGGGCGAGGTCGCCGCCCGCCGCGGTCTCGCGGAAGAACTTCGCGATCGCAGCGGCGCCGCGCACCGCCGGCTGCGGCGGCATTCGCAGGACAGCGTCCTCGCGGAGCAGCGCCACGAGCCCGTCGACGTCGTCGCTCTCGAACGCCGCGACGTAGCGATCGAGCAACTCGCGCTCGGTATTCACCACTGAGGTTGGCGCGGGCGCCGGGAGGTGCAGCTCGATCGTCGCTCGCGCGCGCTGGAGCGCGCTATTGGTCGCAGGGACCGTCGAGTCGAGCAGCTCGGCCACCTCGGGTGAGGTCCAGCCGAGCACGTCGCGAAGGATCAGCACCGCGCGCTGGCGGCCCGGCAGCTCCTGAATCGCCCTCAGCAGCGCCAACTCCATGCCCTCGCGGATCGCGTAGCGCGCCGCTGGGTCGTACGTCGGCGACGCGGCCGGGTCGAGCGGCGTGTCCGGATACGGCTGCACCGGCTCCGGCCGGCGGGGACGGCGCTCGAGCTCATCGAGGCACGCGTTCGTCGCGATCCGGTACAGCCATGTCTGCAGCTGCGCTCGCGGCTCGAACCGCTCGATCGCGCGCCACGCCCGCAGCAGCGTCTCCTGAACCACATCCTCAGCGTCCTGCGGAGAACCCAGCATCCGGTAGCAGTGAACCTCCAGCGCGTGGCGATACGGCTCAACCAGCCGACGGAACGCGAGCTCGTCGCCCGCCTGGGCGGCCGCCAACAGCTGGCGTTGCTCGGGGTTGTTGCGGGGCTTCGCGTTCATCGCTTTCACTACGTCAAACCGGCGCCGGCACGCAAACTCATCGGTGAAGGCCGCGATCTCCGAGGCACGCGATCATCGCGTGCCTGTAGAGCCACATTCGTGGTGTCGTAGTCGGCTCCGCCAGCTCCCGTTCCCGCCACGCGCCGAGCACAGTCTCCTCCAGCGCGCACTTACCATCGTCCGCGTCACCGAGCATCAGATAGCAGAACCGCTCGAGCCCCTTGTGGTGGAGCTTGAGCAGCCGGCCGAACGCTACTTCGTCTCCGGCTCGCGCGGCCGCGAGCAATGACTCCTCGTCAACAAGATCCAGATCGCTCATAGCTCCTCAACACGTCAAACGGCGACCGACACGAGACCTCATCGATGACCCACTCGCCGGCGAGGTGCCAATCGAGGTCCGGCCGACGCGCATCGAAACTCAAGGGAAGC
>JBAWFG010000333.1:0-1785 GCA_049591655.1 Solirubrobacteraceae bacterium
CCAGGGCATTGCGCAGACAATTCAGAAGCAGGGGCTGAAGACCAAGGGCTGGGTCGGCGGGGGCTATGACCTGACCCCGATCACCCAGCAGCTCCTCCATGCAGGCTACATCGAGTTCACCATCGACCAGCAGCCCTACCTACAGGGCTTCCTGCCGATCCTGGAGCTCTACCTCTACAAGGCCTCGCAGGGTCTGACCGG
This sequence comes from Solirubrobacteraceae bacterium, assembly GCA_049591655.1. Lineage (GTDB taxonomy): Bacteria > Actinomycetota > Thermoleophilia > Solirubrobacterales > Solirubrobacteraceae > Palsa-465. Next base: position 202 of record JBAWFG010000333.1, read on the forward strand.
CATCGCCGAGGTCGACACCGGCCTGAAGTTCCTGGATAAGAACACCGTCCAGCCATACAACTCCACCAAGAGTCGCTACGAGGGCACCAGTTCTTCGCCCGGGGTCCAGAAGGCCTAGGTACGAGGCTCTCGCTCAGCATGTCAGCCGCGTCGGAAACGACCCAGACGACTCCGCCCCCGGGCCCGGCATCTCGCCGGGCCCCGGGCGCCGGAGGTCTGTCGCTGGTTCAGCGGTTTTTGACGCTGCGGGAGGGGAGCATCGTGGTGGTCACGGCGTTGACCATCGTCTACTTCGCCGCCACCACGCCCCACTTCTTCACCGCCAGCAACTTCAAGAACCTGCTGCCGTACTTCTGCTTCTTGGCGATCATGGCCGCCGGGCAGGTGTTCGTCATGACGCTGGGCGAGATCGACCTGTCGATCGGCGCGTTGTATCTCATCACGCCGTTCGCCTACTGGAAGTTCACTGAGGCCGGCCTGCCGCTGGTACTGAGCCTCGTCCTGTCCCTTGTCTTCGCCGGGCTCATCGGCGCGATCAACGGGTTCTTCATCGCCTGGGTGGGCATCCCGTCATTTGTGGCCACGCTGGCGATGCTGTTCTCCCTTGACGGCCTGGCGCTCATCCTGTCGCACTCGGAGCAGATCACCACGCCGGGTACCTCCGTGGTGGGCGTCAACACGTTCGCCCAGGTGTTCGGAGCTGGCACGTATTCGGAGTTGTTCTGGGCAGTGGGGCTCGCGATCCTGCTCCAGATCGTGCTGACGCTGAGCCGCTGGGGGCTGTACACGGTCGCAGTCGGCGGCAACCGCATCGGTGCCGCCGAGTCCGGCATCCACACGCGCGGGATCCTGCTGCGCAACTTCATCCTGTGCGCGATGACGGCGGGGTTCGCCGGCCTCCTGGAGGGGATCCGCACCTCCAGCATCACGCCGGATCCGTCGGGATCCAACCAGTTCCTGCTGTACGCGGTGGCCGCCGTCATCATCGGCGGCACGCTCATGACCGGCGGTGAGGGGACCGTCCTCGGCGCTCTGCTCGGCGCGCTGTTCATCGGCGTGCTCGAGGACGGCCTGACCCTGAAGAGCGTCCCCAGCACCTACCTGTACCTGTGGCTGGGCATCGCCGTGATCATCGCGATGACGATCAACCGGCTCCTGCGCAGGGTCCGACTCGGCTCCGGACGTGCCTGACCGCGCCAGAGAGGACATAGATCATGACGCCTGATCAGCCAATCGTGGAGGAGAAGATCCTCCCGCCCTCATCGGCGGAGGACGACGTCCTCCGCGCCGAGCACATCGGCAAGAGCTTTGGCCCCACCGTCGCGCTGCGCGACGTCAACATCCATCTGCGCAAGGGCGAGGTGCTGGGACTGCTTGGCGACAACGGAGCCGGCAAGTCGACGCTCATCAAGATTCTCAACGGGTTCCAGAAGCCGGATACCGGAACGATGTGGCTCAAGGGTGAGCCGTACGCGCCCAAGAGCGTCGACGACGCCCGGAGCCACGGGATCGACACCGTCTTCCAGGACCTGGCCCTGATCGACGAGCTGACCGTCTACCACAACCTGTTCCTGCGCCGGGAGA
>JBAWFG010000334.1:0-22802 GCA_049591655.1 Solirubrobacteraceae bacterium
GCCATGAGGTCAGCCTAGTGCCTTGACCCCGTCACGCCCGGATGACGCGCGCTCGCGGCCGCTCGCGGTCGCCGCTCGCCGCCCGATTCCTGCCCGATAGGGGGCTGGTGACAGCAAACGTGTGACAGACATCTTGCAGTTCGTGTACTGTGGCGTGCCGATACGTACCCAGCCGAATCGTCCCGGAACAGTCCGAGGCGATCGGGGAACCCGCTGGGACCCGTCGGGTCCCTGGGGCGAATCGCCGGTGCCGCCGGCGTAGCGCAGCTCTTTCAGCGCGAGCCCGTCAGCTAACCCCGTAGGCAACAAGGAAAGAGAAGGGTTAGTCAGTTGCTCAGAGTTCGTGTCTGTGCCGTGCCCCGCATCGTGGGAGCACTCTCGCTTGCCGCAGTTCTATTTCAGACCTCCCCCGCGTCAGCGGCGCAGAAACACAACCTCGGGAGCCGCACCCTGGCCAGCGGGGTGAGCGGTTCCGACGTGCAGGCACTGCAGCGCGATCTCACCCAGGCCGGCTTCCGGATCGCCACCTCCGGCGTGTTCGGGCCCGCCACCCTGGGCGCTGTCGAGAACTTCCAGCGCCACTACCGCCTTCGTCCCAACGGCGTCGTGACCGCCGCCGTCGTCCGTCAGCTGCTCGCCGTTGATGCGCTTGACGCCGCCACCACCGACGCCGCCCCCGGCAGCGGCGGCATCGGCCTTCCGGCCATCGCGCGGACGGTCCGGGTGCAGATCCGCACCAAGAGAGCCGTCCGCCGCCGCGTCTCGACCGCCGATCCCGCCACCGTCACCGACTCCCCGACCGCCCCGGTCAAGCAGGACGGCGGCTCCCAGCACCTCGGCGAGCGCGCCCTCCGGGCGGGCATGACCGGCCATGACGTGCGAGTGCTACAGAGCTACCTGACGATCGTCGGTTATCAGACGACGGTCGACGGCCAGTTCGGCCCGGCGACCAAGGCGAGTGCCATCGCCTGGCAGAAGGCCAACAACCTCACCGCCAATGGCACCATCACCTACCAGGATTCGCTGACGCTGCGCCAGGCGGTCGCCAAGGCGCAGAAGAGCACGAACTCGGTCAGCAGCACCAGCACCAGCACCAGCACGAGCACCACCCCGACCGGCACCGCGACGATCAACCCCGACGGCACCGCGACCGCCCCCGCCGGCGCCCCGCAGCTGGTGCAGGAGATCATCGCCGCCGCCAACCAGATCATCACCAAGCCCTACATCTACGGCGGCGGCCACGCCTCGTTCACCGACTCCGGCTATGACTGCAGTGGCTCGGTCAGCTACGCGCTGCACGGCGCCAACCTGCTGTCGACCCCAGAGGATTCGACCGAGCTGGAGTCATACGGCGTCGCCGGTGCCGGCCAGTGGGTGACGATCTACGCCGACGCCGGGCACACGTTCATGGACGTGGCCGGGATCGCGTTCGACACCGCCCATTACGGCCCGACCAACCCCGGTGGCACCGGCCCCCGCTGGCTCAACGCCGCCCACGCCACCGCCAACCTGTCTGACGGCGGCAACTACGTCGTCCGGCACCCGGCGGGCCTGTAGCGGCGCACACTTCGCCCGTCAGCGGGGAGGCCGGTGACGGCGCGCACGCTCCCGCCGGCACCGGCGAACGGGCCGCGACACGATTGACGTAGGATCCAGGGACGCATGTCCGCCCTGTCTGAGCTGTACACGGTCCCGCAGGAGCACCTCGACTTCCGGGACACGATCCGCGAGATCGCCCAGCAGCGCATCGCCCCGCGCGCGGCCGAGATCGACGAGAAGGCCGCATACCCGCACGACCTGCGCCGGCTGCTCGCCGAGCAGGACATCCTCGGGCTGCCGTTTGAGACCGAGCATGGCGGGACTGGCACGGGGACGCTGATGCTCAACATGGCGATCGAGGAGATCGCCAAGGCCTGCGCGTCGACGGCGCTCATCCTGATGATCCAGGAGCTCGGAACGCTGCCGATCAAGCTGTTCGGCTCCGAGGAGCTCAAGGACCGCTTCCTGCCCCGTTGCGCGACCGGCGAGTGGTCGCCGGCGTTCGCGCTGTCTGAACCCGAGGCCGGTTCTGACCCGGGCGGAATGATCACCCGGGCCGTCCAGGATGGCGACGAATGGGTGATCGACGGGACCAAGAACTGGATCACCAACCTCGGCGTGGCCGACTTCTACGTCGTCTTCGCGGTGACCGACCGCGAGGTCGGCCATTCACGCGGGATCACCGCGTTCGTCGTCGAGGCCGACCGCCCCGGCTTCAGCGTGGGCAAGCTCGAGCACAAGATGGGGATCCGCGGTTCACCGACCGGCCAGCCGATCTTCGACGGCGTCCGGGTTCCGGCGGAGAACATCGTCGGCGAGGTCGGCCACGGGTTCAAGGTGGCGATGGGCACGCTTGACATCTCACGTCTGGGGGCCGCGGCGCAGGCGCTCGGCATCGCCCAGGGGGCGACCGACTACGCGGCCGCCTACGCCCGGGAACGCCGCCAGTTCGGCAAGCCGATCAACTCCTTCCAGGCGATCCAGTTCAAGCTCGCCGACATGGAGACGCGCTGCGCCGCCGCCCGTGAGCTGCTCTACCAGGCCTGCGCCAAGGTCGACCGCGGCGCCCCCGACATCGGCAAGTTCACCGCGATGGCGAAGCTGTTCTGCTCCGACACCGCGATGGCGGTCACCGTCGAGGCGGTCCAGGTGCTCGGCGGCTACGGGTACGTCAAGGAGTACCCGGTCGAGCGGATGATGCGCGACGCCAAAATCACCCAGATCTACGAGGGCACGAACGAGATCCAGCGCCTCGTCATCGCTCGCACGCTGCGCTGACGTTCGACCACCATGTCCGCCAAGCCCCCGACCACGTCACGCATCCTGCTCTCTGCTGTGGCGGCGTTGACGGTCGGGCTCGGCGCGGTGAGCCTGGTCAGCGGCTTCAGCGACTCCTATCCGGTCCGTCTCATCCAGGGTGTGGCCGTATTCGCCGCCGGAGCCGTGCTGCTCGGTGGGGTGGTCGTGCTGGCGCTGACCCATCTCGCCGGTTGGCGTGAGCCGGAGTCCGAGGCCGAGTTTGAGGCGATCGTGCAGCGGGCCGAGCAGCTGGCGGCCGATGGGATGTGGGGAGCCGACGATTCCGACTTCGAGCTGTCGACCGACGACGAGGAATTCCTGGTTGACGACGAAGAGGACTTCAGGGCGCTTGTGCGCTCCGCCCTGGACGAGCTGCCGCTCGAGTTTCACCGGGCGCTCGAGCACGTCGCTGTCGTCATCTCCGACGGCGGCCGGGCCCGCCGTGCCTACGGCCTCTACCAGGGCGACACCGTCGCGCAGGACTACTTCCACGACCGGATCATCATCTTTCGCGACACGCTGATGCGCGACTTCGGGCACGACCCGGAGATGCTCAAGGCACAGGTGACGCGGACCGTGCGCCACGAGCTCGCCCACCATCTCGGGTGGGGCGAGCGGGGCGTGCGCGGCCTGGGGCTGTAGTCGGCCTGCCGCCGTCGCGGGACGGTGGGTGGGTGGGACGCGGACCGGACCCCCTGTCGTAGGATCCGCGGCTCTCGATGCCGAAAAGGAGCTTCCGATGCCAGAAGCAGTGATTGTCGATGCCATCCGCACGCCGATCGGACGGGCGGTCAAGGGGTCGCTGAAGTCGGTGCGTGCCGACGAACTGGCGGCGCTCCCGATCCGGACGCTGATCGAGCGCAACCCCGACGTCGACTTCTCCCAGACGACCGACGTCATCATGGGCGCTGCCTCGGGGGTGGGGGAGCAGGGCTACAACGTCGGGCGTAATGCGTCGCTGCTGGCCGGGCTTGACCACCACGTGCCGGGCTGCACGGTCAATCGCTTCTGCGCGTCCTCGCTGATGGCGATTCGGATGGCCTCCCACGCGATCCGCGCCGGCGAGGGCGACCAGTATGTCGCCGCCGGCGTCGAGGCGGTCTCCCGGGCCGGGCTCGGGGCCGGGATGATGGAGGAGGCCAAGAACCCCGCGCTCAACGGCTCCTCCGGCTCGCTCTACGACGTCTACATCCCGATGGGCATGACCGCTGAGAACGTCGCCGAGCGCTGCAACGTCACCCGTGAACAGCAGGATGAGTGGGCGGTCATCTCCCAGAACCGAGCCGTCGACGCCCAGCAGTCCGGCCACTTCGCGGCCGAGATCGTGCCGGTCACCGTCCCCGCCCACACCGAGACCGACAAGGAGGGCAACGAGGTCGAGGTTCCCGAGACGGTCGTCGACACCGACGACGGGCCGCGGGCCGGGACCACGATGGAGGTGCTCGGCAAGCTCAAGCCGGCGTTCAAGCCCGATGGGACCGTGACCGCCGGAAACTCGTGTCCGCTCAACGACGGCGCTGCCGCGGTGCTCGTCATGTCCGCCGAGCGCGCCGAGCGGCTGGGGGTCGCCCCGGTGGCGCGGATCGTAGCCTCGACGGTGGCGGCGATCCGTCCGGAGATCATGGGCCTCGGGCCGATTCCGGCGATCCGGTCCTTGCTGGAGCAGACCAAGCTCACGATCGACGACATCGACATCGTCGAGATCAACGAGGCGTTCGCGGCCCAGATCGTTCCCTGCCGCGACGAGCTCGGCATTCCGGAGGACAAGCTCAACCCGTTCGGCGGGGCGATCGCGCTCGGCCACCCGTTCGGAATGACCGGGGCGCGGATCATGACCACCCTGATCAACGGGCTGCGGGCCCGCGGCGGCCGCTACGGGATCGATTCGATGTGCGTCGCCGGTGGCATGGGCCAGGCGATGCTGATCGAGCTGCTGTAGACGGCGCGCCCCTACCGCGGCGGCATCCGCAGCGCCCCGTCGAGGCGGATGACCTCGCCGTTGAGCATCTGGTTGGAGACGACGTGGGCGGCGAGGGAGGCGTATTCGGACGGCTCCCCGAGCCGGGATGGGAAGGGCACCGCGGCGCCGAGTGCGGCTCGCGTCGCCTCAGGCAACCCGGCCAGCAGCGGCGTGTCGAAGGTGCCGGGGGCGATCGTGCACACCCGCACGCCCGAGGACGCGAGGTCCCGGGCGGCGGGTAGTGTCATCCCGACGATCCCGCCCTTGGAGGCCGAGTAGGCGACCTGGCCGATCTGGCCGTCGAAGGCGGCGATCGAGGCGGTGTTCACGCACACGCCGCGCTCCCCGGACTCCAGTGGGTCGTTGGCGAGCATCGACGCGGCGGCGAGGCGCAGGACGTTGAAGGTGCCGATCAGGTTGACCGCGATCACCCGCCCGAATGCCGCCGGGTCGTGCGGCCCGCTGCGTCCGGCGATTCGCTCGCCATGGCCGATGCCCGCGCAGCAGATGCTGATCCGCAGGCCGCCGTCCACCCCGGCGGCGGTCGCCACCGCGGCCTGCACCGACTCGGCGTCGGTGACGTCGGTCTGCACGAACCGGGTCCGGTGACCGAGCTCGGCGGCGAGGGCCGCGCCGCGCTCAGCGTCGATGTCGGCGACCACCACCTCCGCGCCCTCACGATGCAGGTTGCGGACGGTCGCCTCGCCGAGGCCCGAGGCTCCACCGGCGACCAGTGCTCCGCTGCCGGCGATCTCCATGGGCGGGACCCTAGCGCGGCGTTCAGCGATCCGCCTGCTGCCGCGGGCGGGAGACCGAGAGCCCGAACAGCGCCTCGGGATCGGTGAACCAACCGGTCAGCTCGAGCCCCGCCGCGCGCAGATCGGCCTCCACGTGGCGGCGGGTGAACTTGGCGCTGATCTCCGTGCGCATCTCCTCGCCGGGTGCGAACTCGACGCGGAGATCGAGGTCGCCGACGCGCACCGAGCTGGCGCGGGTCGAGCGCAGGCGCATTTCGACCCACTCGTGGCGCCGGTCATAGAAGGCGACGTGCTCGAAGGTCTCCGGTGCGAAGTCGGCATCGAGCTCGCGGTTGACGACGTGCAGCAGGTTGCGGTTGAACTCCGCGGTGACCCCCGCGGCGTCGTTGTAGGCGGCCTCGATCACGACTGGGTCCTTGACCAGGTCGGTGCCGAGCAGCAGGCGATCCTCGCCGGTGAGCAGGGTGGCGATCTTGCTCAGGACGTTGCGCCGGGTGCCGGGTGGGAAGTTGCCGATCGTGCCGCCGAGCAGGGCGACGACCCGGGGGGTTCCCTCGGCGGCCGGGACATGTTCCAGATGTCGCTCGAAGTCGCCGATCACGCCATGCACCTGCAGCCCCGGATAGTCCTCGGTGAGCGTCCGGGCGGCCGCTTCGACGACTGTGGCGGAGACATCGAGCGGGATGTAGCGGCGCAGGTTGTCGGTGGCCGTCATCGCGTCAAGCAGCAGGCGGGCCTTGTCCGACGCGCCGGCGCCGAGCTCGACGAGCTCCCCCGCGTCCCCGGCGATCTCGGTGGCGTGGTCACGCAGGATCGCCAGCTCGGTGCGGGTGGGGTAGTACTCCGGCTGCTCGGTGATCTGCTCGAACAGCTCAGACCCTCGGGCATCGTAGAAGTGCTTGGGGGCGAGCTCCTTGAACGGCTTGGTGAGTCCGTCGAGGACGTCGTTGGCGAGCGAGCGCTCGTCATCCTCCGACAGCCACGACTCGATCTGGATCAGGGAGTCAGAGAGCGGATTCACAGGTCCCTCGCAATTCGCAGGCCGGAGAAGATCTGACGCCGCTGGGGGTAGTCCCAGTTGCGAAAGCTGGCGGACACCACGCGTGGGCGGGTCGCCCACGAGCCCCCCCGCAGGACGCGATACGCGGTGCCGAAGAACACCTCGGAGTACTCGCGGTATGGGAAGGGGGCAAAACCGGGGTAGCCGTCGAAGTGGCTGGAGGTCCACTCCCACACGTCGCCGATCATCCCCAGGCACCCGTACGGGGAGGCCCCCGCGGTCAACGCGTCGGCGGGCAGCGGGCCGCCGACGTGCTGGTCGAGGTTGGCGTGGACGCCGGGCGTCGGCGGCTCATCGCCCCACGGGTACGCGCGCGCCGTCTGTGACCCCTGGTCCCAGGTCGCCGCCTTCTCCCACTCCGCTTCGGTGGGGAGCCGGGCGTCGTGCGCACGGGCGAAGGCGTCGGCCTCGAACCAGGAGACGTGGACGACCGGCCGGTGCGGATGCAGTGGCTCCAGACCCGTCAGGCGCCACTCCGACCGCAGGTCGGCCGTCCAGTTCTGCGGTCGAGTGATGTCGTAGTCCTCCTTCCACGACCATCCTTCGTCGGACCACCACTCCCGCCGCTCGTACCCACCTCCTTCCACAAAGGTCAGGTACGAGGCGTTGGTGATCGGCGTACGCCCGATCAGGTAGCCACGTACATCGGTTCGGTGCTGGGGGCGTTCGTTGTCGTAGGCAAAACCCGCGCTGTCGGCGCCGATCGTGCAGGGGCCGGCCGGGACCTTGACCAGCTCAAGTCCGGTGGGGGCGCCGGCGCCAGCGGCCGATCCCGCCCCATTGGCCCAGAACGCCAGCCCGGGCAGCTGGGCGAGCTGGATCGTCTGGAGCATCGTCTCGTTGTGCTGCTGCTCGTGGCGGACGATCAGCTCTGCGATCACCCCGTCGCCGGCGCCGCGGTCGGCGAGCACCGCCAGCGTGCGCTCACGCACCTCGGCGAGGTACTCCCGGGCCTCGGCGGGCCCCAGGAGGGGAAGGTCGCCGCGCCCGGCTCGGGGTGTCTCGAACGCGTCATAGACATCGGCGAGCTCGTCGCGGAGCAGTGGACGGCCGCCGAAGCGGTGTACGAGCCACAGATCCTCGAACGCCGCGATATGCCCGAGATCCCAGACGAGCGGGCTCATCAGCGTGGAGTGGACGCGCTCCAGTTCCTCGTCGCTGAACGGCGCGACGAGCTCGAGCGTACGTCGCCGGGACTCCTCCAGCGCCGCCGTCACGGACTCCGCGTCGCTCCTCGCGACCGCGGCTGCCTGGGAGCCGTGCATGGACCCATTCTGACATCCCCGGACCGTCGGCAAACCCAAATGCTGTGATCACGCGACCGCTCTGCCCCTGATGGCTTCTGGGAGCGTCAAAACGGTTAGGCTCCAGCGTCGATGAACGTCAAGGATCTCGATCGCGGAGAGCTCGTGGCGACGGCCGGAGGGATCCTGCTGGGGATCTCGCTGTTCCTGGACTGGTACTCGCTCGGGAACCGCAACGCCGTGCTCGGCTCGTGCCACGGGCCCAACAGCACATGCACCGGCTGGGCAGCGCTGTCGGTCATGCGATTCATCATCCTCATCGCCGCCGTCGCTCCGCTGGTCCTCGCCTGGATCATCGCGCGCGGCCACGCCCTGTCGTGGCCGCGGGGCGAGCTGACGGCCGTCACCGCGCTGGTGGCGCTGGTCATGACCGTGTTCCTCGGCGTGATCGATCATCCCGGCAGCCCGCCCGACGAGATCAGCGTGTCGGTCGGCTGGTGGGTGGCGCTGCTCGCCAGCTTCCTCATCCTCATCGGCGCCGTGTTTCGCTCCAAGCAGAGCGGCGCGCGCCGCAAGCCCCCAGGAGTCCTGTGAGCACAACACCCGGAAAGCCGGATCGCAACCTCGCGCTGGAGCTCGTGCGCGTGACCGAGGCCGCGGCGCTGGCCGCCGCGCGGATGGTCGGCCGCGGCGACAAGGAGGGAGCCGACCAGGCCGCCGTCGATGCCATGCGTTACGTGCTCGACTCCGTCGCGATGGACGGCGTCGTCGTGATCGGCGAGGGGGAGAAGGACGAGGCTCCGATGCTGTTCAACGGCGAGCACATCGGGGACGGCACGCCGCCGAGCGTCGATATCGCCGTCGATCCGCTCGAGGGGACGCGCCTCGCCGCGCTGGGGATGCCGAGCGCGCTCGCGGTCATCGCGCTGTCGGAGCGGGGGACGATGTTTGATCCCGGCCCGTGTGTCTACATGGAGAAGATCGCCGGCGGTCCGGACATCGCCGACCTGCTCGACCTCGACCGTCCGCTGGCCGACACGCTGGCGTTGATCGCCGAGCGCAAGAACCGTGACATCAACGACGTGATGGTCGTGATGCTCGACCGCGAGCGTCATCACGACGCGATGCGCCAGGTCCGGGAGGCCGGCGCGCGGGTGCGCCTGATCACCGACGGCGACGTCTCCGCATCGCTGCTGGCGGTCAGTGAGAACTCGCCGGTCGACCTGCTGTGGGGGATCGGGGGCACGCCGGAGGGCGTCATCTCGGCGGCTGCGATCAAGTGCATCGGCGGCCAACTGCTGGGACGCCTGTATCCGCGCAGCGACGAGGAGCGCAACGCCGCGGTCACGGCCGGCTACGACCTTGACAAGGTGCTCACCTGCAACGACCTGGTCGCTGGCGAGAACGCGTTCTTTTCGGCCACCGGGGTCACCGATGGCGACGTCCTGCAGGGTGTGCGCTACCACGGCGACCGCGGGGCGAGCACGGAGTCGCTGGTGATGCGCTCACGCTCGGGAACGGTCCGCCGCATCTATGCCCGGCATGACCGGACGAAGATGCGGGCGATCGGGGCTGAGTCCTCCTACGCCTGAGCGGGGCGGTCGGGGAGCATGGCGGCCGGCTGTGGCCGGGGGTCAGTCCGGGTCGGCGAGCAGTCCGACCTTGGAGCGGGCCAGGTCGAGCTTGGCCAGCGAGCGCAGGAAGGCGTGGGTGACGAGCACGTGGACCGCCGACTGCGTCATCTCATAGACCGGCATGCTGAACCCGACCGCGATCGACGGATAGAAGTTGGCGACCTCGACGGCGATGTGGAGGTCCTCGCGGCCGTCGGGCCGCGGCGGCTCGCGGCGCACGTCGAGTGACAGGAAGCCCGATCCGCGCCCGGAGCGGGCGACGAGCAGCCCATCGCGGATCCGCCAGCGCACCGCGCCGTGGTCGTCCTCGATCATGTACTCCGGGGCGTCGAAGCGCAGCAGCGTGAGCGGCCGGGCGAGCAGCACGACCGAGCGGGTGTCCTCGGTGTAGATGACGCGGATGAGCTTGAGCGTCACCCGCGACAAAAAGCGCCAGTAGGTGCGGGCGAGGTTCTCGAGGTTGGCCGGCGTCCAGATCCGCTCCAGCTCCCGCTGGTCGACCGTCAGCTTGGCCGACTGGATCGAGCGCACCGCCCCGTCACGCTGGACGACCGTCGACTTGCGCGGTGAGACGATCAGCGCGTGCGCGGGCAGCGAGCGCCGGGTCTGGCGGCGGCGCACCGCGGCCATGGCGGCGCCGAAGGCGAGGGCGATCACGAGCAGCGGAGCGAACACGGTTGAGATTCTGACCGGTTTGCGGCGCCTGAAAACGATCCGCGGTTAGGTGACGGTGAACGGTTAGCCGGCCAGCGCGGCCAGGGCGACCGGTGCTCCGGCCAGGATGTGCCCGTCTCCGGCCGGGATGATGGCCAGCGCATCGGCGCCCAGCAGCGAAGAGAGGATGTGTGAGCCCTGCGCTCCGTTGGGGGTCGCGTACACCGCTCCGTCCCGCACCGCCAGGGTGACGCGCACCGCCTGCTCACGCCGCGGGTTGCGCCGCACGTCGACGGCCAGCAGCGCCTCGGCGTGCGGCGGCGCCGGCGGCGGGGAACTCTGGAGCGCGGCAAGCGCCGGCGAGACGAACAGCGAGAAGGTGACGACCGCCGAGACCGGATTGCCGGGCAGGCCGAAGACGAGCGGGCCATCGGGGAGCACGCCGAACCAGGTCGGCTTGCCGGGCTGCAGCGCGACGCCCCAGAAGATCTCCGCGACGCCGAGTTTCTCCAGCGCCGGCTTGACGTGGTCATGGGGGCCCACCGAGACGCCGCCGGAGATGATCACCACGTCGGCATCGCGCAGCGCGCCACCGATCCCGCGCTCGGTGGCGTCCCGGTCGTCGGGGAGCCGCTGCGCGGGGGCGGTCATGGCGCCGGAGCGCACCCCGAGGCCCGTGAGCATCGGGGCGTTGGAATTGTGGATCTCGCCGGGGGCCAGCGGCTCTCCGGGCGCGCGGAGCTCGTCCCCGGTGCACAGGACCGAGACCCTCGGCCGGACCGCGACGACGAGTTCGCCGGCGCCGGCCGCCACCGCGGCGCCCAGCGCCACCGGATCCAGCGGGGCCCCCGGGCTCAGCACGAGGCTCCCCTCACGGATGTCCTCGCCGGGCCCGCGGATGTGGTCGCCGGGGCCGACCGCCGCCGCTGTCACGATCCCATCCTCGCCGTCGAGCGTCACCAGTTCCTGGGGAATGACCGCGGTCGCGCCCGCCGGGACCGCGGCGCCGGTCGAGATCCGGACCGCCTCGCCGTCGCCGACCGTCATCGTCGAGGGCGTTCCGGCGCGGGATTCGCCGATGATCCGAAGCCGCCGACCCTCCGAGCCGGCCAGGACGGCGTACCCGTCCATCGCCGAGGAGGGGAACGGGGGCACGTTGCCGGTGGCGCGCACCTCGCCCGCCAGGGTCCGGCCGAGTGCCGCGTCAATCGACGCCTTCTCGGTGCCAAGCGGTGTGACGGCGGCGAGGACGCGCTCACGCGCCTCGGTGATGGAGATCAGGGATTCAGACATTGGTCATCCCGCTCGCGCGGGATTGGTTTTCAGCATATTGCGGGCTTGACCGACGCCAGCCGACTGAGGCGCGTGATAGAAGGAGCCGATGCCGCCGGTGCCCCCCCGTCGGCGGCGAGCCAGGCCGGTCGCCGACGCCCCGATCGATCCGCTGCTCGCCCGGTCAGAGGACCTGACCAAGGGCTGGCTGTTGGCCCTGCTGGAGCAGGCTCCGCTCGACGATGCCCCGGGCATCCTCGGCGCCGGACTGCACCGTGACGGGCCGCGGATCTGCGACGCGGTCCTGCGAGCGATCACCGATGAGACCGATCTGCGCCGCCTGATGCCGGGGGGAGCGCTGCTGCCGCTCGTGGCCCGGGTCGGCGAGCTGACCGGGGCCCGTGGCGCCGCGGCGGTGTCGCGGACCGTCGATGCGCTGCAGGGGGTCATCTGGACGGCGCTGCGCGACGAGCTGCGCAGCCCCGACCCTGACCTCGTGTCCGAGCTGTCTGAGCGGTTGACGCTGGTGGCCGAGCTCGTCCGCGCGGCGGCGCTGGAACGTGAGCCCGCAAGCGCCGATCAGCGCGCCCCCGACCGGTCGGCGCGGCTGCGGCCGGCTCCCGAACCGGCTCCGCCTCGGCAGCCGCTCCGGCGCATGGAACCGGCCCTGCCTCCGGAGCCGCCGCCTCCGGAGCCGCCCCCGCCTCGGGAACGTCCGGCGCCGCAGGAGCGAGCCCCGGACTGGCAGACGGTGGCGCCACCACCTGCTCCGCCCGCCCCGGCGACCGTGCGCGCATGGCCCGATGATGCGCAGCCGGCCGATACCGGCGCCGAGGCGCTCTGGATCGACGCACTGGAGGAGGAGATCCACCGGTCCGCGGGATCAGGGCTGTCGCTGCTGCTCGCCGAGCTGGAGGACGCCGATCGAGTCACCGCCGTGGAAACGGGGCAGACCGCCGCGGAAACGTTCGGCCGGTTCTCGGCCGCGGTCCGCAGCGCGGTGCGCCGCCAGGACATCCTGGTGTGCGAGACCGAGTCACGGGCCTGGGTGATCGCCCGTCACACGTCACATCAGGCCGCCCACGCGCTGGCTCAGCGGATCGCCGATGCGCTGCGCGACGCCGAGCCGTGGCGGGGCGCGCCACTCATCGCAGGCGTCGGAGTCGCGGTGCTCGGCGAGGACGGCCGGACCGGGCAGGAGCTGATCGAGGCCGCGGAGGAGGCGCGGTTTCGCGCCTCCGCTAGTGGGGACCCGGCGGGCGGCGCCTAGCCGGGCGCCGGGACTCCCATCCCGGGAGGGGGTGTGTCGTCTGAGTTGCCTATACGGGAACCAGATTGCACGTGCTGGCGTTGGGGGCGCGTGGGGACCCGGCGGGCGGTGCCTAGCCGCGCCGGCCTCAGTGGGCGGGGAGTGAGACGGCGCCGATCTGGGCCGTGCCGCGGAGCCCGAGCGCCTTGCCGGTTGCCATCGTGAGATCCCAGTCGGCGTGGTTGGCGTAGGGCCCACGGTCGATCACCGGGACGACGAGCGTGCGGCCCCGGTAGTAGATCGCGACCGAGGTGCCGCACTTCAGCGTGCGGTTGGCGACCCCGACCGTGCCCCGGCGCAGGCGCTGCCCGCAGGCGGTCTTGTGGCCGTAGAGGCCGGGTCCGTACTGGGTCGCCCGTGAGGACCGGTAGACGGTGGTCGTCAGCGCGGGGGTGGCGTTGGCGGTCGTCGCGGTGTTCGGCTCAGAGACGACGGCGCGGATCGCGAACCGGCCGATGTGGTTGGTCCGCCACACCGCGTTGAACGAGCCGTCAGAGGCGATCGTCGTTGAGACCGTCGGGGCCCAGGTCCACCCGGTCTGATGCCCCGAGCGCTCGATCTCGATCGTGTCGCCGGCGAGGCTCGGGGGGGCGGTGCCGGTGAAGTTCAGGGCGCGGTACAGGATGGCCGACGAGGTCGTTGACACGGTGATGCCGTTGCCGCTGGCGGAGACGGGCGTGTTGCCGCTCTGCGCGGTTGTCGTCGGCTGGGTCGTGGTCGGCTTCCCGGTGCTCGGAGAGGCACCGCCCGAGGAGATCGCGGAGCCTCCCGGTGAGGAGGCTGCGGCCGCAGCCCAGCCGGTGGCGGGGACGATCAGGGCAAGGGCCAGCAGGGTGCCCAGGGCATAGGCATGTCGACGTCGACTCGCGATAACTCAGTCCATCCTGTTTGTCGTGCCTACGAGGTGAGCTGACGGGCTCGCGCTACGTGAGCGCTACGGACCTTTGCGGGTCCGATTCGCCCCAGCGGGTGGATAACCCGCGGGTGGTTCCCCCGTCGATCCCGTCCGGAGAGGGGATCGTTCGGCTGGTGGCGCGGCAGTATACGAAACTCCTGCCGCCGGTGTTATGTACGCCTCAATGATGTGTATCCGGGCCGGCGCGGGCTGGAACCCGCGGGTCGGCCGGATGTGCTCCGGCGTGCGGCGGAAGGCTCAGCTGCGGGGTAGCCGGGAGACGGCCCGGCGCAACGCCCGCGCGCCCGCCTGCAGGCCGATCTCGGCCAGTTCGGCAGCCGCCTGGACGGCGGTCTCCAGCGGGCCGTGGGCGCCCTGCTTGGCGGCTTCGGGCTCCGGCGCGGAAGCGGCCGGGGCCGCCTTGGCGGTGGCCGGCTTGGGGGCCGCCGGCTTGGTGGCCGCCCGCTTGGCGCCCGCCGGCTTTGCGGTGCCTCGTTTCGCTGGGCGGGTCGTCTTGGCGGTCGCCGGCTTGGCTGCGCTGGCCTTTGCCCTTGGCTTGGCCGTCGCCTTGGCGGCCGGGGCGCTGGAGGTCGGCACGGTGGAGGTCGGTTCCGTGGAGGTCGGTTCCGGGGTGGGGGAGACCTCGGGGGCGCGGCGCTTGTCGCTACGCCGGTGGGGGCGCGTGCGCGGCAGCGAGCCGATCACGCCGGGATTGTTCTTATCTGTCATCGGCTCAAATGATCGCGCACCGGCGTCTGCGGTGCCTCAAGCCCGGTGGCCGCTTCCCCGATCAGATTGCTCATGAGCGGGTATCACCACATCACGGGACGTTGTCCGGGGACCGATGTCGACCCGCTGGGGGAATTTTTGCCCGCAAGCCTGAAACGCCGGGCGATGTTCTATGTATAAGCGTGGAGACCGAGCGCATTCCATCGGGGACCGAACGCCCCCGGATCGCTGTCTCAATGGGCCTGCATGGGCCCGCCGCAGATTGACTTCAGAAAATATAGTGACTATAGTCGCTCGGTATGTTTGAGTAGCGGTCGTGCGCTCTCAGTGAGTGTCCGGCCCACGGTTTTTACTCAAGCGATGGCACGCCGGCGTGCCGTCGCCAACGACGGAAACGGAATCAGATGTCAGTAGCGGAACTGCAGGAACTCGAAGAGATCAAGGGCCTCGTCAACCGGGGTCAGCAGCTCGGCGTACTCACTTATTCAGAGATCGCCGGAGCGGTGTCTGAGCTCGATCTGGACGAGGCCGACGTCGAGGAGCTGCACGGCTTCCTGGAGCGGGCCGAGATCGAGCTCGTCGAGGAGGTCGACCCGGCGCTGGCCGCCACCGAGGTCGAGCGCGCGCCGGACAAGCGTGGTCGCCGCAAGGCGAAGACCACGATCGATCTCAAGCCGGACATGACGACCGATTCGCTTCAGCTGTTCCTCAAGGACATCGGCAAGGTCCGCCTGCTCACCGCCCAGGAAGAGGTAGACCTGGCCAAGCGGATCGAGCGCGGCGACCTGGACGCCAAGCAGAAGATGGTCGAGTCCAACCTGCGTCTGGTCGTGTCGATCGCCAAGAACTACCGCAATCAGGGCCTGCCGTTCCTGGACCTCATCCAGGAGGGGACGCTCGGCCTCGTGCGTGCCGCGGAGAAGTTCGACTACCGCAAGGGCTTCAAGTTCTCCACCTACGCAACATGGTGGATCCGCCAGGCGATCGCTCGTGCGCTCGCCGACAAGGCGCGGACGATCCGAATCCCCGTCCACGTCGTCGAGAAGCTCAACAAGATTGGTCGTGCCGAGCGCAAGCTCGTCACCGAGCTTGGACGTGAGCCCACCGCCGAGGAGATCGCCGAGGTCACCGGGATCGAGCCCGAGGAGGTCGAGTCGATCAAGCGGTCGGCCCAGGCTCCGGTCTCGCTGGAGAAGCCGGTCGGTGACGAGGAGGAATCGGAGTTCGGTCAGTTCATCGCCGACGAGCGTGCCGAGTCCCCGTACGAGCGGGCCGCCGAAATCCTCACCAAGGAGGCGCTGCGCGAGGCACTGGAGAACCTCAGCTACCGCGAGCGCCGCGTGCTCGAGCTGCGCTACGGCCTCGGCGGCGAGCACCCGCGCACCCTCGACGAGGTCGGCCGGACGTTCAACGTCACGCGCGAGCGGATCCGCCAGATCGAGAATCAGTCGCTCAAGAAGCTGCAGTCGCTCGCCGAAGCGCAGAAGCTGCGCGACGTCGCCTAGCGCCGGCACGCAGACCCTTTGGCACAACGGCCCGGCGCTCACGCGTCGGGCCGTTTGCGTTCCCGGCACCCCGCCGCCCCTGCTTCAGTTCGTGAAGCATTGCGCTAGAATCGACCTTACGATGCCGGATAGAAATACCTGTCCTGTATGCCGGACTGCCGAGATTGTGTGCGGCAAGTGGACGCTGCTGGTGATCCGCGACCTGGCCGACGGCCGGTCCCGGTTCTGCGAGCTCGAGCGCTCGCTGGCGGGGATCAGCCCTCGCACGCTGTCGTTGCGGCTCCGCGCCCTTGAAGAGGAGGGCATCGTCGAGCGACAGACCTTCCCGGAGGTTCCGCCCCGGGTCGAGTACGTGCTCACGGCCAAGGGCCGGGCGCTCGTGCCACTGATCGAGAGCATGCGCGCCTACGGGCGTGAGTGGCTCGGCCCCGACTGCGGTGACGAGTTCGCCGTGGCCGGCGAGCGCGAGCCGGCAGCCGCCGCCGCCTGAACGCCGCCCCAAGCCGGCCCATTGCCGCCGGAGAGCGGCTGCAAGGCCGGCTGCCGCCAGAAGGATCGCCGGGTGCGACGGAGAATCCGCCGTCGTGCGCAACGTCGTCCTCCATCGCCTGCTTGAGAACTTCACGGTCGACGCCTCGAGCCGGCTGTCGGCGGAATCGGCCGGCGGTGCGGAGATGCCGTTCGAGATCGTCGAGGAGCGCGGCGCCGGCCGCGTCCCCCTGTACTGCTACCGGCCACTGACCGGCGAGTTCATCCGCTCACGGATGGGATCGCTCGCCGCCCTCGACAGCCATGCCGCCGCCGCTCGAGCGCTGGCCGGCTGCGAGGCGCTCGACGTCTACCTCTCAGAGCACGGCGTCAAGCCGCCCCTTGATCCCCACCGGGTCAGCATCGAGGCGCTCGGCGTGTTCCTGCGCTGCGTGTTCTCGGAGCGCAGCGGCTTCGGCTTCGAGCCGGCCCAGTTCGAGGCGGCCTACAGCGAGCTTGAGCGGGCCCTGTATGAGGGCCACTGCACGGCGACCGTGATTGCGCCGCTGCTCGGTGTGGCGCTGGACCCCGACACCACCGAACTGTCGCTCGGCGACGGGCTGTCCCTGATCCGCGGCGACGCACTGCCCGATGTCCCGCCGGAGGCGGTTTGGGGCGACGGCGACGAGCCAAACGTCCTAGCCCTGCTGACGATCGATCAGGAGCGCTCAGACCGTCCGCCGGTCTCGGTCGCCCGCACCCGGTTTCGTCGGATCCTCAGCGCGCTGCGGCTGTTCGAGCGCGGCGGCTACGCGATTGGCCCGGTGGGGTGGGCGCGCACCGAGGCGGGCAGCTGGCGCTCGGTCTCGATCGGGGTCAGCGGCCGCCCCCGGCTGCTCACGCTCGTGCCCGCTGCCCAAGAGGAGGAGCTCCGCGCGTTCTGCCGCCTCGTCGCCCGGCGTGCACCCGGCGGGGAGCTCGGCTGGGCCCTGGCACGCTTTGAGATGGGCTGTGAGCGCCTGGCGCCGTTTGAGGCGCTCACCGACTACCTGCTGGCGCTGCGGGCGCTGCTGGAGCCCGAGGGGCCGGCCAGCGGTCGCCTCGCCCAGCGCCTCGCCGTGATCTGCGCTGCGCCCGAGGACCGCCGCGGGCTCGCCGAGCGCACGGCGCATGCGATCTCCTTGGAGCGCGCGGTGATCACCGGGATGGCCGCGTCCGGTACCGGCGTCGACGCGCTCGTCGACGAGCTGGCGGGACACCTGCGCGCGATCCTGCGCGACGCCCTCTGCGGCCACCTCGACGCCGACCTGTGCGCGGTCGCCGATGGGCTGCTCGGCGAGGCCGCTGCCGCCTCACCGGCCGGCGCCTGAGCTCACCGCGCCGCCAACGCGCGCTCAGGTCACGCGGTAGAATTCGGCGTGACCGCTCCCTACTCGGCCTCCCTCTGGAGACCGGGAGTGTTATGCCCGCCAGGCACGACACAAGTAAGTCCTGGGGCTCGTAAGTAGTCAGGGGGAGCGCGATCACAGCGACGAGCGGGCTCCGGCCCGCTCGTCCTGTTTAACGCCCGCCGGTGGGCAACCTGTGAGCGGCCACTAGGCTCTGCGTCGATGGACGACGACACCGTCATCTGCATGGTCGAGATCCCAATGGGATCCCGCAACAAATACGAGTACGACCCCGAGCTGGGAGCGATCAAGTTCGACCGGTTCGTCTCCGCCGCCGTGGTCTATCCGACCGACTATGGATTCATCCCGGACACCCAGGCCGACGACGGCGACGAGCTCGACGTGCTCGTCTGCCTGTCGGAGCCGACCTTCCCCGGCTGTCGGGTGCCGGTGCGGCCGATCGGGGTGTTCTGCATGAGCGATGAGAAGGGACGTGACGACAAGGTCGTCTGTGTCCCCGTCAGCGATCCCCGCTGGAACGTGTACCACGAGGTCGAGGATCTGCCCCGCCAGTTGCGTGACGAGATCTTCCACTTCTTCTCGGTCTACAAGGACCTCGATCCCGACCGCCACGCCGAGCCGAGCGGCTGGCTCGATGCCCGGCGGGCCCGGGAGGAGATCGCCGAGGCGCGCGAGCGGTTCACCGCCGGCTCGGCCGCGGGCTGAGGTCGGCGACCGGGCTGCCGTGTATCACGTCGAGCTTCGTCAGTTCCCGCACGTTGCCCGGGCGTTCAACCTCCACCGTGAGGACCTGGAGACCCGGTTCCTCAGACCCTGGCTCGCCGGGGACATGATCGACTACGACGACCGCCGCTGGGCGGCCGACCGCGTCCGCCTCAAGATCCTGGAGGGCCCCGAGGTGACGATCGAGGAGATGGGCCTGGGGCGCGGCTGGGCGGAGGCGGGCAGGAGCTCGAGCGATGTGACCGACTCGGTGATCGCCCAGGCCCGGCGCGGCGCCGAAGCCCGCCCTGAGCTCGAGGCGCTCAAGGACGCCGCCGAGGAGGTGGCGGCCGGCCGCCAAGTCACGCTGCAGGACGTGATGGCCCTCGCCGCCGCCGCGCATCCGGGGTGGCGCGCCTCAGAGCAGCTGGCGCTCGCCGAGCAGACGGTGTGGGAGATGCTGCATCAGGGCCGCCTGGAGATGTCGGCCGCCGGTCAGCCGGTCCCGCGTGAGCGCTGGCAGGCCTTCGTGCTGAGCTGGGAGTCCTGGGTCGGCGGCGCGAGCCCGGCCGTGCGGCTGAGCGTCCCCGCCGCCGGCCGCTGAGGCCGCTCAGGCGATCACGTCGGCGATCAGCCGCCGCCGCTCGTCGTCGGTGGCGAACAGATACTCGTGGACCCGCAGCAGACCGGCGATGTCGTGCACGTCCTGATCGAGATGGGGGACGAGCAGCAGCGGCGCACCGTCGAGTTCGTCCTGCAACCGGGCGGCGTTGCGCGCGTCACGGCTGGCCAGCCGGTGATAGTCGGTGAAGTTCTCGGCAACCCGTCCGGCAAGATCGGCGGGCAGCGTCTTTGCCAACTCGGCGACGAGGTCCTGCGGCTCGGCATCGCCGAGGATGTCATGGTGGACGCGGTTGACGATCACCCCGGCGAACGGGAGACCGCCCTCGGTGAGCGTGCGCCGGAACCAGATCGCCTCGTCGATCGCCGACCGCTGTGCCGACGTCACGAGCACGAAGGCGGTCGTCTCGGCGTGAAGCAGTCGCTCGACCTGCTTGGCCCGCGCGCTGAAGTCCTCGGTCATGTCGCCGAGCAGGGCGAAGAACGTCGACAGGTCGCCGATCAGATCGACCCCGGTGACCTTGCGCAGCGCCCCGAGCAGCGGCGCCGCGCCGCGGCCGAGCACGCGCATGCCCAGTCCGGTCGGGCGGGTGAACGCCTTGAGCGCCCGTCCCTCCAGAAACGACGTCAGCCGCCCCGGCGCGTCGAGGAAATCCAGCGCATTGCGTGACGGCGGGGTGTCGAGCACCAGCAGGTCGAAGTCACCGTCGCGATCAAGCTCATAGAGTTTTGCAACGGCGGTGAACTCCTGGGAGCCCGAGACCGCCGTCGAGAGCTCCCGGTAGACGCGGTTGGCCTTGATCTCGTCGGCGCGCTCGGGGTCGGCCGCCACCCGTTCGATGAGCTCGTCGAACGTGCGCTTGGGGTCAAGCGTCATCGCCCACAGTTCGCCCTTGAAGTCAGCTCCGACCCCGGTGAGCCGCTCGGGCTCGACCCGCCGGGGCTCGTTCGCCAGTTCCTGGAGGCCGAGCGCGTTGGCCAGCCGCTTGGCCGGATCGATCGTCACCACCGCGACCTTGGCTCCGCGTGCCGCCATCCCCAGGGCGATCGCCGCCGAGGTGGTGGTCTTGCCCACGCCGCCGGATCCCCCGCACACGCACACGCGCTTGCCTTCGAGCAGATCCGCGACGCTCATCGTTCAGCCCCGACCGGGACGGTCTCGATTCGGTCCAGCTCCCGCTCCAGCACGTCGGCGAGCTGCTCGAGCTCGGCGGGGCCGACCTGCTCGGTGAACAGATACGGCAGCTCGGCGAGCTCGGTGCCCAGCCCCTCACGCAGGCGCGTCAGCTGCTCGTCCTGGGTCTCGGCGCGGGCGTGCTCGGACAGGGCGGCCCGCAGCGCCGCGCCGGCGAGCGTCGAGCGGGTGCGCCGCTGGGCCTTCTCCAGCGTGACCAGCTCGGTGGCGCTGAATCGCCGCGGGTAGCGGGCATTGACGATCGTGGCATCGAGCGGGAGGTTCTCCTCGGCGAGCGCGTCACGCAGCCACAGAGTCTCGTTGACCGGCATCTCCTCGGCGGCGGACACCGCCACCACGGCGGTGAACGCACGGTCGGCGATCGTGGCGGCGATCGAGCCGGCCTGATTGGCGATCGGCCCCACACGGGCGATCTCGGCGAACGAGCGGGGGGTGCGCAGGATGCCGACCCCGTGCCCGGCGGCGGGGGAGTCGACGATCACCAGGTCATAGGCGTCGGCGTCATCGGTGCGGCGCTCGTGCTGGGAGAGCTCCCACACCTTGCCGATGCTCAGCAGCTCCCGCATGCCGGGAGTCGCCATTGCGAAGGCGTGAAACAGCCGGCTGTTGCCGAGCGCCTGGCCGACCGCGCCGGTCTTGACGCGCAGGTACTCCTCCATCGCGTGCTGGGGATCGATGGAGATCGTGAACAGGTTCTCGGCCAGCTCCACCTCCTTGAAGGTGTGCGCCTCCTGCTCGAACGCCTGTCGGACCCGATCCTGGGCCGCGAGCTCGGCGACGATCGTGCGCAGCCCGTGACGGGAGGCCATCAGCCCGAGCGCGGTGGCAACGGTCGACTTGCCGACGCCCCCTTTTCCGGTGACGAAGATCAGTCGGCGGTCGAGAAGTCCGGGCACAACCACCAGAACATAGCCGGGCCCCAGGACCCCCCGCCGGGGACCTGAGCCCGAAACCGCCCGACCCGCAAAGGATTTCGCCCTCGGCCTACGAATACTCACCGCGTATGAGTCCCCGATCGCATCGGAGCCCGAAGCCAATGCCCACCTGCAAGGTGATTGCGCTCGCCAACCAGAAGGGCGGCGTCGCCAAGACCACGACAACACTGAATCTCGCCGTGGCGTTCGCCGAGGAGGGGCACCGCGTGCTGTGCTGCGACATGGATCCGCAGGGCAACCTCACCATGTCGCAGGGGATCGACCCCGACACGCTCGACAAGTCGATGTACGACGTGCTCGTGCACCACATCTCGATTCGCGAGGTGATCCGCAAGCGCGAGGTGGACGTTGCGTGTGCGTCGATCGACCTCGCGGGCGCCGAGATCGCGATGTCGATGATGATCGGCCGTGAGCGCTCGCTGCAGAAGGCGCTCAAGGAAGTCGCAGAGGACTACGACTTCGTCTTCATCGACACGCCGCCCAGCCTCGGCCTGCTCACGATCAACGCGCTGACCGCCTCGGACAAGGTGATCGTCCCCGTCCAATGCGAGTATCTGTCGATGCGCGGGCTGGTCCAGCTGCAGAACACGCTTGGAATGATCCGGGAGAACCTCAACCCCGACGTCGAGATCGAGGGCATTCTGCCCACGCTCGTCGATCTCCGTACGCTTCACGCGAAGGAGGCGATCGAGCTGCTGGAGGAGAACTTCGGTGATCAGGTGTTCGCGTCGCGCATCCGCAAGACAGTCCGGTTCGCCGAGGCACCGGTGAAAGGCATGTCAGTACTCAAGTACGATCCCGACGGTCTGGCCGCCCACGCCTATAGGCAGCTCGCCAAGGAGGTTCTCTCACATGGCAACCGGTAAGCGCGCGAGCATGCGAGAAGGGCCGCTGGCGGATCTGTTTCGGCGGACCTCGGAGGACTCGGGTCAGCGGTCCGAGGAGCCGGCGCCCGACGCTCCGGCAGCGCCTGCGCCGGAGGCCGCCAGTGGATCGGCTGCGGCCCAGTCGATCCAGCCGTCGTTCGATTCCCTGACCGATCAGCAGCAGCCGCCGCAGACCCCGGCCCCGCAGGCCGCCGCGCCCTCGCCGTCTGAGCCCGTGCCGAGCACCGAGCCCCCCGTGGCCGAGCCGCGCCGTCGGGCGATGCCCCACCCGTCGCTGGAGGCCGATGCACATGCGCCGGTCCCCGGTCCGGAGGATCGCCGAGTCCCGACGCCGCAGGAGCGACTGCGCCATGCGTTCTCGGCCGACATCCCGGAGAACGTGCTCGAACGCTCCACGCCGGCTGCCGCTCCCGTGCCTCCGGCGGCCCCCGCGCCCGACGTCTACGCCAGGCCTGACCGTGAACTCGACGCGTTCCCGCCCCCGGCTCCGGTCGGTCACCCGGTACTGCGCGTCGTCGGTGTCGGTGGTGCCGGCGTCAACGCCGTCAACCGGATGGTCGAGGCCGACATCAACGGCGTCGAGTTCCTGGCCATCAACACCGACCTGCAGTCCCTGCAGCTGTCGGCCGCCCACGAGACGCTGCATATCGGGGATGCGGTCACCCGCGGACTCGGCTCCGGCTCCGACCCGGACCTCGGCCGGCGCGCCGCCCGAGAGGAGTACGAC
>JBAWFG010000335.1:0-10824 GCA_049591655.1 Solirubrobacteraceae bacterium
CGCACAGTAACAACGCCCCCCGCCCCCGGCGCCACCTCACTCCGGCGTCCCGCTGTCCAGCCGGGCCCGGCGCTGGAGCTCGTACATGTCCTCGCGGTTGCGGATGTACTGGCGGCCGGCGTCGAACTGGGGTTGGAAGTTCCATTCCGGCGGCCGGCCGTGGCGCAGGGCGGCGGAGATGAGCCGGCGCTCGCGCTGGCTCTTCCGGACGGCGGCATCGATCGCGACGAGATCCAGGCGCTGCTCCAGCGCCGCCCGCAACGCGGCCACGACACCGCTCTGTGAACCACTGATGTCGTGCATCTCATTGGG
Organism: Solirubrobacteraceae bacterium; assembly: GCA_049591655.1. Taxonomy (GTDB): domain Bacteria; phylum Actinomycetota; class Thermoleophilia; order Solirubrobacterales; family Solirubrobacteraceae; genus Palsa-465. Next base: position 313 of record JBAWFG010000335.1, read on the forward strand.
GTCGGCGGCGAGGTCGTAGAGCAGGTCGGGGTCCTCGAGGGAGACGATCAGCTTGTGATCGCCCGAGCGGATCATCGCCTGGGGCGCCTGCACCCCCTCGGCGTGGTACTCCGACACGACGGGATGGGCGACCGACTCGCCGCCCAGGGCAGGGGTCAGGCTGACGCCGTCCCCGATGCCGGCGATCGCATCCGCGGGGAGCCCGGCCAGCTCCAGCACGGTCGGGGCGAAATCGACGAGGGAAACCGGCTCGGCCACTCGCCCGGCCACGCCGCCCGGCCGGCGCACCAGCAATGGCACCCGGGCCGACTGCTGCAGGAACGACATCTTGTACCAGAGGCCGCGCTCGCCGAGCATCTCTCCGTGGTCGGCGCAGAACAGGACCGTGGTGCGGTCCTCCAGGCCTGAGTCACGCAGCGCGCCGAGGACCTGGCCGACCCGTTCGTCGAGGTAGCTGACCGCGGCGTAATAGCCATGGCGGGCGCGACGGATCTGCTCGGTGGTCAGGCCGGCCTCGTCCACCTGGCACATCGCCCGCAGCCGCCGGCTGTGGGGATCGGCCTGATCGAGCGCGAGCGCCGGCACCGCCGGGTCCTCGATGTCCTCACGCCGGTAGAGGTCCCAGAACCGTGCCGGGATCTCCCACGGGTCGTGCGGGTTGGTGAACGACACGAACAGGAAGTAGGGCTGCTCGGCGCGGTGGCGCGCGATCTCAAACAGCTTGCGGCGCGCCTGGAAGGCGACCTCCTCGTCGTAGTCGGTCTGCATGCTCGCGTTGCAGATCCCGGGGGCCAGCACGCTCTCCATCGTGTGGTACCAGGGCAGCGGCTGATCCAGCGGCCGGCTCCAGTCCGGCGTCCAGTCGACGTCGGCGGGATAGATGTCGGTGGTCAGCCGCTCCTCGAACCCGTGGAGCTGGTCGGGCCCGACGAAGTGCATCTTGCCCGCCACCGCCGTGTGGTAGCCGGCGGCGCGCAGCGCGTGCGCCAGGGTCGGCACCCCGGCGCGCATCTCGGCGGCGTTGTCGAACACTCCCACCCGTGACGCGTAGCGGCCGCAGAGCATCGCCGCGCGCGCCGGGGCGCACAGTGGGAACGGGGTGTACGCCTGCTCGAACACGGTCGCGTCGGCGGCGAGCGCCTGCAGGTTGGGCGTCTGGACAAGCGGGTGGCCGTAGAAGGGCAACCAGGAGGACGCAAGCTGGTCGGCCATCAGGACCAGGAAGCATTCGGGTGTCGTGGCAGCCATCGGTGATTCCCCTCTCGTGGTCAGGCCGGGGCAGGATACGGGCTCGGGGCGCCGGTACCGCCGTTCCCGGCGCTACCGTCCCGCATCAATGGCGCACGGAGCGGACGCGTTCGGTGTCGCACCCGGCGACTGCGCGCCACCGATGGTCATCGCCCATCGCGGGGTCTGGAGCGTTGCGCCGCAGAACTCGCTGGAGTCGGTCAAGGAAGCGCTGGCGCTCGGCTGCGACGGGATCGAGATCGACGTCCGGCGCACCGCCGACGGCCGGCTCGTCGTGGTGCACAACGCCCGCGTCGGCCTGCGGCCGGTCGGCCGGCTCGCCCACGAGGAGATCCGCGCACGGGTCAAGGAGGGGCAGGCGCCGCTGCTGCGCGAGGTGCTCACCCTGGCCGCCGGACGCACGCTCGTCGACATCGAACTCAAGGAGGGTGGCTATGTCGCCGAGGCGCTGCACGTCGTCACCGAGGTGCTGAAGCCCCACCAGTTCGTCATCACCTCGTTTCTGCCAGCGGTCATCGCCGAGGCGCGCGCCATCCTGCCCCAGGCGCGCTGCGGACTGCTCGTCGGCCCGCGCCACCGGCGCAACCTCGAGCAGCGCTGGCGGGCCGCCGGCGCCGACTTCCTCGCCCCCCATTCAAGCCTCGCCCGCGCGGGAGTCCTCGACTGGGCCGCGCAGCGCGGCCTCCCCGCCTGGGTGTGGACGGTCAACGAGCCCCGAGCGCTGCGGGGTCTGATCGCCGACCCGCGGGTGGAGGCAGTGATCACCGACGTGCCCGACCGGGCACAGGGGATGTTGACATCACGTTGACACGGTTGACAGCCGAAGGTAGGTTGTCGACAACGTGGCGAGATCGACCACCGCCTGGGGCCTTGGCACCGTCGAGCGCCGCTCGACCACCGACCAAGTGCTGCACGAACTCCGTGCGGCGATCCTCGCCGGGCGCATCAAGCCCGAGGAGCAACTCCCCGAGGTCGCCCTGGCCCGGTCGCTCGGCACCGGCCGAAGCGCCATCCGGGAGGCGATCCGTCAGCTCATCCAGGAGGGACTCGTCGTCTCGGAGATCAACCGCGGCGCCCGGGTGCGGGCGATCTCGGCCGAAGATGTCGTCGACGTCTACCGAGCGCGAGCGGCGATCGAGGTGGCGGCCGTCGGCGCGTTGATGGAGCGCCCGGAAGGGTGTGACATCGGCGAGCTCGAAGCGGCGCAGGAGCGGATCCGCCGCGCCTCACCCGATGATGGGACCGAGGCCCCGTCCCGGGAGCTGATCGGCGCCGATATCGATTTTCACCGCGCGCTGGTCGGGCTGGCCGGCAGTCCCCGGCTCAGCCGGGCGTACGAGCCGCTGGCCGCCGAGTCCCAGATGCTGCTCAACTGGCATCCCGTCTACTCGGTGACCGACTACGTGGCCGACCATCAGACGGTGCTCGACGCCATCGCCGCGCGTGATCTCACCGCCGGCGACGTCGTGCGAACCCACCTGCAGCTGACCGTCGACCTGATCGTCGGCGAGGCGACGCGATACGCCGATCGCCTGGCCAGCACCGAGAGTCTTGTGTCGTGAGCGGACACCGGGGATCCGCCTGCGACTGCACGAGGTACGTCGCTATGACCACAACGAGGGGAGCCTGGGGTGACCGAGCAACGATTTTCAGCCGATGACCGCGACGGTGGACTGACCCGCCGTCAGGTGCTGCACGGCGCACTGGCCGGCGGCGCCATGCTGAGCGCCGGCGGACTGCTCGCCGCGTGCGGCAGCAGCGGGAGCAGTGCATCGAGCTCGGCCGGGTCGAGCCCCGCGAGCACCGGCAGCATCAAGGCCGGCGGCAGCCTGCGGGTCGGGGCCACCGGCGGCGGGGCCAAGGACACGATCGACGCCCATCTCCCCACCGCCGACCCGGACATCATGCGGTGCTGGAACCTGTATGAGCCGCTGGCGGTCCGTCCCCCGAGCTTCGGCCCGCTGGAGATGATGGTCGCCGAGTCGATCGAGGCCCAGCACGGCAAGGCCGACGCATGGGTGGTCAAGCTGCGGTCCGGGATCGAGTTCCACAACGGCAAGAGCGTCACCCCTGAGGACGTCATCTACTCACTGCAGCGGATCCTCGACCCCAAGAACCCCAAGGTCGGCGCCGCCTCAATCGGCTACGTCGACATCAAGGGGGTCAAGAAGCTGTCATCCGACAGCCTGCTGATCCCGCTCAAATTCCCCAACGCCACCTTCCTGGATGACATCGGGCAGTACTTCAACGCGATCGTCCCGGTTGGCTATAACCCGGCCAAGCCGGTCGGCACCGGGGCGTTCATGTACGAGAGCTTCACCCCCGGTCAGCAGAGCGTGTTCAAGAAGTTCCCCAACTACTGGCAGCACGGCAAGCCGTACGCCGACACGCTGACGATCATCGACTTCACCGACGACACGGCGCGGGTCAACGCGCTGCTCGGCGGCCAGGTCGACGCGATCGACAACCTCCCAACCGGCCAGATCGCCCAGGTCCAGGGCAACTCGTCGCTCAAGGTGCTCATCTCCCACACCGGCCAGTGGCAGCCGTTCACGATGCGGGTCGACACCGCTCCGTTCTCCGATGTGCGGGTGCGCCAGGCGATGCGGCTGGTCGTCAACCGCCCGCAGATGGTCGAGCAGGTTCTGTCGGGTCAGGGGCGGATCGCCAACGACATGTACGCTCCGTTCGATCCCGCCTATGCGGCTTCGCTGCCCCAACGCCATCAGGATCTCGAGCAGGCCAAGTCGCTGCTCAAGTCGGCCGGGCACGCCGGACTGACCGTCCAGCTGACCACCGCACCCGTGTTCCAGGGCGTCGTGCAGGCCGCCCAGGTGTTCGCCCAGCAGGCGACAGGCGCCGGGGTGACCGTCAAGCTGCAGAAGCTCGACACCGGCACCTTCTACGGGCCCAACTATCTCAAGTGGCCGTTCGCCCAGGATTTCTGGGCCACTCGTGAGTACCTGCCCCAGGTGGCGCAGGGCAGCCTGCCGAGTTCACCGTTCAACGAGACCCACTGGGCCGATCCGACGTTCATCAAACTGATCGGCCAGGCCCGGTCCACCCTCGACGAGACCAAGCGCAATCAGCTCCTGCTGCAGGCGCAGACGATCGAGTACAACACCGGCGGCTACATCATTCCCTACTTCTCCAACCAGATCGATGCCTACAGCGCCAAGGTCGGTGGCTTCGTGGAGGCGAAGTCCGGGTTCCCGCTCGGCAACTACTGGTTCAAGAACGTGGGGTTCACCGCGTAGGGGGACGAGCATGAGCCGCTTCCTGTTGCGCCGGGTGCTGTTGGGCCTGCTGACCCTGCTGCTGGTGTCGATCGTCGTGTTCGCGGCAACCCAGGCATTGCCGGGCAATGCCGCCCGGGCGATCCTCGGCCGTGACGCCACCCCGGCGCGAGTGGCGGCGCTCACCCGGCAGCTGCATCTCGACCGGTCGGTCCTCTCGCAGTACTTCCACTGGCTGGGCGGGATCTTCACCGGCAACCTCGGGACCTCGGCGGCGACCCAGCAGCCGGTGTCGTCACTGATCGGCGACCGGCTCGCCAACTCGGCGTTCCTGGTGTTCGTCTCGGCGATCATCGCGATTCCGCTGTCGATCGGGCTCGGCGTGCTGATGGCCGTGCGCCGGGACCGCCCGACCGATCACATCCTGTCGACCAGCAGCCTGGCGCTGGCGGCGCTGCCGGACTTCGTGATCGGCATCGGGCTCGCCCTCCTGTTCGCCACCAACGTGAGCCACATCTTCCCGGCGGTCTCGATCATCCCGCCGGGTGAGCACGCCTGGAACGAGCCCAAGGCCGTCGTCCTGCCGGCGCTGACGCTGATCATCGCCGTCACCCCCTACATCAGCCGGATCATGCGCGGCTCGATGGTGGAGGTGCTGGAGTCCGATTACGTCACGATGGCGCGGCTCAAGGGGCTGCCCAACCGCACGGTGATCTGGCGCCATGCCGTCCCGAACGCGATCGTCCCCGCGATCCAGGTCTCGGCGCTCCAGCTCGCCTACATGGCCGGCGGCGTGGTGCTGGTGGAGTTCGTGTTCTCGTTCCCGGGCATCGGGGCCCAGCTCGTGGACTCGGTCGGCAACCGCGACATCCCCGTCGTGCAGGCGCTGGCAATCATCATCGCCGGGGTCTACGTGGTCGTGAACCTGATCGCCGACCTGCTGACGATCATGGTCACCCCGCGGCTGAGGACGGCCGGACGATGAGCACCCCCGCCCTCACCGCCGACCAGATCACCCCCGCGCCGATTCCGCGCGGCCGGCACAAGGGGGTCGTGCTGCTGAAGCTCACCCTCCGTCAGTGGCGGGCCCGGATCGGACTGGTCATCTTCCTGTTGCTGGTGCTCGTCGCGCTGTTCGGACCGCTCGTCGCCCCCCACTCGCCCAACCAGTTCATCACCGCCCCCAACAGCCCACCCTCAGCCCAGGCCCTGTTCGGCGGCGACAACCTCGGCCGTGACGTGTGGAGCCGGTTCCTCTACGGAGGCCGCAGCGTGCTCGGGATGTCGATCGCAGCGACGGCGATCGGCGTCGGCCTCGGCCTGGTGATCGGGCTGACCGCCGCGTATATCGGCGGTGCCGTCGACGAGACCCTGATGCGGATCTCCGACGTGTTCATGGCGTTTCCCCAGATCGTCCTGGCCCTGCTGCTGGTCACCGCCTTCGGGCCCAGCGTGCCGCTCATCATCCTGATCGTCGGGATCTCCACCGCGCCCCGGGTCGCCCGGGTCATGCGCGGCGCGGCGCTGCAGATCGTGGAGCGGGATTTCATCAAGGCGGCCGAGGCAGTCGGCGAGCCGCGCCGGCGGATCATCTTCGGCGAGGTGCTGCCCAACGTGACGAGTCCGCTGCTGGTGGAGGTCGGGTTGCGCCTCACCTACTCGATCGGCCTGATCGCCGCCCTGAACTTCATCGGCGACGGGATTCAGCCCCCCACCGCCGACTGGGGCGTGATGATCAACGAGAATCGCCTGGCGGTCAGCGTGCAGCCGTGGGGCGTCGTGCTCCCGATCCTGGCCATCGCCCTGCTGACGATCGGAACCAATCTGCTGACCGACGGCTTCGCCCGGGCGTCGATCGGCCTCGACCGCGGAGAGTGACGATGGCGATCGCGCAGCAGCCGACAACCGCGGTCACGGTCCGTGATCTCAAGATCGACCTCACCAACGGCGCCGACATCGTCGCTGAGGTCATGCTCGACGTCCGCGCCGGCGAGGTGCTCGGCCTCGTCGGTGAGTCGGGCAGCGGCAAGACGACGGTCGGGATGGCGCTGATGGGCTACACGCGACCGGGCGGCAAGGTCACCGAGGGCGAGATCCTCATCGACGGGCGTCCGCTCGCCGCCATGGCCGCCTCCGAGCTGCGCCGTCTGCGCGGCGGCACCGTCTCCTACATCCCACAGGACCCCGGCACGGCGCTCAACCCCGCGCTGCGCATCGGCCTGCAGCTCTCGGAGATGCTCGAGGCGCACGGCTCGGGTACGAACAGCGAGCAGCGCCGCGCCCGGGTGCTCGAAACCCTGGAGGAGGTGGCGCTGCCGTCAAACGACGAGTTCCTGCGTCGTTATCCGCACCAGCTCTCGGGAGGTCAGCAGCAGCGGGTGGCGATCGCGATGGCGTTCGCCTGCCGGCCGCACGTCATCGTCTGCGACGAACCGACGACCGGCCTCGACGTCACCACCCAGGCCCGGGTGCTTGAGACGGTCCGGGACCTGTGCCGCAGCCACAACGTTGCCGCCGTCTATGTCAGCCACGACCTCGCGGTCGTCGCCGAACTCGCCGATCACGTGGCGGTCATGTATGCCGGGCGAATCATCGAACGCGGACCCCGGGACACAATCTTCGCCCAGCCCCGCCATCCGTACACCCGCAAGCTCCTGCGCGCCGTCCCGGATCTCGAGGGCAAGCGCGCGGTGGTCGGCATCGCCGGCCGGGCGCCGCTGCCCGGCCATCGGCCGCCCGGCTGCTTCTTCTCGCCGCGCTGCGACCTCGCCCAGGACCGCTGCCGGGAGCAGTATCCACCCCCCACGGAGTTCGGCGATGACCACGTCGTCCACTGCTATCGCGCCGAGGAGACGCCGGACGAGCTCCCCCCGATCGCCCACGACGCGACCGCCGCCCAGACCGGGGATGTCGTCCTGGGGATCACCGGGGTCAACGCCAACTACGGCTCCAACCATGTGCTGCACGACATCGAGGTGGTGGTCGCCCGCAACGAGTGCGTCGCGCTCGTCGGCGAATCGGGCAGCGGCAAGACGACGCTGGCCCGCTGCATCGGCGGCCTGCACAGCGACTGGACCGGCGAGATCACGCTCGACGGCACGCCGCTGGCCCGCGGCGCCCGGGGCCGGACCACCCAGGCGCGCAAGCGGATCCAGTACGTGTTCCAGAATCCGTACGCGTCGCTGAACCCGCGGCGGACCGTCGGGCAGACGATCGCGCGGCAACTGGCGCTGTTCGCGACCGGCGGGCGCAAGTCGCGCGGCGACGTCGGGCGGCGGGTCGGCGAGTGCCTGGAGCGCGTCGCGCTGTCGGCCGACGCGGCTGAGCGCTACCCGGATCAGCTGTCAGGCGGCGAGCGCCAGCGAGTGGCGATCGCCCGGGCCCTGGCTGCCGAGCCGGCGCTGCTCGTCTGCGACGAGGTCACCTCGGCGCTCGACGTCTCCGTCCAGGCAGCGATCGTCGAGCTGCTGCGTGAGCTCCGCGTCGAGACCGGACTGAGCATGCTGTTCATCACCCACAACCTCGCCCTGATCCGCACGATCGCCGATCGGGTGATGGTCATGACCGATGGACGGATCGTCGAGTCGGGGACGACCGCAGACGTGTTCACGTCGCCCAAGGCCGAGTACACGAGCCGGCTGCTCGCCAACACCCCCACGGTCGAAGCGGCACTCGGCCAGTGATCACCGAGGCGTTCATCACCTGCGCCGTGACCGGCGCCGGGGATACGACCTCGCGCAGCGCTCACGTTCCGGTCGCCCCCGAGCAGATCGCCGCGTCGGCGATCGAGGCCGCCCGGGCCGGCGCCGCCATCGCCCACCTCCACGTCCGGGATCCCGACACCGGCCAGGGGTCCCGTGATGTGGAGCTCTATCGCCGCGCGGTCGAGATCATCCGGGCCGCCAACGTCGACGTCGTGCTCAACCTCACCGCCGGGATGGGCGGCGATCTCGTGCTCGGTCCCCCCGATTCGCCGCTGCCACTCGACCAGGCAGGCACCGACATGGTGGGGGCGTCAGAGCGGCTGCGCCACGTCGCCGAGCTGCGGCCGGAGATCTGCACGCTCGACTGCGGCACGATGAACTTCGCGGCCGGCGGGGACTACGTGATGGCCAACACGCCGGACATGCTGCGGGCCATGGCGACGCAGATCCGCGAGCTCGGCGTGCGACCCGAGCTGGAGGTGTTCGACACCGGTCAGTTGGTGATGGTCAAGGACCTGATCGCCGAGGGCCTGATCGACGAGCCGGCGCTCATCCAGCTGTGCATGGGCATCCGCTACGGCGCCCCTGACGACCCCGGCACGCTGCTCACACTCGTCGGCCAACTGCCCCCGGGCGCCGTGTTCTCGGCATTCTCGGTCGGCCGGATGCAGCTCCCCTACGTCGCCATGGCGGTGCTCGCCGGCGGCAACGTCCGGGTCGGGCTGGAGGACAACCTGTACCTCGGGCCCGGCCGTCCGGCGACCAACGGTGAGCTCGTCGCCCGGGCGGCGACGATCCTTGAGGCGATGAACGTCCGGCTGCTCGGTGCCGACGAGGTTCGTGACCGGCTCGCCCTGCGCCATGGCTGACGAGACGGCCGCCCGCGGCGCCGTCGGGCTGCTGGGCGCCGGGGTCATCGGGGCTGGCTGGGCGGCACGGTTCCTGCTCGCCGGCCACGACGTGCGCCTGTTCGACCCCTCCCCCGCCGCCGAGCAGACCGTCCGTACGACGCTTGACCAGGCCCGGCGCTCCTGGCGCCGGCTGACGCTCGCCCCGCTGCCATCGGAGGGCACGCTGACGATCGCCTCTACGATCGAGCTGGCGGTCGACGGCGTGACGCTCGTGCAGGAGAGCGCGCCCGAGCGGGAGGAGCTCAAGACCGCGCTGCTCGGCGCGGCCAGCCGAGCCGCACCGCGCCATGCGATCATCGCCACCTCCACCTCGGGCCTGCTGCCCTCCCGCCTGGCCGCCGGCATGACCGGTCCCGAGCGATTCGTCGTCGGGCACCCGTTCAACCCCGTCTACCTGCTGCCGCTCGTCGAGGTGTGCGGCGGCGAGCAGACGCGCCCGGAGACGGTGCAGCGCGCCGCGGATCTGTACCGCTCAGTGGCGATGCGCCCGCTGATCGTGCGCCGCGAGGTCGACGGGTTCATCGCCGACCGGCTGCTCGAGGCGCTGTGGCGCGAGGCACTGTGGCTGGTCGCCGATGACATCGCCACCGTCGAGGAGGTCGATGATGCGATCCGCTTCGGCGCCGGATTGCGGTGGTCGGCGATGGGCACCTTCCTCACCTACCGGCTGGCCGGTGGTGAGGCCGGGATGCGCCACTTCATGGCTCAGTTCGGGCCAGCGCTGGCCCTACCGTGGACGCACCTCACCGAGGTCCCGGAACTCGACGACGAGCTGCTCGACACGATCGTGGCGCAGTCCGACGCCCAGGCGGCGGGGCGGTCGATCGCCGAACTGGTCGAGATCCGCGACGACTGCCTGGTGGCGGTGCTGCGGGGCCTGGCGGGCGTCGGGTTCGGCGCCGGTGAGGTGCTGGCCGCCACCGAGCGCGCACTTCAGGAGCGAGGGGATTCCCCCGCCGGCGGCACCGCCCGCGCCGGCGACGCCGACGCCACGCGCGACGGCGGCCCTCTGCGGTTGCACGAGGCGCTCGTGGAGCCGTCGTGGATCGACTACAACGGCCACATGACCGAGAGCCGCTATCTCCAGGTGCTCGGTGACGCCACCGACGCCTTCCTGCGCCACATCGGCGTGGGTGCCACGTACCTGGAGAGCGGACGCTCGTACTTCACCGTCGAGAGCCACATTCGGCACCTCGGCGAGGTCCATGCCGGGGAGCGCCTGCACGCCGGCACCCAGCTGCTCTCCCACGACACCAAGCGCCTGCACCTCTTCCATGAGCTCACCCGGGAGGACGGCGAGCTCGTCGCCACCGGGGAGCACATGCTCCTGCATGTCGACGCGGCCGCGTCACGGGCGACGGCCGCCGACGTGGAGATCCTCGCTGCGCTGGCGCGGATCGCCGCCGACCAGGC
>JBAWFG010000336.1:0-4462 GCA_049591655.1 Solirubrobacteraceae bacterium
CTGACTGAGATCACGATGCGGTTCGCGGGACCGGTTGGTATCCTCTACTTATGCTTCGTAAGTCCCTACTGAAAGTGAAGACTTGATTAGTCGCCTTCTCCTGGTCCCGTTGGAGGACGTCGTCGTCTTCCCGGGCATGTCGCTCACGCTGGCCATCGACGCCGGCGACGAAGAGCGTGTCCTGCTCGTGCCGCGGCACGAGAACGAGTTCGCGGCGATCGGAACGGTCGCCGAGGTCTCCAACCGCGTGCGCCTGCCCGGTGGCGGTCGCGCCTATGAACTGCAGGGCCTGCACCGCGGAGTCGCGGGCGCCGCTCAGACGCTGCCTGACGGCCGCCTGTTCGTCGAGGTCGAGGAACAGCCCGACCCGGTCCCGGTCGACGGCAAGACCCGCAACCTGGAGCGTGAGTACCGCGCCATCGTCGAGGAGATCCTCGAGGTTCGCGGCGACGACGGACGCATCGCCGCGTTCCTGCGCAGCATCTCCGAGCCGGGCACGCTGGCCGACACGAGCGGCTACAGCCCCGATCTCAACTACGACCAGAAGGTCAAGCTGCTGCAGACGCTCGATGTGACCGAGCGCCTCGAGCTGGCCCTCGGCTATCAGCGCGAGCGGCTCGCCGAGCTGCAGGTCCGCAAGCGGATCCGTGAGGACGTCGAGTCCGGCGCCGAGAAGCAGCAGCGCGAGTACTTCCTGCGCAAGCAGATGGACTCGATCCGTAAGGAGCTCGACGAGGATGACGCGTCGGTCGTGGAGGAGTACCGCACCAAGATCGACGAGGCCGGGATGCCCGAACACGCCCAGGAGCAGGCCGTCAAGGAGCTTGGCCGGCTGGAGCGCATGGGCGAGCAGTCAGCCGAGTCCAGCATGATCCGTTCCTATCTGGATTGGCTGATCGCGGTGCCGTGGTCCGAGCTCTCCGAGGAGAAGCTTGACCCGGTCCACGCGCGGGAGATCCTCGACGAGGATCACGCCGGTCTGGAGGACGTCAAGGACCGGATCGTCGAGTATCTGGCGGTCAAGAAGCTGCGGGTCGACCGTGGGATCGATGTGGACAAGCGCTCGGGCGCCATCCTCACCCTGATCGGCCCACCCGGCACCGGCAAGACCTCAATCGGTGAGTCGATCGCCCGGGCCACCGGACGCAAGTTCGTGCGCATGTCGCTCGGCGGCGTGCGTGACGAGGCCGAGATCCGCGGTCACCGCCGTACGTACATCGGCGCCCTGCCGGGACGGCTGGTGCGTGCGCTGCGTGACGCCGGGACGATGAACCCCGTGATCATGCTCGACGAGGTCGACAAGGTCGGCGCAGATTGGCGCGGGGACCCCTCCGCGGCGCTGCTCGAGGTCCTGGATCCGGCGCAGAACCACTCGTTCCGCGACCATTACCTCGACCTGGAGCTCGACCTGTCCGGCGTCATGTTCATTGCCACCGCCAACGTGGCCGATACGATTCCGGGCCCGCTACTGGACCGCATGGAGGTCATCCGCTTCGATGGCTACACGACCTCGGAGAAGGTGGCGATCGCCCGCGGGTACCTGTGGCCACGCCAGCTGGAGCGCAACGGGCTGCGGCCCGAGGAGGTCGAGATCTCCGATGAGCTCCTGCAGACGGTGACGACCGAGTACACGCGTGAGGCCGGCGTGCGCCAGCTGGAGCGCGACCTCGGGACGCTGCTGCGCAAGATCGCCACGAAGATCGCCTCGGATACCGCACAGGCGCCGGTGACGATCGACGTGGATGCCCTGCGCGACGCGCTCGGGCGCCAGCGCCACTTCCAGGAGTCGGCGATCCGCACCGCGGTGCCCGGGGTGGCCACCGGCCTCGCCGTCACCGGCGCGGGCGGCGACGTCCTGTTCGTGGAGGCCACGGCGATGCCGGGCAAGCCCGGGCTGACGCTCACCGGCCAGTTGGGTGACGTGATGAAGGAGTCGGCGCAGATCGCGCTCTCCTACGTCCGCGGCCACACCACCGAGCTGGGGATCGACCCAGGTCAATTCGAGGAGCGGGCGTTCCACGTCCACGTCCCCGCCGGCGCCATCCCCAAGGACGGCCCGTCGGCCGGCGTGACGATGGTCACGGCGCTCACCTCGCTGCTGTCAGCGCGGCCGGTCAAGCACACGGTCGGGATGACCGGTGAGGTCACCCTCCAGGGCCGGGTGCTGCCGATCGGCGGCGTCAAGCAGAAGGTGCTCGCCGCCCATGCGGCCGGGCTCACCGACGTGATCCTGCCGGAGCGCAACCGCGGCGACCTCGACGACGTCCCGGAGGAGGTTCGTGAGCAGATGACGTTCCACTTCGCGATGACGATCGACGAGGTGCTCGGCGTGGCGCTCGAGCCCGCCCCGCAGCCCGCGACGGCGTAAACGACAACCTGTCTCCCTTCGGCCGGCCACTTTGGAAAGAGTGGCCGGTCGCGGGGTAGTAGGTTGCGTCTTATGAGCACGATCACCGCCTCCCAAGAACAGCAGGTCGTCGACCAGGTCCCTAAGCAGCTGTACATCGCCGGAGAGTGGCGAGACGGCGCCAAGGGGACGATCACGGTCGAGGACCCGTCCACCGAGGAAACCCTCTGTGAGGTCGCCGACGCATCCGTCGACGACGCCAAGGCCGCGCTTGACGCCGCCGTGGCCGCCGGTCCCGAGTTCGCCGCCATGGCCCCGCGCGACCGTGGTGAGATTCTGCGCCGCGCGTTTGAGACCATCATCGAGCGCAAGGACGAGCTCGCGATCCTGATGACGCTGGAGATGGGTAAGCCGATCAGGGAATCGCTGGCCGAGATCACCTATGCCGCGGAGTTCTTCCGCTGGTACTCCGAGGAAACGGTCCGGATCGATGGCCGCTACACGGTTGCCGCCAACGGCGCCGGCCGTGTGCTGACGATGAAGCAGCCCGTCGGCCCGTGCCTGATGATCACCCCCTGGAACTTCCCGCTGGCGATGGGCACTCGTAAGGTCGGCCCCGCCATCGCCGCCGGCTGCACGATGGTCGTCAAGCCCGCCCAGCAGACACCGCTGTCGATGCTGGCCCTGGCCAAGATCCTGGAGGAGGCGGGCCTGCCCGGCGGCGTGCTGAACCTGTTCACCGCTTCGTCCTCGAGTGAGACGACCGGCCCGCTGATCGCCGATCCGCGGCTGCGCAAGATGTCCTTCACCGGCTCGACCGAGGTTGGACGCACGCTCATGTCCCAGGCGTCGGACACGCTGCTCCGGCTGTCGATGGAACTCGGCGGCAACGCGCCGTTCATCGTGTTCGAAGACGCCGACATCGACGCGGCGGTCGCCGGCGCGATGGTCGCCAAGATGCGCAACATGGGCGAGGCCTGCACGTCGGCCAACCGCTTCCATGTCGCCGACGCGGTTGCCGAGCAGTTCGCCGACAAGCTCGCCGAGAAGATGGGGGCGCTCACCCTCGGGCGCGGCGTCGAGGACAGCACCGATGTCGGCCCGCTGATCGACGCCACGCAGCGCGGCAAGGTCGCCGACCTTGTCTCGGACGCCCTCGGGCGGGGGGCCACCGCGGTCGTCGGCGGCCAGGCGCGCGACGGCTCCGGGTACTTCTACAACCCCACCGTCCTCACCGACATCCCCGACGACGCCAAGCTGCTGGACGAGGAGATCTTCGGTCCGGTCGCCCCGGTCAAGGGCTTTCTCGACGAGGACGAGGCGATCGCCGCCGCCAACAACACCGAGTACGGCCTCGTCGCCTACGTGTTCACCAACGACCTCAAGCGGGCGCTGCGCGTCTGCGAGAAGCTCGAGACGGGGATGATCGGCCTCAACCAGGGCATCGTCTCCAACGCCCAGGCGCCGTTCGGCGGCGTCAAGCAGTCGGGCTTCGGCCGCGAGGGTGGGCCGGAGGGCATCCAGGAGTACCTGGAGACCAAGTACGTGGCGGTCAACCTGTAGGAGTCAGGATCCCGAGCCGGCGTGACACCGAGTCCGCCGGCTCGGAACCACCCCTGCGCGGGTAGCCTGACCGTATGAACGCCCATGTCGCCGATCGGCGCTGGTCGCTGTCGGTCCGGCTGATGATCGGAGCGGCCGTATGGTCGATCGGTCTCCTGCTGACCGGGCTGCTGCTCCCGGTCTATGACAGCTCGACGAGCTCGGCCGATGGGATCACACTGACGCGGCAGACGCTCGTGGAGAACGACGGGCTGTCGGCGCTGGTGCTCATCCTCATTCCTTCGCTGTGCTGCGCGGCCGTTGCCTGGGCGATGCTCGCCCGGCGCCGTGACGACCCCCGCTGGAGCACGCCCGGAGCGTGGGTGGCGGTGGGCGTGGTCGCCGTGGAGGCGGTGCTCGGGATTCTCAGCATCGGGGCGTTCATCCTGCCGGTCGCGATCGCTCTCGCGCTGGCCGTGTTCGTCGCCCCGCCGTGGGCCGACGTGCGCCGCCCGGCGCCGCGCGTGCCGGGCGACGAGCCCTCCGGCCGGGAGCTGGCGACCGGCGCGTAAC
>JBAWFG010000337.1:0-8324 GCA_049591655.1 Solirubrobacteraceae bacterium
AGGTGAACCGCTCCTTGGCGTAGGCGACGCTGACATCGAGGCATGTCTGCACCGCGCCGATCGACTCGCCGGCGATGAGCGCGTGGGCCAGATACCACGCGTCCGCCAGGACGTCGGCGCCGACCTGGAGCCGACGCCCCGTCGCCCCGTCGAGGGTGACGTGCCCGAGCGATCGGGTGGCGTCGTAGCGCATCACGGGCTCGACCGAGACGCCCTCGTCACCGCCGGGAACTGCGGCGGCAACCGGCTCACCGTCGGCATCGACACCGATGACGACCAGCACGCCGGCGCCGGGCGCATCGGGCACGAACGCGGCCGCGCCCTCGAGTGTCACCGTCTCACCCTCGACGACTGCCCGCACGGCGGGTCCGCGGCCAAAGCCGGATACCGGGTCGGTCGTCCACGGCGCCGACTGCTCGCTCGGCGGCCGGGCCGGGACATAGGCCGGCCGCAGATCGCCGGCTGCGACGGCGTCGAGTGACTCGTCGCCGGCGGCGTCGAGCACCGCGCTGGCCGGCAGCAGGCCGAGGATCGGCACCCCGGCCAGCACCCGGCCGCATTCCTCGGCCACGAGCAATGCGTCGAAACCGCCGAGTCCTGCCCCGCCCCGCTCCTCGGAGACAAGCAGTCCGGTCCAACCCGCCTCGACCGCCAGCGGCCACAGGTCGGGCAGCGCCTCGGGATCCTCAAGCGCCGCGCGCGCGGCCTCGATCGTCTTGACCCGCCCCAGGGCGCCGCGGGCCGCCTCCCGCAGCAGGATCTGCTCGTCGGAGAGCGCGAAGTTCATTTCGTCACCGCCTGCTTCTCGATTGCCCGCAGCTCACTGAACGGCACGCCCTTGTCGAGTCGTGGCTCCGACGGCAGTCCGAGCACACGCTCGCCGATCGTGTTGCGCAGCACCTGCTCGGTTCCTCCCGCCGACTTGAGCCCGGGTAGGAACGAGATCAGATAGCTCCATTCACTGTCGGGCTCCAACGCCTCAGGCCCGACGACATCGGCGCCGAGGTCCGTCGCGGCGATCGCCGCGTTGACCATCGTCACCTTGGCCAGGCCCGCCTCGGGACCGGGGATCTGACCACGGGCAAGCGCGGTGAGCGCCCGGTAGCCGTTGTAGCGGACCGCGAGCAGCTCGGTGATGATCTCGCCGAGTTTGTGGCGAGCGTCGGAGTCTCGACGGGCGCCCGGGTCATCGGCCATCGTCCGAGCCAGCTGAGCGGGGGAACCGAAGGACTCAGAGCCGAACCCGATGGTCAGGCGCTCGTACATGAGCACGGTCAACGCAGTGCCCCAGCCGTTGCCGACGCCCCCCACCACGCTGTCGGCGTCGAGCTTGACGTCGTCGAAGAAGACCTCGTTGAACTCCGCGTCCCCGGAGATCTGGCGCAGGCCCCGGACGGTGACCCCGGCGGCATCCATCGGCACGATGAACATGGTCAGACCCTTGTGCTTGGGAACGTCGGCATCGGTCCGGGCAAGCAGCAGGCCGAAGGACGCGAACTGCGCGTTGGTCGTCCACACCTTCTGCCCGTTGAGCGTCCAGCTTCCGTCCTGCTCCTGGCGCGCGCGGGTCTGCACCGCCGCGAGGTCCGAGCCCGCGCTCGGCTCCGAGAACATCTGACACCAGACCTCGTCACCATGGAGCATCGGACCGAGGTGGCGGCTTTTCTGCTCCTCGGTGCCGTGGGCGATCAGGCACGGGCCGAGCATGCCGATCCCGATCACGTCGAGGATCCCCGGCACCTGGGCGTCTGAGATCTCCTGGTTGACCGTCACCTGCTCGATCGGTCCCAGGCCGCGGCCGCCGAACTCGACCGGCCACGTCACGGCGGCCAGGCCGGCCTCGGCCAGCTTGCGCTGCCAGCCACGGCGCGCGTCGATGTAGGCGGGGTCCTGCCGGGAGCCGGAGCGCTCGGGCGCCTCGTCGCGATGCGCGGCCAGCCAGGCCCTCGCCTGGGCCCGGTACTCCGCCTGTTCAGGGGTGTCGTTCAGGTCCACTTCGTCTCCCTCCCAACGATGAATCGGGATTCACAGCCTAATGGATCCCGCGCCGCCTCCCCTGCCGCGACAATGCGCCGATGGCGCCACCACCGTTCATTCATCCCCATGCGCTCGTGGAGAGCGACCGGATCGGAGCCGGTACGAGAATCTGGGCATTCGCCCACGTGATGCCCGGTGCCGTAATCGGCGCGGACTGCAACGTCTGCGACCACACGTACGTCGAGGGCGACGTCGTGGTCGGCGACCGGGTGACCCTGAAGTCAGGAGTCTTCCTTTGGGACGGCCTACGCGTGCAGGACGACGTGTTCATCGGCCCGCAGGCCACGTTCACCAACGACCTCATGCCCCGCAGCCGTCAGCCGTTCGAGCTACGGGAGACGACGATCCGCCGTGGCGCCAGCATCGGAGCCGGTGCGGTCATCCTCCCGGGCCTCACGATCGGCGAGCGCGCGATGATCGGCGCCGGCGCGGTGGTCACCAAGGACGTCCCGTCCGACGTCGTCGTCGCCGGCAACCCGGCGCGGGTGATCCGCACTCTGCCCTGAGTGGACGATCGTCAGGCGATGCGCTCGTAGACGGCGGCTTGCACCGCGTCGGCAACCTGCTCGATCTCCGAGGGAGTGAGGTCGGGGTGCATGGGAAGGGAGAGCTCCTGCGCCGCCCACATCTCGGCAACCGGGAGAGATCCGTGCATGAGAGGTACGCCTTCCCACGCGGCATGTCCGTGCACCGCCGGCGCGTAGTGAATCCCGGTCTCCACGCCGCGTGCCTTCAGGCCGGCCGCGACCTGGTCGCGGTTGTCGAACAGGGTCGGAAAGATGTGGTAAACCGACGGCGAGACCGGGGTTTCCGCGGCGATCCTCACCTCATGGGGCAAGAACTCACGGTAGGTCGCGGCGTGCTCGCGGCGCTGCCGGTTCCAGCGGTCCAGGTGGGGGAGCTTGACCCGCAGCAGCGCGGCCTGCAGCCCGTCGAGACGCTCGTTGTACCCGATCTCCACATGCTCGCCCTTCACGCGCTGACCCAGATTGCGCAGACGCCGCAGACGGGCGGCCAGCAGATCGTCGCTGGTGCAGATTGCTCCGCCGTCGCCGAGGGCGCCGAGGTTCTTGCTTGGGTAGAACGAGAAGGCGGCCGCAGCCCCAAGCGAACCGACCCTGCGGCCGCGATAGCGGGCGCCGTGCGCCTGCGCCGCATCCTCGAGCACCAGGAGGCGGTGGGGCTTGGCAAACGCCTCGATGGCCGCCATGTCGCAGGCTTGGCCGTACAGGTGGACGGCCAGCACCGCCGCGGTGCGCGGCCCGATCGATGCACGGGCCGCATCGGGGTCGATCAACCCGGTGTCGGGGAGGACGTCACATAGGACCGGGGTGGCACCGACATGGGCCACCGCCAGAGCCGACGCGATGAAGGTGTGGCCCGGAACGATGACCTCGTCGCCGGGGCCGATGCCGTAGGCCTCCAGCATCAGCGCGAGCGCCGCGGTCCCGGAGGCGACGCCGATGCAATGCGCGACCTCGCAGTAGGAGGCAAACTCGGCCTCGAACGCCTCAACCTCGGCGCCCAGCGTGTAGGCATTGGAGACCAGCATCCGTGAGAAGGTACCTTTGAGCTCATCGGCGATGCTGGCGTGCTGGCGGTCAAGGGTGACAAACCGCACGGGTGAGTCGTGCTCCTGCGTGGTTAGGTGTGACACGGCGAAGGTCCCCCTGGTGCGTACTTGCGTGGTTACGTGTTTAAGGATGTGCGCACGGGGCCAATGTGGCTTCGTGCGATCACTTCTGTCAAACGGCTCGCCTGACGGCCATCGGTCAGGACCTGATCAGACCGGATCGATCCTCGACTCCGAGCTTGTGGACGAGTTCCGAGATGTGCCGCCGCACGGTCACCGGCGCGATGGCCAATCGGCTGGCGATCGCCGCGGTGCTGTGACCCCGGCGCAACATTCCCAGAACCTGAGACTCCCGTGTGGTGAGCCCGTCACCGTCACTCCAGACGCCCCGCAACTCCATCAGCAACTCCAGGACCATCGCGCGCGGGACCACGGCCTGTTTCTCGATGACCGCGCTGACGATGTTGGCCAGGCGTGCCTCGTTGATCGGTCCGGGCATGTAGCCGTCGGCGCCGGTGCGGATCGCCTCCAGCAGGTCGTCCACGTTCGGCTCCTGCGCGAGAACGATCACCGACGTATCGGGAGCCGCGCGGCGGATGCCGCGGACCGCGCTCAGCCAGCCCCCGTCCAGGTCGCGGCCGACCAGACACAGGTCGGGCTGGTCACGATGGGCGCTACGGATCGCCAGCGAGGCGTTTGAGACCTCGCCGGAGAGTTCCACCTGGCTGCCCAGCGCCAGGCGAACCCCGGCACACGTAGGGGCATGGTCGGCGACAAGGACTTTCAGGCGCGGCATACATCCAACAACGCACCGGCTGACGGATTTCTGACGGTCCTCAAACCGAACCTGAACGTCGGCGTGCATGAGCCGGCGCGTTAGAAGTGACAGGTCTGAGCCGTTGCTCTGGCAGCCGGGCCGATCGCGGCCCTCTGTCAACACCTGAAAGCAGATCAATTCATGGCTACATACCTAGCGGAGCACGAACGTCAGGGGACTGGCACCGATGAGCGCCTGCCTGTTGGCATGGCGGTCGTCGGCGCCGGTTACTGGGGCCCGAACATCGTCCGCAACGCGCTCCAGTGCCCAGAGACGCGACTGATCACGGTGTGTGACGCTGCTCTTGAACGAGCGGAGAAGCTCGCCGGATCCTTCTCCGGCGTGAAGGCGACCGCTGACCTTCAGGAACTGCTGGACAATCCCGAAGTGGAGGCCATCGCGGTGGTCACGCCGCCGGGGACCCACCTGGAGGTCGCGATGGCGGCGATCGAGGCCGGCAAGCACGTGCTGGTCGAGAAGCCACTTGCGGCCACGTACGCCGAGGGCCGCGCGCTCGTCAACGCAGCGGAGGATAAGGGCGTCGTGCTCATGTGCGACCACACGTACTGCTACACGCCGGCCGTCGAGCGCATCCGTGAGCTGTTGCACTCCGGGGTTCTGGGGGATCTGCAGTTCGCCGACTCGGTGCGCATCAACCTGGGTCTCGTACAGCGCGACGTCAACGTCCTCTGGGACCTTGCCCCGCATGACCTCTCAATCCTCGACTTCATCCTGCCCGAGGGCTGCCACCCGCTGGCGGTGGCCGCGCACGGGGCCGATCCGATCGGTGCCGGACAGGAGTGCGTCGCCTACCTCACGCTCCAGTTGCCCCAGGGCGCGATCGCTCACCTCCACGTCAACTGGCTGAGCCCGATCAAGGTCCGCACCACCACGATCGGCGGCTCCAAGCGGACCCTGGTATGGGATGACCTGAACCCCTCGCAGCGGATCTCCGTGTTCGACCGCGGCGTCGACCTCGCCGACCCGGCCCAACTCGGCGCCGACGATCGCCGCCAGGCTCTCGTCTCATATCGCTCCGGCGACATGGTGGCGCCGGCGCTGCCCGAGCGCGAGGCGCTGCAGGGCGTCATGTCCGAATTCGCGGATTGCATCCGCACCGGTCGCACCAGCCGCACCGATGGCCGGGCGGGCCTGCGGGTGCTCGACATCCTCGAGGCGGCATCGCGCAGCCTCGAGTTTCACGGCGCCGTGGTGCCGCTGCGCAGCGATCGCTGACCGATCAAGGCAATCTGCTCCGTTGTGCCAAGGGCCCGCCATCGGCGGGCCCTTTGTCAATGCGGTTCGAAGGGCACCATCAGTCCTCGGCGCCGGGCACCGTCAGACCGGCCGCCGGCACACTGGTGACGATCGAAGCGGGCTCTGACCGGCCCAGCCTTCTCCGCGCTCACCCGCACGCGTCGACCCACGCCTGGACGGTTGACTCATGCCTCCAGCTCGCCGCCTGCCGAACGCGAGATGGAGACCGAACGATCAGCTCGCCACGCCAGTCAGCATGGGCACCTCGCGCTCCGGCGCTGCCGACTCGGCGGCCCGACGTGCGGGCAGCAACCCCACGATCCAGGGCGAGCAGATGACCAGGTACACGAGTACCGCGACGGTGCCGCCCATGAGAAGGCCGAGAATCGGCTCTTTGGCTTCGTCGGCCGCGGCCTGACCGAGCCACCACATCGGAACCGCAGCAACGATCGGGAGCCAGACGACTGAGAGTATGGATCTCAGGGGTATATGCAGGCGACGCAGCGCCACGGCGTAAGCCGGAAGGATCACGAGTGCTCCCACCACCAGGTGGGACCAGCCAGCGCCGGCGATCCCTTTCCAATGAGTGGCCACAATCATCGGCGGGATCAGGCCCAGGAACCAGAGCGCCTGGACGTAGAACACGGGGCGCGCGGCGCCCCTTGCCATGAGGTAGGTGGCAATCAGGTCGAACGCCACGCGTAGGCCTCCAAAGACGCCAAGCGCCGCCAGTGCGGGAGCGGCCCCGGCCCAGTGTTCTCCATACATGAAGAGGACCAATGGGCGAGCCACCGCGGCGAGTAGCACCCCGACCGGCAGGGCGACCAACCACGTCAGCTTCAGTGCCATCAAGAATGCCCGGCGCTGTTCAGCGTCAGACGACGCGCGAGAGAAACCGGGGAGGGTCACCGACCGCACCGCTTGGCCGATGGCGTTCATCGGCCAGGTCGACACGTTGAAGGCGAGGACGTACAGGCCGAGAGGTGCCGCTCCCGCGGCCCTGGCGACTACGACGTTGTCGACGTTGAGAAGCGCCAGCGAGAGAAGATTGGCTCCCGTGATCGGAACGCCGAAGGCCATCGCTGAACGGGCGATCTTCCGGTCGAACCCGAAACGCGGCCGCACTCCGGCCAGCCAGAACTCCACGACCGTCGAAACCAGCAATGCGGCGAGTCGCCCGAGTGCGAGCGACATCGGGCCCATGCCGAGCAAAACCAGCGACACCGTCACTGAGGTGTTGACGACAAAGTCGACGATGGCGCAGGCGAACAGCTTGCCCTGCTTGAACTCCCGCAGGAGTTTGGCGTACGGGACGACGGCCGCCCCCATCACGATGCAGGTCGCCGCCATCACCCTGATGACGCCCGCCGCCTGGGGCTCGTTGAAGGCCGCGGCAACGGGCTCGGCGGTCAGCATCATGGCCGCGGCAAGCAGGGTCCCGATCGTAACGCTGAGCGTCGCAACCGTTGGCGCTCGCGACGCGGGGTCCTTCGTCCGCACGAGATCCGTGCTCAGGCCAAGATCGGTGAGGGTTCCAAGCAGCGACTGAACAGTGAGTCCGATCGCGAAGACGCCAAACGCAGATGGGACCAGCAATCGGGCCAGGACGATTCCCAGAGCCAGGCTGGCGAACCGCATCACCAGGTTGTTGGCAAAACTCCACGCGAGGGCTCGGCGGACGCTACCGCCGCCGACCGACCCCCCGCTCATTGGGAGCCGTCGCCCCGCATCCGAGCGGAACCGGTCGATGCGCGGGCCAGCCGCAACCGGCGGCCGGCGAGCGCCAGTCCATCCTCAGGCGCTCCTCCGACGGCCCCCTGCGCCCGTGCCAACATGGATCGAAGTCGACCGAGCGCGCGCTGCCAGATGGACCGCTGAACTGGCAGCGGCGGCATCAGTGACTCGTTGAGGACCATGCGCCGGTCATGGGCGTCGAACTCCAGCGTTGACGCGGCAACAATCCTGTCCTCCCAGCGTTGGGTCGCGAACTCAACTCCAGCGCGGCGCATGAGGTCGCGGCTCTCGCGAACCGAACCAACGGCGTCCCCCCAATCAGCGATGGCCTCGTGGATGAACACCCCACGACCCATCGCCTCCTGGCGGTCGGAAAGTCGTCGCTCGATCTGGAGAGGCGACCGATACGGAAAATGCTTCTGCCACATGCGAACCGGATAGGCCGGCGACGTATACACGAAGGCGGGGAAGCCCTCGTCCTCATTCCAAACGATTCCTTGGCGGAATCTGAAGAAGCGCGGCTCACTCCAATGGTTGACGTAGTAGCGGATCTTCTGTTCGATTGGAACATCGTCGCCATACAGTTCGGGTGTGGCGGCGTACAGGGCCGCGTCCTTATCTGTGAAGTAGTACGAAAAGTTCGCAGTCCACACGACGTCGTACATCTCCTCGACCCGCTGCAGGAAGACGCGCGGGTCGTCGATGTAGAACTCGTCGGCGTCCAATCGGCACCACCAGTCGCCTGGCTGGCTGGCGCTGCGGAATTCGCGGTAAATCCCAGCTCGGAGAGCATCGGAGAACGGTGTCCGCTCGCTCTTCCAGGGCACCACCGCGGGGAGCTCCCGTGCGAGTTCTTGGACCACGTCCCAGGTTCCATCGGTGCTGCCGTTATCGAGGACGTAGACG
>JBAWFG010000338.1:0-5110 GCA_049591655.1 Solirubrobacteraceae bacterium
AGGGCGCCGCCAGATACCCCGCCACCGGCCGCAGATACCCCAACAACCGCGGCAGACTCGCGATCGTGTCATTGAGCGCCGACCCCCGCCCCGCCAACGTATCCCCAAACCCAACCAGACCCTGATCGATCGCCTTACGCGTCTTGGTGTCAAACGCCTGGAAGACGTCCTCAAACTGGACCGGGACCTCGGTCTGACGGATCGGCATCACCGCCCCATCCGCAAACACCCGATGAGACCCACCGACATGCAGATCGACGTACTTCAGCCCCAACACCGACAACGGCCGCACCGACGCCGTGGAATCAACCGGCACCCGCCCGTACTGCTGATTGAGCTGCAACGTCAACTGACCCGCCACCTGCCCATTGGGCAACTGGATCGGCACCATCGACTGCACCAACCCCACCAGGAACCCACCCTCACGCACCTCATTCCCCGGCACCAGATCAGAACCACTCGCCACATCGACCTTCAACTCCCGAGTCGGGACAAACGGCAAACCCTCATTGGCGTTATAGGCCAGGAACATCGCGACCATGATCACCAGCACCGTGACCGCGCCAACCAGCACGGGGTTGGCGAGCGCCGAGGGACGCTTGGCCTGTTTGCTCTGACGGGTCGTGCTCATGGCGCGAGCAGGTAGTTGAGGAGTTGCTGGGTCTGGCTGCCCGAGGCCGGCGCACTCGACGAACCCGATCCGCTCGACGGCGCCGCCGAGGACGCCGCGGAGGTGGCCGACGAGACGGCGTTGGACGCCGCGCTCGGGGTGGTGGTGCTCGAGCTGCTCGACGAGCTGCTGGAGCTGCCGGAGTCGTTGGTGGCACCGAGGCCGCCGAGGATCTGGCCGATCGACTGGTGCAGGTTGATGGCGGGACCCGAGCCGGTCGAGGAACTGCCGCCGGAGCCCGATCCAGCCGACGGGCCCGCGCCGCCGGTGGCGGTGGCATTGTGGGCGATCTCGCTGCTGACCATCGACGACGTCAGCCGGGCCGCGCTCGTCTTGGGACCGGTCTGGCCGGGGGGTGCTCCGCCGGGATCGGGGACCGCGGCGCTCGGGTTCGACGGGTCGGTCTCGTTGACGCCGGGCTGGTTGGGGCCGAGCCACGAGTAGCAGGAGCGATACGCCGACCCGTACTGCTTGAGCGCCATTGCGATGTAGGCCGGGGTCGCGTAGGGCGAGCACATCGGACTGAAGAACGCGTCGACGGCGAGGACGTGGCCCTCGGGGCCGAACGTGTTGATCGCGAGCGTCTGGTTGAAGGCGTAGCCGAGCAGCGCCTGCAGGCCGGTGAAGCCCTTCCCGCCGGGGCTGCGCGGATCGGGCTCGACCGCCCGGCTGGGGTTGTCGAGGTCGTGCAGGACGATGGCGAGGTTGCCGGCCAGTTCCGGCGTCGGCTTGGCGAAGGTGTTGAGGTCCGCCACGGTCGGCGCTGCCGCGATGACCGCCGTGCGCCCGGTGACCGACGCCTGACCGAGCGACTTGATCGCCGGGCGGGCGGAACGGGAGAACGCCGGCAGGTCGGTGAGCAGCCGGTGCAACTGGCCCGATGCCTGGTTGAGATTGGCCAGCACCGGCTGGTTGGTGGTCAGCGTCGTCTGCAGCTGGGCGAGCGTCGGGCGCAGCTGCTCAAGCGTCCCGGGCAGGCGAGCCAGCGTGCTGCGCAGGTTGCCCTGCTGGGTCGCGGTCGCCCGGGCGGTCCGGTTGGCCTCGTCGATGAACCGCTTGACGCCGGCGCTGTTGTTGGCGAGCGCGGTGATGACGCTGTTGGAGTCCGCCGTCAGGTGCTGCAGGGTTGTCGAGTCGTTGCCGAGCAGGTTGAGCAGGTTGTCGGTCTCGGTCAGCGCCGGAACCGCGCGGGCGAGCGCGGCCTGGAGGTCGCCCGAGCGCGCGGCAGCAGCGGCGCCGAGTTCGTTGACGATCAGACTGAAGCGCTGGCGGTAGGGCAGCCGCATGACGTCCTGCAACAGGTCGGCGGGGATCGTCGAGGTCGTGTGGCTGACCGGGATCGTCGATCCGGCCTTGAGCACCGGGCCCGAGGTGCCGGGGTTACAGTCGATGTAGTACTCGCCGATCAGCGACTCCGGCCGTGAGTTGCAGGTCGCGTCGGCATGGAACTGGCCGAACCCGGACCGGTTGACGGTCACGGTCACGACCGCGTTGAGGTCCTTGGTGTTGAGGTTGATCCCCGAAATGGTTCCGGCGGGCACCCCGGCGACCTTGAAGTCGGCGCCGGTGACCAGGCCGAACGCGTTCTGAAGCTCGATCTTGTACGTGCCGGCCGCCGAGCCCTTGGAGGCGCCGCCGGCGAGGATCACGAACGCCGCCGCGGCCGCGAGCAGCGCGCCGGATATCAGGACCCGCTTCATTTGCCCGTCGGGACCTCGTTGGGGTTACACGGGAAGCCGCTCTCCGGGTAGTAGAGCGCGCCGCGCTCCATCGAGCCCGGGCACCGGTCGCCCTGGCCGGTGACGAGCAGGCCCTGAGAATTGCTTGTACCCGGCGCGGGGCTGGAGCCGCTCCCGCTGCCGGGCACCAGACCGCCCAGACCGCCGAGCGCCAGCACGCTGCGGAGCGTCGGGTTGGTGAAGGACGGGAGCAGGTTGAGCACGCCGTTCTCGACCGAGCCGACGCCGACCACCGGCGCGATGCGGCTGGCGCCACCGTTGGCGTCGATTGTGCCCGGGTGGGTGTAGCCCTCGAACCAGCCGGTGAGATCGACGGCGTAGGGACGGGCGGTGGCGAGCTCCGGGGTCGAGGTGCTCAGGGCGGTCGTGGAGGCCGAGAAGGCGCCCGGGCGGACCTTGCCGTTGGCGTAGATGTCCTTGACGGTCGCCTGCGACAGCGGTACGCCGAGCTTGACGAGCTCGATCAGGTCGTTGTAGCTGCCCGGACGGCTGATGATGTTCGACAGGTCGTTGAGCGTCGGGACCGAGTTGCGGGCCAGCGGGCGCAGCTGGATGAGCAGCTTCTCGAGCTTGGGGGCGACCGGCTTGGAGTCGTCGACGAGCGGCTTGAGATCGTTGAGCGCGCTGCGCAGGTTGACGAACGTCGTGTTGGCCAGGCGCATGAACCCAGGCAGCCGTTGCAGCGACTGGGCGAGGGGGACCCGCTGGGCGGCGAGCGCGCCGGTCGTCGTCGACAGGTGGGAGACGAGCCCGCTGAGGTCCGAGCTGCGCGTCGAGAGGTCAGAGACGAGGTGTGACGACTTGACCAGGAAGTTGGTGAACGCGCCCGTGTTGCGGTTGATCTCCCGGAACAGCATGCTGCTGGCGGCGACCGCGGGGTTGAGGTAGGCGAACGCCGCCTGAGCCTGCTTGCCCTTGCCCGCAAACTGAGAGGCCGAGCCCTGGAGAACGTCCTGCAGGCCCTTGAGCGTGGGGCCGTTGAGCGTGTTGAAGATCTGGTCGAGATCGACCTCGCTCGTCGTGTTGGTCGTCGGGATGACGCCGTTGGCCGGGATCGTTGCGTTCGCCGGCGACCCGGGGTGCAGATCGACGTAGCGGTTGGCGATACCCGACAGCGAGGCCTCCCGGATCGTCGCCTGGGTGCCCTGCCGGAGCGGGTCATAGCTCTGGTTGGTGATGTTCAGTGTGAGCTCAGCCTGGCCGTTGGGCGTCAGCGCGATGCCCGAGACCGTGCCGATCGAGCTTCCGCCGACCTCCACGAGGTCGCCCTGGACGATCTGGCTGGCGTTCGAGAACACCGCATGCACCTGGTAGCTGCTCCCGCTCGAGAGCAGGATGATCGCTACCGCCACGAGTGCGACCGCGACCGCCGCGACAGCGGCGATCCGGCCGATCAGACTTGAGTTCTGCACCGCCGCGACCTACTCAATGATCTCCTCCTGCGCCGGTGCCGGGCCGCTGACCAGCATGTATCGAACGCCGAACCTAGCAAGCACTCTGTTCTAGTGTCAATTGGGAACCGTCGGGCCGAAAACCCCCGGATTTCTTGGATCCGCGGCCCGCAATCGGTAGCGTCTCCGGCCCCGCCCGGGTGGTGAAATTGGTCAGACACGGTCGCCTTAAGAGCGACTGCCTTCGTGGCGTGAGGGTTCGAGTCCCTCCCCGGGTATCCCCTATCTGCGTTGCTGTCCATCCGCACGCGTCCGGCCCTCCTCGGTCCCTCTCCGCGCCTCTGTGACGCCCGCCCATCGGAACGTCGCGGGCATGCTTCCCCAAAAGACCGCAACTTAAGCGCTGCTACGGTGTCCAGGGCCTCAAAGAGGAGTCACGCACCGAGTCGGATGGAAGTCTCAGCGCTGAAATATTCGGGCGGGATCGGTCTCCACGGCCGCACCCCCCTGCTTCGCCTCCAGTCCGACGAGCGACTCATCGGACTCACTCGGCGTGGGAACACGGGTGCCTTCGAGGTGCTGGTGGCCCGCTACGAGTCGCGGCTGATGGCGTTCTGCCGCCATCTCCTCGGTTCCCGCGAGGACGCCGAGGATGTGCTCCAGGAGGTCATGACCGCGGCGTTCAACGCGATCCTCGCCGATAACCGGGCGATCAACGTGCGGCCGTGGCTTTACCGGATCGCTCGCAACCGCAGCCTCAATCACCTCCGCCGCATCCAGGCGATCGGCGTCGACTCGATGGACCACCATCTGGCCGAGCACGGCACCAGCACCGCCGACAAGGTTCACGAGCGTGAGGAGTTCCGCCTGCTCGTCGGCGACATCCACGAACTGCCCGAGACCCAGAAGACGGCGCTCGTACTGCGTGAGATGGATGCCCTGTCCTATGAGCAGATCGCCGAGGCGATGGAGACGACGGTGCCGAGCGTCAAGTCGCTGCTCGTGCGCGCGCGTGTGTCGCTCGCCGAGGCGGCGGAAGCCCGGCTGCTGTCCTGCGATGAGGTCCGGATCGAGCTTGCCGAGATCGCCGAGGGCCTGCAGCGACGCCCGAGCGCGCTCGTGCGTCGCCATCTGCGCAGCTGCAAGCGCTGCAGCACCTTCCGCTCCGAGCTCAAGAAGACCAACAAGGCGCTGGCAGCGCTGCTGCCGGTCGGACCGCTGGCGATGTTCCACAAGCTGCTGTTCTTCCACCTCGGCCACTCGGCCGCGTCGAGCTCAGGCGCCACCGCGGCGAGCTCGGGCGCTGCCGG
>JBAWFG010000339.1:0-2132 GCA_049591655.1 Solirubrobacteraceae bacterium
ATGCGATGAGCGTCTTTGAGTCCTCGGTCTCGGCGAGCGCGTCGTCGAGACGATCCAGGGGCCAGGGGACGATCTCGATCCGCTCGTCCTCGTCGGCCTGCGCGGGGTGCTCGACGTCGGAGAGGTCAGTGGCCAGGAACAGCCAGACGCGTTCGTCGCTGAAGCCGGGGCTGGTGTAGAGGGCCGAGAGCTCACGCCAGGAGGCGGCGTGCTTGGCGATCTCCTCGTCGAGCTCGCGCTGGGCGCAGGCGAGGGGCTCCTCGCCGGGGATGTCGAGCTTGCCGGCCGGAATCTCCAGCGAAGCGACCAAGCCCGCCGACTCGCGCGGCTGGCGGGTCAGCCACACGTGCTCGTCGTCGACGGCGAGCATCCCGACTGCGCCGGGATGCCAGACCTTGTCACGGGCGACGACGGCGCCGTCGGAGTGGCGGAAGTGCTGGACGCCGGCCTCGATGATCGCGCCGTGCCACATGACCGCGGAACCGACCGGCTCAAAGCCGCTCACGCGGCAAGCTCCACTGCCGCCTCATCGAGCAGGGCGATCGAGATCTCCAACATGTCCTGCAGCGCCTGGGCGCTGATCCGCTCGGTGGGTTCGTGGTTGCGCTCGGTGCCGTCGGCCAGGCACGTGCACGGGAAGCCGGAGGCCTCAAATGAGTTGGCATCCGAGGCGCCGCCGGACACGATCTGACGCGGCTCATACCCGCATGCCGCCAGGGCGCGCTCGGCGACGGCGAGCTGCGGGGCGCGGGGTTTGGTCCGGTAGCCGGCGAACATCTGGGCAACGGTGACGTCGAGGTCACACTCGCCGGCGTTGGCGGCGTCCTGGAGGTGGTCGACGTTGATCGTCGCCAGCTCCGCGGCGCGGTCGGCGTCGAGGCTGCGGACCTCGGCCTCCAGCTGGCAGCGCTCGGGGATGACGTTGATGGCGCTGCCACCGCGGATCGTGCCGACGTTGGCGGTCGTCTGCTCGTCGACGCGCCCCAGCTGCATGGCGGCGACGGCGTGCGCCGCGGCGACGATGGCGCTGCGACCGGCCTCGGGCCGGACCCCGGCGTGGGCGGCACGGCCGCGGAACTCGGCGAGGATCCGGTAGTGGGTGGGCGAGGCGACGACGACCTCGCCGATCGGCGTGGCGTGGTCGAACACGTAGCCGAAGGAGCTGTGCAGGCGGGAGACGTCGAACTCCCGGGACCCGCGCAGCGACACCTCCTCACAGACGGTGAACAGCAGCTCCAACCCGACCGGGGGCGGCTCACCGCCGGTGGCGCGGCGGGCGAGCTCGAGGATCACCGCGACCGCCGACTTGTTGTCGGCGCCGAGGATCCCGTCATTGGCGTTCTCCCAGCCGCCGTCGACGAACACCGGCTCGACGGGGGCCGCGAGCGGGACGGTGTCCATGTGGGCGCACAGCAGCACGCTCTTGTCCGAGCGGCCGGGGATGCGGGCGAGCAGGTTGCCGGCATCTGACCCCGCCGCCGGACCGCTTGAGTCCTCCTCCACCTCCACGCCCATCCGGCGCAGCTCGGCGGTGATCCAGTTGGCGCAGACGCGCTCGTGCCCCGACGGGCTCTCGATCCGGCACAACCCCGCGAACGTCTCGTGCAGCCGTTCGCGGTCAGCCTCGCTGGTGCGGGCTCGCACAGCGCTAGCCGGAGCGGCGCGAGACGCTGATGTCCCGCTCTCCGGGGCCGGATGACTCCGGCCGGTCGGAGCTCTCGGCGCGCTCCAGGGCGGCGCGCACGAACTCCCTAAACAGCGGGGCCGGGCGCTCCGGGCGCGACTTGAACTCCGGGTGGTACTGGGAGGCGATGTAGAACGGGTGGACGTCGGCGGGCAGCTCGACCGCCTCGACGAGACGGTCGTCGGGTGAGGTGCCGCCGCAGACCAGCCCCGCGTTCTCCAGCCGGCGCTTGAGGTGGTTGTTGACCTCGTAGCGGTGACGATGGCGCTCGTAGACGACGGCTTCACCGTAGAGCTCACGCAGCCGGCTGCCCTCGTGGAGCTTGACCGGGTCGGCGCCGAGCCGCATCGTGCCGCCCATGTCGGCGATCTCCTTCTGCTCAGGCAGCAGGTCGATCACCGGGAACGGCGTCTCGAGGTCCATCTCGGTCGAGTTGGCCCCCTCCATG
>JBAWFG010000340.1:0-4723 GCA_049591655.1 Solirubrobacteraceae bacterium
GCCCACGGTCACCGACCTCGTCGCCGACATGGGCCCCTTCTATGACCATCTCCCCGGCGAGCATCCGCTCCTCCGCATCAGCGAGGTGCTCCCGGCAGCACGACCCCCCGAGGGCCACGATGGGTACGTCCGGTTGGAGGACTGCATCGAGTGCGGGCTGTGCGTGTCAGCCTGCCCAGTGGGCGATCCCGTCACCGGCTTCGTGGGTCCCGCGGCGCTGGCCGCGGCGGGGCGATTGCTCGAGGAGCCACGCGGCAGCGAGCGCGAGGATGTGTGGAGCTGGATCAGCCGTCCCGAGGGCGTGTGGCAGTGCACGACCTGTAACGCGTGCGTGATGGCCTGCCCGGCGGGGATCGAGCCGCTGACCACGGTCATCGAGATGCGGCGGACCCTCGTCGAACGCGGTGAGCTTGACCCGCTGCTGGCCCAGACGCTGCAGCACGTGGCGGTGCAGGGCAACTCGTTCGGCAAGTCAGCGCGAATGCGAGCCCGGTGGACCCGGGGCCTTGACTTCACGATCCCCGACGCGCGCTCGGAACCCGTTGAGTACGTTTGGTTCGTCGGCGACTACGCGTCCTTCGACGAACGCGTCCAGCGTGAGTCCCGGCGCCTGGCCACGATCCTGCACGACGCCGGCGTCTCGTTCGGACTGCTGTATGAGGGCGAGCGCAACGCCGGCAACGATGTGCGCCGGGTCGGTGAGGAGGGTCTGTTCGAGTTGCTCGCCGAGCACAACGTCGGAGCCCTGGGCGAGGCCCAGTACGAGGCGATCTTCACCACTGACCCCCATTCCCTCAACACGCTGCGCAACGAATATGCGCAGTACGGGCTCGACAAGCCCGTGTACCACTACACCGAGCTGCTCGTCGAGCTGGTGTCGCGGGGCGTGCTTGCGCTTCCGGCTCCGCTCACCGGTACGCGTGTCACCTACCACGACCCCTGCTACCTGGCCCGCCACAACGACATCACCGATGCACCGCGGGCGCTGATCGCGGCGACCGGCGCCGAGCTCGTCGAGATGCCGCGCCACGGCGCGGACACGTTCTGCTGTGGCGCCGGCGGCGGCCGGATCTGGGTGGAGGATGTCGGCGGTGGCGAGCGCCCGAGCGAGCAGCGCATCCGTGAGGCCCAGGCGCTCGGCGACCTCGACTACTTCGTGGTCAGCTGCCCCAAGGACCTGACCATGTACACCACCGCGGCCGAGACGGTCGGTGACGTGGCGTTCGAGGTCGTCGACATGGCGGCACTGCTGGAGCGCGCGCTGGGCCAAGAAGCCGTCTCACAACCGGCATAGGCTGCTGGGGTGGCTCGGACGTGGCTTCAGATCAAGGTGGATTTGTTGGGTGGCGGGGGCATCGAGTGCGACCCTTCGCCGGGTCGGATCCTTCTCGTGGGGCCGTCGCATACGTTCGAGCAGTTCGCTACGGCGATCGATGCAGCGTTCGCTCGTTGGGATCTGTCGCACCTGCATGAGTTCGAGCTCGGCGATGGCCGATTGATCGGGTTCCCCGACGACTCGTTCGCGCCCGATGTCGTGTGGCTAGACCACGCCAAGCTGAGGGTCGGTCGGACGGTCAAACCGGGCGATGAGTTTGAGTACACCTTTGACCTGGGGGATAACTGGCGTCACCGGTGCGTCGTCATGGCGGACAAGGCGGACCCGCTCGTCGAGTACGGCGTGATCCCTGACGGGCCGGCCGCGATCTGGGGATGGGGCTGGATTCCTGACCAGTACGGCCGACAGGCATTCGACGGCGACGACGGCGTCAGCCCGATTGGGCCGCCGCAGTAGTTCCGGGCGCAGCCGCCGCCTCAGTTGTCCCGGTCGAGCGTTGCGAGGAACTCGGCCGGCGCGAGAATCGGCAGGTCGTCTCGGAGCCCGAGCAGGTGCTGGTCGCCCGTCACCAAGAAAGCCCGTCGGCTGATGGCCAGGGCCAGGAGATAGTCGTCGTCGGGATCTGGAGATCGCACCGGAGGCGGGTCGAGCGGATCCTCGGTCACTGTCCCGTGGCCTCGGACCCAGCTGACGAAGGCATCGGCTTGCTCCGATGGGATCCGCTTCCGAATCTTGGGATAGGCGAGCGCACGGACGAGTTCGGCGATCAGCGCCTCGGAGATGATGAGCTCGAACGCTCCGTCACGGCTGCCGCGCAGAATCTCAGCGGGCGCCCCCCGGGCCGACAGGATCGCGGAGATCAGGACGTTGACGTCAACGACGGCGCGCACCAGACCCCCGTCGCCGAGGCCTGGTCGCGTGTTGGGCCTCCAGCGCGAGCTCGGAAGCCTTGGCTTCGGAAAGGGTCGCCCGTGACCACAGCTCGTCAAGCACATCGAGCTTCAGATCACGGCGAAGCGACTCCTCGATCACTGCGCTATCGGACACCCCCGTCCGTGCGGCGCGGATCTTGACCCACTTCAGGACGTCCTCGTCAATCGTGAGCGTTGTTCGAACCTTCGCCATCGTGACATCTTGGCATCATGATGCGGGAGCGTCAAGATGGTTGGTTGCGCCCGAGGCGGCGATCGGGCAGCATGGCGCCGCATGGCTTCCCACCCGCTGGATCCGCTGACCGCTGACGAGATCCGGCAGGCAGTGTCCGTGCTGCGCCGCGATCAGGACGTCACCGACCGCTGGCGGTTTGCCTCGATCGAACTGCGCGAGCCCACCAAGGCGGCGCTGCGCGACCACCAGCCGGGTACGGAGTTCACGCGCGAGGCCCGGGTCGTGTGCTGGGATCGCGATGACGGCCAGGCGTACAAGGCACTGGTCTCGCTCAGCGAGGACCGGGTGATCGACTGGCACCACGCGCCCGACGGCCAGCCCAACATGACCGTCGACGAGTTCTATGAGTGCGACGCCGTGATGCGCCGGGAGCCGCGAGTGATCGAGGCGCTGGCCAAGCGGGGGATCACCGACATGGACCGGGTGCTGGTGGAGGCGTGGGCCTACGGCGCGCATCTGCTGCCCGAGGAGTACACCGACCGCCGGCTGGGCTGGACCGACGTCTGGGTCCGCACCGAGGACGGCGCCAACCCCTACGCCAACCACGTCTCGGGGCTGCACTTCGTCGTCGATCTCAACCAGATGGAGCTGCTGGAGATCGAGGACGACGGCGGGGTCGGCGAGCCCGAGACGATGGGCGAGTACATCCCCCGGCTCGTCCCCGAGCTGCGCTTGCGCGACGACGTCAAGCCGGTGGAGATCGTTCAGCCCCAGGGCGTCTCCTTCCAGCTGGACGGCAACCTGCTGACCTGGCAGAAGTGGTCGCTGCGGCTCGGCTTCAACTACCGCGAGGGCCTCGTCCTGCACACCGTCGGCTACGCGGACGACGGGCGCGTCCGGCCGGTCGCGCACCGGCTGTCGTTCGCCGAGATGATCGTGCCCTACCGGGATCCGACCTCTGATCACTACCGGCGCACGGCGTTTGACGTCGGCGAGTGGGGACTCGGGTTCATGACGACGTCGCTGGAGCTCGGCTGTGACTGTCTGGGCGAGATCACCTATCTCGACGCAGTCATGCACGACAGCGCCGGGGAGCCCTACGTGATCCGCAACGCGATCTGCATCCACGAGGAGGACGACGGG
The DNA here is from genome assembly GCA_049591655.1 of Solirubrobacteraceae bacterium. Classification (GTDB taxonomy): domain Bacteria; phylum Actinomycetota; class Thermoleophilia; order Solirubrobacterales; family Solirubrobacteraceae; genus Palsa-465. The sequence continues at coordinate 3,587 of JBAWFG010000340.1, forward strand.
ATCCTGTGGAAGCACGTCGACCACGACAGCGGCGCCGAGACCCGGCGGATGCGACGGCTCGTCGTCTCCTTCCACGTCACCGTCGGCAACTACGAGTACCTCGTCTACTGGCGCCTGTACCAGGACGGCAACATCCAGGTCGAGGTCCGGGCCACCGGGATCATGGTGACCACCCACTTCGCCGCCGGCGAGCAGCCGCCCTACGGCACGCTCGTCGATGAGCGCACCTACGCCCCGTTTCACCAGCACTTCCTCGTCGCCCGCCTCGATCTCGACGTCGACGGCGAGAGCAACACCGTCTACATGACCGAATCCGAGGCGCTGCCGATCGGGTCGCTCAACCCCCACGGCGTCGGGCTCGTGCAGCGCCGCACGCCGCTGCGCACCGAATCCGAGGGACAGCAGGACTACAACTGGGCCACCCAGCGCAGCTGGACGGTGGTCAATGACGCGGCGCGCAACCGCCTCGGCACGCCGGTCGGCTACAAGCTCGTCCCCGACGGGGCCTTCCCGGCGATGCTCGACCCAGCATCACCGGTGCTGCACCGCGCCCAGGTGCTCGCCCACACCCTGTGGGTGACGCCGTATGACGAGCACGAGCGCTGGCCGTGCGGTGAATTCGTGGTCCAGAGCCAGGACGATCGCGGCCTGCCGGTGTGGACCGCCGCCGACCGCCCGATCCAGGACGCCGACGTGGTGCTCTGGTACGTGTTCGGCATCCACCACATCACCCGCCCCGAAGAATGGCCGGTGATGTCCGTCGACACCGTCGCGTTCTGGCTCAAGCCCGTCGGGTTCTTCGATCGCAACCCGGCGCTCGACGTGCCGCCGTCGCATTAGGCCTAGCCTCCCGGGGGTGACATCCACGGAGCTCATGTGGTGCGACGCCACCGAGCAGGCCCGCCTCGTCCGTGACGGCGAGGTCTCGGCCGTCGAGCTGATGGACGCCGCGATCGCCCGGCTGCAGAGCGCCCGGGAGCTCAACGTCCTCGTCCATGCCGATTTCGACGCTGCCCGCGCCGCCGCGGACGCGGTCCCGCGTGAACCCCCGCCCGGCCAGCCGCTGGCCGGCGTGCCGTTCCTGCTCAAGGATCTCGGCGAGCCCCAGGCCGGCCTGCCGGAGATGATGGGCTCGGT
>JBAWFG010000341.1:0-10764 GCA_049591655.1 Solirubrobacteraceae bacterium
TGAAGGTCCTGATCCTCGCCGAGTACTACCCGCGGGCTTCGGACCCGACCCTGGGGGTGTGGGCCCACCGCCAGGCCGTGGCCGCGCGCGACGCCGGCGCCGAGGTGAGGGTGCTCGTGCTGCACCGCCCGCTGCCGACGCTCGCCGACATGCGGGGACTGCGCGTCCGGCCCGCCCTCGACGCGCTGCGCCAGCCCGCCTCGGTGGCGCTCGACGGCATCCCGGTCGAGTACGTGCGCTACGTGTCGCCGCCTCGGCCGCTCAGCTACGCCAGCTGGGGCGCGTGGGCCGCACCGTCGCTGCACCGGGCGCTGCGGCGCCTGCGGACCCGGTTTGCCTTCTCCCTGGCTCACGCCCACTACGCCGTACCGGCCGGGGACGCTCTGCGCCGGGCGCAGCCGCGCACGCCCCTGATCGTGTCGGTCCACGGTGGCGACGTCCACGGTCCGCACGCGGGAACGCCCGCGGTCGCCCGCACGCTGCGCCACGCCCGGCTCGTGCTTGCCAACAGCGCCGGCACCGCCCGGCGATGTGAGCAGCGCGGCGCGGCGCGCACCCGGGTCGTGCACCTCGGCACCGACGTCCCGGTGCAACCGGCGACCCCCCCGGCCGACCCGCTGCTGGTCACCGTCGGCAACCTGATCGGCCGCAAGCGCCACGCCGACGTACTCGCCGCGCTGGCGATCCTGCGCCGGCGCCATCCCCGGATCCGCTACTCGGTCGTCGGCGATGGGCCCGAGCGCGCGGCGCTGCAGGCCCAGGCCGCCGCGGCCGGCGTCGCCGAGCTCGTCACCTGGCACGGCCGTCTCGACCACACCGATGCCGTCGCCGTCGCTCGGAGCGGCTCGCTGTTCGTGCTCCCCAGCGTCGCCGAGGCGTTCGGCGTCAGCTACGTGGAGGCGATGGCCGCGGGGGTCCCGGCGATCGGCTGCCGCGGGGAGGATGGACCGGAGGAGATCGCCGCCGCCGGCGGCGGGATCGAGCTGGTCGCGCCACGTTCGCCTCAGGCCCTGGCCGACACGGTCGACGCGCTGCTGTCGGACCCGGCCCGGATGGATCGCCTGCGAACCGCGGCCCGGGAGACGGTTGAGCGGGGGTTCACCTGGAGGCGCTGCGGAGCCGAGACGGTCGCCGCCTATGAGGACGTGCTCCATGGTTGACCATGGTTGACGACCGCGAGCCGACGTCTGTGGGATCGGCCGAGTACCGGCCGGACAACCTCCTGGATCGGCGCAGCCGCCCGGAGACGCTCGAGCGCCATTACCGCCACATGCAGGACCGTGAACGCCACCTGCTCGACCGCCGACTGGCGATCCGTGGCGGGAACGTGCTGTCGGTTGGAGCCGGCTGGCATCCCGGCCGCCACCTGTTCCCGGCACCTGCCTATCGCCTCGTCGCCGCTGACGCCGACCCCGCGCGGGTCGCCGGGGTGCTGCAGAGCGGACGCGCCGACGAGGGGCACGTCGGCTACGCCGGGCAGCTCGGCCTCGCCGCCGGGTCCTTCGACGTCGTGCTCTACCGGCTGGTGCTGCACCACATCGCCTTTCAGGGCCCGCTGACCCCGTGCTTCACCGAGGCGGCGGCTTTGCTGCGTCCCGGCGGCGCGCTCGTCGTGATCGAGCCCGGGCTGTGGCACCCGGTCGGCGCCGGACTCGCCCTGGCCAACCGCGCCGGCGTCGGCACCCGCGTGCACGGCACCCCGGACGATGTCCCGCTGTCCCCGCGGCGCCTCACCGGCGAGGCGCGCCGGGCCGGATTGGTACCGGAGCTGCACGCCGTCACCTACAGCTGGCGACGGCTCACACCGGCCCTGCAGTCGGCGGTCGAGTCGCTCGACGGGCTCGGGTCCCGGCCGGGCGCGGCGATGTTCGGGCACACGCTGATGCTGATCGCGCGTCGCACCGGCGGCCGGGCGGGGTCTCGGGCGGGTCCGCGATGAGGCTCGGCCGAACACTGATCGCCGGCGTGGCAGTCGCCGGCGCGCTCGTGACGATCGCATTCATGACGAGCGCCGGCGCGGACCCGAGCGTCCCACCGACCGGGTCCTACACGTGGACGCTGATCGCGCTCGCGGTGCTCGGCGCGGGCGCCTGCGCGGGGGCCGTGGTGACCAGCGCTCCGGGCCGGCTCTGGGGTGGCGCGACGGTCGCGCTGTTCGCCGCGTTCACCGCGCTGGCGGCGCTGTCGATCACCTGGTCGATCCAGCCCGATTGGTCCTGGTATGGCGCCAACCAGCTCGTCGCCTACCTCGCCGTGTTCACCGGAGCCGCCGCGCTCAGCCGCGTCGTGCCCGAGCGCTGGCCGACTCTGCTGGGAGGGGTGGCCACGGCGATGACCGCGTTGTGCGCCTGGTCACTCCTGGTCAAGGTGTTCCCGTCGACGCTCGATCCGTCCAACGCGCTCGGCCGGCTGCAGGCGCCGTTCGGCTACTGGAACGCGATCGGGGTCTGCGCCGCCCTCGGGATCCCCGCGTGCCTGTGGGCCGGCACCCGGCCCGGCGGGGCGCGGGCGCTGCGGGCCGCCTGTGCTCCCGCCCTGACCCTGGCGATCAGCGTCGTCGTCCTGTCCTACTCACGCTCGGCGCTGCTGGCGGCGCTGCTCGGTGGCGGAGTCTGGATCGTGTTCGTGCCGCTGCGGCTGCGCTCCGTGGCACTGCTGGCGGTCGGCGGGGCGGGGGCGATCCCGGTCGTCCTGTGGATGGTCAAACATCCGGCGCTCGACGGCGACGCGATTGCGCTGCCGGTCCAGAACGGGGCCGGGCACACGTTCGGTCTGGTGGTCGCACTCGTCGTCGTGCTCGTCGCCGGCGCGGGCTGGGGGCTGACGATGGCCGACGAGCGCATCCGCCTGCCGGAGCTCGCCCGCCGCAGGATCGGGACGGTCCTGGTCTGCCTCGTCGCACTCGTCCCGGTGGCCGCAGTCGCCGCCGCGGCCGCCTCAAGCCGCGGCCTGACCGGACAGGTCTCGCACGCCTGGCACTCGCTGACCAGCTCGACCAGCGTCGTCAAGGACACCTCCAGCCGGCTGTCGCAGCTCGGCTCCAGCCGGCCGCTGTACTGGGGCCAGGGGATCAAGGTCGGCGAACATCACGTCCTGGCGGGCGCGGGCGAGCTCGCCTATGGGGTCGCCCGGCTGCGCTACACGACCGTCGCGGCCAAGACCGACCACGCTCACAGCTACCTCTTCCAGACCTTCGCCGATCTCGGGCTGATCGGGGTGGCGCTGACCATCGCTCTGCTGATCGCCTGGGTGGCCGCGGCGGCGCGGGCTCTGCGACCGGCCGCCCCGGCGCGCCTGGATGAGCGCCATGGCCTGATCGCACTGGCAGCGATCGTGGTTGCCTTCGGAGTCCAGTCACTGCTGGACTGGACCTGGTATTTCCCGGGAGTCAGCGTCCCCGCGCTGCTGGCGGCCGGCTGGCTGGCCGGCCGCGGACCAATCGACACCCCGACCGGCCGGGCCGCGAACCGGCGCCGTCTGACCGAGCGCCCCGCTGCCGGGGCCGCGGTCCTCACGCTTGCCGCCGCCGCGCTCGTCTGTGCGTGGCTGATGTGGGAACCGCTGCACTCCAACGACGAGATCGCCGCCGCCCAGAACGCCGGCACCAACCAGGCGGCCTTCGCCGCCGCCCGAAGTGCCGTCTCGGCCAACCCGCTCTCCACCCGGCCGCTGCTGCAGCTGTCAATCCTCTATGAGGGCGTCCGGGACAACCGAGCGGCGCGCGCCGAACTCGTGCGGGCGACGCGCCTGCAACCGGACAACCCGGAGCCGTGGGTGTGGCTCGCGACCTTCGACCTGCAGACCGGCCGCATCCGTCCGGCGGTCGCCGACGCAAACCGGATATTGGCCCTCGACACCGCCCCCCAGGACCCCGCCGCGGCCACAGCCAGCTCCATCCTCAGCCAGGCCCCCGGGCTCATCGCGGCTCAGAACGAGCGCCGGCGAGCAGCAGCCGCCGCCACAGCGGAGGCCCGCCGGCGGCGTGGACATCGACATCGACGAACTCCATGATCTCCAGCACGTCACGCAGCGACCGGGCGGTGTACAGGTGGAGGTGGTCACCGAGCGGCGGTGAGTAACGCTCCAGGCCGCCCACCGCGAGCCGAAGACGGCCGTGGCTGGGGGTGGTGAGCAGGAGCCGGCCGCCGGGCGCCAGCACGCGGCGGACCTCGCGCAGCCAGTGCTCGGTGTCGGCAACGTGCTCGATCACCTCGCTGGCCCAGACCACGTCGCATGACTGCTCCTCAATCGGCAGCGCCTCGCCGATCTCAGCTCGCCGGAAGTCCAGCTCCGGATGGCGCCGGCGAGCCCGCCGAAGTGCCGCCTCGGCCACGTCGATCCCGAGCACGTGAGCCCCGGTCGAGGCGAGGTCCGCGGTGAGATCGCCCGCCCCGCAGCCCAGGTCGAGCACCCGGTCGCCGGGCGCGACATTGCGCAACGCAAAACCGCGCCGCAGCGCGAGATCCGGCGGATGCAGGTCGTCCGGCAACCGCTCCCACAGTTGCTCGTAGTAGTCGCGCACGGCGGTCAACGTACCGTGCCGGCACGCCGGTCTGGCACTCTCTGGGGCCATGCGAGGCGACAACGACCGCTGCTACCGCGTCGGCCACAGCATCGTCAAGGCCGGGGCCGACCTGACCCAGCTCGCCCGGCGCCTGCAGGAGACGAGCTGGGACATGGTCGAGCTCGACGTGCTCGCACACGACGACGAACTCATCGTGGCCCATGACCCGGGTGACCTCAGCCATCCACGCCCACTCCGGTTCGCCGACGCGCTGCAGGCACTCGCTGAACTGCTCCCGGCGAGCGTGCGGATCGACGTCGACGTCAAGAGCACCGGCTATGAACTGGCGGTCGTCGACACGCTGCGCTCGCTCGGTGTCCTGGAGCGGACGCTCGTCTCGACGATGGAAACGTCGAGCCTGCGGGCGCTCCGGGCCGCCGCGCCGGAGCTGCGGCTCGGGATCTCGGTCCCGCGCGCCCGGCGTGACTATCTCGCCCACCCCGCCACGCGGCTCGGCGCCTACGTGATGCTCGCCTATCTGAGGCGGGCGCTTCCCCGCCAGGTCGCCCGAACGCTGGGGTCCGGGCTCGCCGACGATGTGATGGCCCACTGGGGGGTGGTGACCCCGGCGCTCGTCTCCGCCACCCGTGCGGCCGGCGCCGACCTCTACGTGTGGACGGTCGATGACGCCGAGCGGCTCGTCGTGCTTGACCGGCTGGGGGTCACGGGCGTCATCACCAACGACGCCACCCTGTTCCGCCGCGCGGGCCTCGCCACGACCTGACCGGACCCGCGGCGCTCGTCGCGTTCATGGTGTCTGGAGCAGCAGCGTTACCGGCCCGTCGTTGACGAGCGCCACCGCCATGTCGGCGCCGAACACCCCGCGCCGGGCGCCGCTCAGCTCGCAGAAGCGCTCGTACAGTGGCTCGGCGATCTCACCCGGCGCGGCGGCGACGTAGCTGGGCCGGTTGCCCCGGCGCACATCGCCGTACAGCGTGAACTGGCTGACGCACAGCAGCTCGCGGTCGCCGAGGGGCTCGTTCATCCGACCGGTGGCATCGGGGAACACGCGCAGCGACCGGACCTTGGCGGCCAGCCACTCCAGCTCGCGCTCCCCGTCTGAGTGGGTGATGCCGAGCAGCACGAGCAGCCCGGCGCCGATCTCGGCCACCCGCACGCCGTCGACGTCGACCGATGCCCGGCTGACCCGCTGCACCAGCGCGCGGATCTCAGCTCTCCCGCAGCTCGGCGGCCGCCTGCTCGGGCGCGACGATGTTGACCGCGACTCCGGTCCCCATCTCAAAGCCGGCGGCACCGGCCAGCCGCGGGAGGATGTCGATCCGCCAGCAGAAGTGATCGGCGCCGCTCGGGGCGGTCCGCACCCACAGGTTGACGGCCGGGCTGGGCCCGAGCCGGCGCGCGAGCCGGCCCAGCGCCTGGTGCAGCATCGCCGCGCCGGTCGGCCCATCGTCTTGGAAGCGGGGGCGGGGCGTGCGCGGAACGAGCATCAGCTGGTAGGGAACCTGACTTCCCCAGGGCGCCATCAACACCGCCTCGGAGTCGATCGCGACGATTCGCTCCCGCAGACGCACCTCGTGCTGGACGAGGTCGCCGAGCAGGTTGCCGCCCATCGTGCGCGTCGTGTAGGCGCCGAAGCGCTCCCGCTCCCGGGCGATCGCGGCCGGGACGAAGTCCAGCGCGTAGAGCTGGGCGTGGGTGTGGGGGACCGAGGCGCCGGCGGCCGCTCCCTCGTTGACGATCAGGTGCAGGCAGGCCGCGTCGGGGTGGTTCCGCATCCGCTCGCGCCAGACGTCGGCGGCGAGCGCCACCTGGTCTACTTCCAGCTCGGCCAGCGACGTGACCGGCTCCGGCGCGTTGATGATCACCTCGTGGTCGCCCGACGCCGGGCCCGCCCAGAACAGATCCGGAGTGGCGCTCGGTGGCGGCTGGGGCGGATCGGCGACCAGCACGGGGAACTTGTTGGGGATGACCCGGACGCGCCACCCGGGGGTGTCAGGCGCTCCGCCGTCGGGCCGTACCGCGTAGAGCTCGGGGGGCGTTTGCGCCTCGTTGCCCTCGGCGAACGGGTCTGGGCCATCGCCGGCGGGCGACCGCACGGGCGCCAGCCCGCTCCCGGGACGCTGCGCCCGGTCACCGGCGATGACCACCCGCTGACCGGTCAGCGGGTCGATGCGGATCTCCGGCACCGGCGGCTACGCCGTCCCGTCGGGGACGCCGCTCACCGGAGGTGCTTCTCCATGGCGATGTGCTCGATGCCCGCCTCCATGAACAGCCGCCCCCGCGGCTCATATCCGGCCGCCTCATACAGCGAGCGGGCATAGGTCTGAGCGTGCAGCACGAGCCGCCGGGCGCCTCCCGCCCGGGTCTCGTCGTCGGCGAGCGCCAGCAGCGCCGAGGCAATCCCCTGGCGTCGGGCGCTGCGCCGCACGGCAAGCCTGCTGAACTGGACCGTCGGGCCGACGAACAGCAGGCGGCACGTCGCCAGCAGCTCATCCCCGGAGACGGCGACCAGGTGCAGGCCCTCGGCGTCACGGCCGTCGAGCTCCTCGTGGCCGGGGACGCCCTGCTCGACGCAGAACACGTCGTGGCGCAGCTCGAGCGCCGCCGACATCTCCCGCTCACCGTTGACCCGGCGCACCTCCCAAGCGAGCACGTCGGTCATCGCAGCACGTACCGCTGGATGTCGTGCTCGAGCTCAGCCGCGGTCGCATACGGGCCGGCGTGGTCGAAGACCACCACCCCACGGCGGTCGATATAGACCGTCTGCGGGTAATACGTCGCGGCCTGCTCCGCCCGGGCGATGTCCTCGTTGGGATCGGTGTAACTCGGATAGCTGACCGGGAAGCGCCGGAGGAACGCGGATGCGGCGGTGGTGGAGTCACGACCATCGATGCCGATGAAGGCCACCTTGCGTCCGTAGGCGACCGACGCCCGCTGGTAGGCCGGGAACTCGGTCTGGCACGGGCCGCACCAGGACGCCCACTTGTTGATCACGACCGGATATCCGCGCAGCTGACGCAGACGGGCCCGGAACGCGCGGGTGCCACCGCCGAGCAGCGCCCCGGCCTGGTGGTGCAGCGTCGCCAACACTGCCGGCGAACCCGCCAGAGCGGCGGCCTGGGCGCTCGGTGAGAGGGCGGCGCTCCGCGGCGCCTGGCCGCCTCCGGCGGCGACCACGGCGACCACGAGCACCACCGCCAGCAGCACGACAAGCGCTGTCAGTCGGCGACGAGGACTCACAGCTGAGAGCTTGCCATACGACTGGTCCTGGGGATCTGCTTAAATGAGTGTCATCCTTCGCGTCACGAAGCCGAGGGGCCATCTGGGGACTACTCCGTGTGCTTGGCTTCGTGACGGGACTGCCTGAGCCGCCACGACGCTACGCCGCGGCTCGCTCATCCTGCGAACTACAACCACCGAATGGGTGTGACCGCCCCCTTTCCCAGTCCTGACGCGATTGCACGCGCCGAACTGCTGACGCGTGAACGCTTCGTATACGACGGCGAATCACTGGAGGATGCGCTGGCGCCGGGCTCCCCGCGCCGGCGTGCACTCGACGCTGCGCTGGCCGAAGTCGACGCCGGCAACAAGACGCCGTCGATCGAATGGCGCCGCCAGTTCTCGCTGCTGCTCGGGCTCGAGCGCCTGCTCTCCGAGGATGAGCCCCGTCTCGTCGACGGGACCGTGCTCTCGGCCCATCAGGTCGATGCCCTCTCCGGGACGCTGACCGCACTGCTGGCCGAGGTCCAGCGCAGCACCGCTGCGGCGGCGTCAAACGGCTCCACCGCGGGCAACGGGCACGCCGCCGTCGAGGACGACGGGGCAACCGACGAGGCGCCGGCCGCGGCCCCTGCCCGGACGGCCCGCAACGGAGCGTCGGCGGCAGCAGCCTCCGACGACGACAGCGAGGACGACGAAGACGAGGACGACGACCTCGGGGACCTCGGCGACCTCGATGACGAGGAGGATGAGGAAGAAGAACAGGAGGAGGCCGAGGACGAGGAGCCCCAGGACTGGCAGGACGAGTCCGACGAGGAGGACGCCCAGCTCGAGGAGCAGCCCGAGGACCCCAACGCCGCCAAGCGCTTCTGGTTCGAGCACGCCACCGGTGCCGGCAAGACGGTCGCCGCGCTCGGCTTCGTGGAGGCGTCGCACACCGGCGGCGTCCTGATCCTCACCCACCGCCGCAACCTCGTCGACCAGTTCCACGGCGAATTGCGCGACCGCGGCTACCGAGACCGGATCAGCGCGCCGCTGCTCGACGGTCACGACGCCGCCAACGGCCCGGTCACGGTCGAGACCTACCAGTGGTTCGTGCGCAACGCCGGCCGGATCTCGGACGCGTACACGATCGTCATCTGTGACGAGGCCCACACGGCGCTCGGGGAGAAGACCTCCGCCGCGATCCGCGCCTGGGCGGGGCCGATCTTCGTCGGCATGACCGCCACCGGCGCGCTCATCGCCCGGCACGTCACCGACCTCTTCCCGACCCAGACCAGTCGCTTCGACCTCGCTCAGGCCGCTCGGCGTGGGGTGATCGCGCCGCTGCGCTGCATCCGGATCCCGCCGGGCCCCGGGGTGCGGACGATCGCCAAGGTGCCGCTGCGCCGCGGTGAGGTCGACACCGAGTTCGACCAGGAGATGCTGGCCGAGCTGCTGGACCAGACGCCGTTCAACCTGGCGATCGCCGACCTCTACAAGACGCGCTTCAACGGCGTTCCCGGCGTCGTCTACGCCGCCGGGGTCAAACACGCCTACAACGTCGCCCAGGCGTTCCGGGATCTCGGCATCAACGCGATGGGGGTCTCCGGCGAGACGCCCAAGCGCGAGCTGGCCCGGGTCCTCGCCGACTACGAGTCGGGCAAGGTCGACGTGCTCGTCAACGCGCAGCTGCTCGCCGAAGGCTGGAACAGCCCGCGGGCGACGATCTGCATGCACCTGGCGCCGACCGCGTCCAAGCGGATCTACCAACAGCGCGTCGGCCGCGTCACCCGCCGGCATCCCGGCAAGGAGGCGGGCATCGTCATCGACTTCGTGCATCCCGCCACCAAGCACGACGACCCGGTTGTCACCCTGCACTCGCTGCTGGACCGGGATGTGTACCGCGGCGGGGCGATCGTCGTCGGCCCGGTGCGCCGCGGCCGCGGCCGCCGGGTCCGCGTCGAGCGCCGGGTGCTGCCGGTCACGCCGGATCCGGATCGCCGCGCCGAGGTATTCGAGCGGGAGCTGTGGCGGATCGCCGTCGAGCACCTCGACTACGGCGAGCAGCACGTGTGGGCGGCCCTGGCCGGCGCGCGGGTGGCCCCCAACGGCTGGCGCCGCGCCAAGGCGATGCTCCACTTCGACCGCGGCGGCGAGCTCAAGCGCCGCTTTCTGCTCACCGCGGTGCAGCGCAACCGCAATCCGCAGTTGCGCCTTCGCGCGTTGCAGGAGATCGCCGCCAGCCGTGACGCCGAGGCGTTCGACACCTCGATCGACATCATGGGCGGCTGGCCACGGGACGAGCGGCGTGAGGGCGTCAAGATCATGCTCCAGGCCCTTGCCGAGCGCCGGATCGGGCGGAGGGACCAGGCCAACGCCTGGATCTGGCGCATGGCCGAGTACACCCGTGAGGTGCACGAGGAGTACGCCGTTCAGCGCTGGCCGGAGACCAAGCGGCTGCTCGGACTGCTCGTCAACTCCTCGGGCTCGGCTCACGCCCGCAACGCCCGCCGTCTCGTGCATGCGTCACGCAAGGAGGACCGGCGGTTGTCGGCGGCGCTGCTCGCAGCCGCGTTGGCCCACACGCCCGAGGCCGAGGAGGCGCTGCGCGGGGCCCGCACCCGGATGGCCCGCAAGCCCGCCGCGCTGGCCCGGGAACTGCTGCGCAACTTCCCCAAGGGCCGGCGCAGCTCCAAGCGCCGGCGGCGTAAGTCCAGCACCTCGGGCGGGGAGGGCAACGGAGGCGCTGAGGCGCGGACCGCCGCCGTGACCGCAACGGTCGACGACGATGCTCTCGATGACGATCTCGACACCGCCGAGGACGCGGTTGACGGGCGTGATGACAACCCGCGCGGCGACAAGCGGGACGGCGACGAGCGGGACGACGAGGCAGCGCCGACCGTGACCGCTGACGCCAACGGGGGCGAGGGCGAGAACCGGGCCAAGCCGGCGACGCCCCGCCGCCCGCGCCGCAGCCGCTCACGCAGCGCAAAGTCCTCCGGGGCCAAGCCGGCCTCCGGAGCTCAGCCGGACGCCGG
>JBAWFG010000342.1:0-5100 GCA_049591655.1 Solirubrobacteraceae bacterium
TTGCTCACAGCACCAGCCATCGCTCCACCGCTGTGAACGTCTCCGATGCTGCATCCAGCATCACGCCCATCCCGAGGGCACGCGCCTCACGTTCCAGCACATCCCTGAATTCGCGCCAGCGGCGACCGACATCGGAGCCGTAGGCACCGAAGAAGGCCGTGCCGGCACGACGGTCCAGGCCGAGGCGACGCTGCACCTCGCGTTCGATCACCTTCCCCCCGAGGGTCGCGCCCTCCAGCACATACAGGGCGCCCAGCGCTCGTGAGGGCTCATCGAGACGCAGCATCCCGGTGGCGCGCGGCAGCGCCACGAGTTGCGCCGGGCTGCGACCGAGGCTCAGCAGGTCATCGATGAGCAGCGGCGTCTTGGCGCGTTCACCGAGGTTCAGCCCTGTGATCGATCCCGCGCCGACCACCAACTCGGGCTCCACCGCCGAATAGAACCCAAACAGGGACTCGAGCATCGCGCCGTAGGTCTCCAGCGACGCCAGCCACGCAAACGTCGCCATGCGCGCCTCCAGTCGCTCGTGCGCCCCACGGGTGTGCGCCCGCAGCAACGGGAGCGTGCCTGTGCTGCGCGAGCCCGGTCGGAGTGCCTCGAGCACTCAGTCAGCTTAGGGGTCCGTGACCGACGGGGCAAGCACCGCGGTGTGCCCCTCGCGCTGCGCGCGTGGGTAACTCCGGGGGCCGGGATACAGCCGTCTCGTGACGCCGGGGCCGACGCGCACGAGCGTCTCGGGGTCGAGCGTGACGCGCTCGTCTCCGATCTGAAGCTCGGCCCCGCCGCGCAGCACGAGGTAGACCTCCTCCTGCCGTCCTTGGCGTGACTGTGCTCGGGATACCGTGCTGGGACTCTACTAGTGCTCTTGCAAATTGCAAGGACAGTTGCGAGATTGCAGTCTGATCGTGGCGTCGACGTATCCTGGGATCGATGACCCGGAGCTACGCCCAGTTGTGCGGCATCGCCGCGGCCCTCGATGTGATCGGTGATCGGTGGGCGCTACTCATCGTTCGTGACCTCCTGCTCGGCCCGCTTCGGTTCAGCGACCTCGCGACGGGGCTCCCGGGTGTGGGCACAAACACCCTCACCGACCGCCTCAAGCAGTTGGAGGCGGCTGGCGTGATTCAGCGGCGACTGCTGGCCCTCCCTGACGGGAGCGTCGTCTATGAGCTCACGCCCTACGGCCGTGAGCTCGAACCGATCCTGATGGGGCTTGGCCGCTGGGGGACAAGGAGCATGGGATCGCTTGCCCCCGATGTGGCGACGCGGTCGCGGTGGCTGGTCGCCGCGATGCTCGCCTTCCATGACGAGCGTCAGGCGGTGAGCGAGCCGACAACCTGGGAACTGCGACTCAGCGACGGCCCATTCACCGTCCGGGCCGAGGGGACGAGCCTCACCGTCGCAGCCGGAGCGCCTCAGTCCGCCGAGGCGGTGGTCACGGCGAGCGACCAGACCCTGTACCTGCTGCTCACCGGTCAGCTGGCACCGGCTCGGGCGCTCGAGGCGGGGTCCGTGACGGTGCTTGGCCGGCAATCGATGCTTCCCCGCCTGCTTGCGCTGTTCGCCTTTCCGGCCATCACGCCGCCGTCGGCTGCTGTCCCGGCCGCCTGAGCCTCGGTCCCGCCACGCGAAGCACGTCATGACCGTCTGATGGAAGTCGTCCTGTCCCTGGCCTCGGCGATGTTGTTTGCGCTCGGCACGGTGTTGCAGCAGCGGGCCGGCGTCAGCGAACCGTCGGCCGGCGCTCACGCGGGACTCGTGCTCCGCATGGCGCGCCGACCGGTCTGGTTGGCCGGCATCGCCGCCGATGCCGTGGCGTTCGTCGCTCAGGCGGCGGCACTCGGCATCGGCCGCCTGGCCGTGGTCCAGCCGCTGCTCGTCATCAGCATCGTGTTCGCGCTGCCCCTTGGGGTGCGGCTCAGCCATCAGCGGGCACGGCGAGGCGACGTCGCGGCAGCGGTGATGCTCGTACTGGCGCTCGCTGCATTTCTCACGATCGCGAGCCCATCCGGTGGCCGGACGGAGGCGCCACTCAGCGCGTGGCTGGTTGTCGCCCTGATCGCGGCCGCCGTCTGCACGGCCCTGGCTGTACTCGGGCGCCACGGGCCGGCGCCACGCCGCGCGGCCCTGCTCGGAACCGCGGCTGGCATCCTGTTCGCACTGTCGGCGGCCCTCACCAAGGCGGTCGTCGACGAACTGCACGCCGGGCTCGTGCACGTTGTCACCAGCTGGGAGCCCTACGCGCTCGCCGGGGTCGGCTATGCGTCGATGACGCTCAACCAACTGGCGCTCAACACCGGCGCGCTCGCCCCGACGATCGCCACCAGCACCGCGGCGGACCCGATCGTGAGCGTGGTGCTCGGGCTGGTCCTGTTTCACGAGTCGCTGCAGGTCAGCGGGCTGCGGGCGCTCGGCACGCTCGCCGCGCTGGCGGTCGCCCTGGCCGCAGTGACGACGCTCGCGCGGTTCGAGGGGCACCTGATCGAGGACTAGCCTCGCGAGCCACTTCCGGCGTCCGCGGAGGCGGCGCTGGGGTGGTTGCGCAATCTAAGCCCCGTATAGGGGCTCAGATTGCACTCCAATCGCGGTGAGCGCATTGACGAGGTGGTCTGCCGCGATCGCATGCGCGTCACAGATCCGGCCGAGATGCAGCAGCGAGTCGGTCTCGGCTGCCACCTCGCCGTCGCCGAGCCTCAGGACGAGTGGAATCCCGGGGGAGAGGTCGCTGGCCGCCAGACCGATCTCGACGTTGACGAGATCGCTCGACGTCACGGCCGCGACCACGGCGCAGTGGCGGATTCCCAGCAGCTCAAGTGCCGCACGGTCGTCTCCGCGACCGATCGCGACCGGAATCCCGGCCCCCCGTGCCAGCCGCAGGCACGGCGCGTCGGGGTCCCGTTCCATCGCCAGCACCGGGATCCCACGAACGCGCAGGGCCTGCGCCAGGCGAAAGCCGACCTGGCCGAACCCGACGAGCACGACATGGCCGCGTCGGGGCGCCGCGCGGGGGCCGAACAGCGCGGTCAGGCGAGCACGGCTGAGCCGGCGCACGAGTGCCGCGGTGAATACGGCCACCAGCAGCAGGGCCGCCGCGGTGACGGCCGCGGAGACGATCTTGAACCAACCTGGGCTCGCCGCGGCTCCGGGGGCGTCGGCGACCGTCGCCACCGACCGGGTGCTGAAATACACGGCGTTGATGACGTTCTCGTGCAGAGCGATCATCGACACGGCGGTCTGCACGAGCAGCGCCAGGATCAGGCCCGTCCCCGCGCCGGCGAGCAGTCGCAGCGCGTCGTCGACCAGTCGTACGCCACTCCACCATCGGCGCCGCGGCTTGGCGCCGGCCTCCACGCAGTGACGGGCGAGCTCGCTGGCGACGAGTCCGGTCGGTGACAGCACGTTCACCGAAGGCACGGAATGGTGGAGCTCCCGGGTGAGCGTCGCATCGAACATCGTGGTCCAGATGGGAAGGTCGGGTCGCAGGTGAGCGCTCAACAGAGAGAGGCGCAGCGCGCGCACGTCATCACGGGTGATGACCACGACCGCACGCCACGTATCGCGCGCCAGTGCTGCCGAGACCTCGGCATCCGGCCCGGCCCCGGCATACTCGGCGGCGATTCCGGTCTGGGTCAGGCGCAGCAACAGCGCCTCGGCGAGCCCCGCGGCATCGCCGAGCACCAGAATCGACCGGCCGTGACTGGGGGAGGAGCCAGCAGCGATTTGCGCAGACTACAGTCGCTCAGCGTGAGCGACGAGAACGCACAGCCGCGCTGGATCGCCCTCGACGGAGCCGTCAACGCCCGTGCGGTCGTGCCCGGCGTGCTGCTGCGATCGGACAATCTGCAGTCACTGAGTGCCCGTGACGTGCGGGTGCTCATCGGCCGCCAGGCACTTGAGGTCGTGCTCGATCTGCGCACCCAGGTGGAGGTGGAGCTCGAGGGCCCGGGACCACTGACCGGTGAGCCGGCCGTACGGATCGAACACCGCTCGCTGTATCCCGAGTCCGAGGGCCAGACCGATGGGGTCGCAGACACGGTCAAGCCCTGGGGAGAGGGTCATCCGGCTGACTGGCCGGGCGAGTCGCCCGTCGTTTCCGCCTACATGGGCTACCTCAGTCATCGTCCGGACTCCGTGGTGGCCTCGGTGAGGGCCATCGCGCACGCCGACGGCGCCGTGCTCGTGCACTGCGCGGCGGGCAAGGATCGCACCGGTGTGGTGGTTGCCCTCGCTCTCGATGCCGCGGGAGTGGGCCGGGAGACGATCGTCGCCGACTACCTGGCGACCGCCGAGCGCATCGAGGCGATCCTGGCGCGGCTGGTCAGCTCCTCCACCTACCGAGCCGAGCTCGAGGGGCATGACCCGCAGCGACACGCCCCCGTCCCCGGCACGATGGAGCGTGTGCTGGACCTCGTCGACGCGCACCTCGGCGGATCCACCGCCTGGCTGACGGCTCACGGCCTGGACCCGGCCGACCTGCAGCGGCTGCGGCGCCGGTTGGCGCCCGCTCGCTAGCACGCGTCCCGGAGCATGCAGTACGGTCGCGGCAAACCCCAACTGAAGGGACCGGGACCATGGCTTATCTCCAAACGCATTTCTGGCCGGGTGGGACGGAGCAGCAGTATCAGTCGATGATCGCTGCGATACACCCAGCGGACGGGCTGCCCGCGGGGCAGACCGCGCACGTTGCCGGGCCGACCGACGGCGGATATCTCATTTCCGTCGTCTGGGACTCCAAAGAGCACAGCCAACAGTTCATGAACGGGACACTCCTGCCGGCGCTGCCGGTCGACGGCGGCTTCGCGGGCCATCCCGAGGAGCGTGTCGCCGAAGTGGCGCACAGCGAGGGGGCGTAGACGATGGCGACCCACATTGCGTTTCACGAGGTCAACGACGTCGACCACTGGCTGCGTTCGTCGAAGCGAGAAGAGGTCTTCGGGCCGCTGGGCATCACGATGCGCGCGTTTCGGGACCCGGCCGGTTCCAACCGGGTCGGGCTGATCGCGGAGATCCCTGACATGACCGCCTTTCAGGAGTTCATGCAGACCGAGGCGGCAGCCGAGGCGATGAAGGCGGATGGCGTGCGCCCGGAGACGTTGCTCG
>JBAWFG010000343.1:0-19668 GCA_049591655.1 Solirubrobacteraceae bacterium
ATATCACGCCTACAGGAGCTGATATGTCCGACGCCCCTCCGGACCGGCCGAGGCGTGGGAACTTTCTCGGGTGACTACGCCGCCTGTCGCTCCAGCAGTGGCTCGGGCTCGGAGTCGAACGGGGTGACCGGAGCGGGCTCGCCGGCGCCCGACGGAGCTCGCGCCTCCTCCGTCGCGGGAGCGCGCAGGACGCTCATGGCGAGGAGGATTCCGGCGGCGATGCTCGCCGCACCGACGATGAACGCGAGGTGGTAGCCGCTCAGCAGCGCGCCGGTGAGCGCGTGGTGATCGGCGATCAGGCCCTTTGACCGGTTGGTGGCGATCGTGCCCAGGACGGCGATTCCGAGCGCTCCCGCGACCTGTTGGGAGAGATTGACCATCCCGGATCCGAGTCCCGCGTCGGCGGCCGGTACGTCGGCCATGGCGATCGCCAGCAACGGCATGAACGCGCTGCCGATTCCGAGACCGATGGCGAAGAACGCCAGGAACACGGTCGGGAAGAAGGCGGTGTGGGCCTGCGCGCCCTGTAGCAGGACCATCCCGGCGATGACGGTCGTCATGCCGGCCACGAGCATCCGCATCGGGCCGAAGCGCGCGACGAGCCGGGCCGTGGCCCCGAGCGAGAGGATCCCGACCGTCACCGTCCACGGCAGGAAGGCCAGGCCGGTCTGCAGCGCGCTGTAGTGCTGCACGTGCTCCAGGTACAGGGTCCCGAGGAAGAACGTCGCATACATGCCGGCGACGAGGAAGCCGCGCACGACGCTGGCGCCGATCAGGCTGCGCAGACGCAGGATCCGCAACGGCATGATCGGGTTCTCGACGTGCGCCTCGACCGCCAGGAAGACGACCATCAGTGCGGCCGCCACCGCGCCGAACCCGAGCACCGGCACGGAGCCCCAACCGTGGTTGGTGGCCTGAACGATCGCGTAGATGCCGGTCATCAACGAGGCGGTGACGAGCGTGGAGCCGAGCCAATCGACGCCGTGACCGAGTCCGCGGCCCGTGTCGGCGGGGATGAGCGCGCGGCCGAGCAGGATCGTGGCCACGCCGATCGGGAGGTTGACGAAGAAGATCCAGTTCCAGCTGAGCGCCTGGGTGAGCGCGCCGCCGGCGAGCAGGCCGAGCGATCCGCCGGCCACGGCGACGAACATGTAGGCGCTCATTGCCCGGGCCCGTTCCAGCGGCTTGGGGAACTCGGTGACGATGATGGCCAGGATCACCGATGCCTGCATGGCGGCGCCGACGCCCTGGAGGAAGCGGGCGCCGATCAGCATCCCCTGGTCGATGGAGAGCCCGCACAGTGCCGAGGCGAGGGTGAACGTGATCACGCCGGCGAGGAACACACGGCGGCGCCCGAGCAGGTCACCCAGTCGCCCGGCGAGCAGCAGGAAGCTGCCGAACGTGACCAGAAAGGCGTTGACCACCCAGGTGAGGCTCCCCTGGGCGAAGTGGAGGTCGTGCTGGATCGAGGGAAGGGCGACGTTCACGATCGTCGTGTCGAGCACGATCATCAGCTGGGCGAGGCAGACGACGACGAGGGCCATCCAGCGCCGGCGTTCGGTTGCGGGGGTGAGAGGGGAGGCGGTGTTCATACATATGTCCCAATGGTTGAGGCCCGGACGGGCCACTGGTAAACTGGAGGACACCTCCAGAACTAAGCGGAGGAGTCCTCCGGAAACTATACGGAGGCCGCCTCCGGTTTGTCAAGGAATCTGTACGCACCGCTGTCATGAGCGCCACCGACATCACCCAGCCACCACTGCGCCCGCGCCCCAAGCGCGCGGACGCGCGCCGCAACTACGACAAGGTCGTGGCCGCCGCCCATGACGCGTTCGCCGAGGGCGGAGCGACGACGTCGCTGGAGGAGATCGCTCGCCGGGCCGGGGTCGGGATCGGGACGCTGTACCGCAACTTCCCCAACCGCCAGTCGCTGCTGGAAGCCGTGTACGTCGATGAGGTGGAGGCGCTGTGCCGGACCGCGTATCTCGTCGACCGGGAGCCCTGGGAGGCGCTCGCTGAGTGGCTGCACCGATTCGTCGGCTACATGGCGACCAAGCAAGCGCTCGCGCAGGAGATGCTCAACTACGTCGACCGCGACGCGCCGCTGTTCCAGACCTGTCGCGCGGCGCTGTATGAGGCCGGAGGGCCGCTGCTCACGCGTGCCCAGGAGGCGGGTGCGGTCCGTCCGGACACCGACATCGTCGAGATCATCCAGATGGTCGGCGGGATCGCGAAGATCCCCGCCGGGGACCCGGAGCAGGTCGAGCACATGCTCCAGATCGCGCTTGACGGCCTGCGCCACCGCGCCGCCGGCTGAGCGTCAGGGCCGGGAGCGCGCGCATGAGTCTGCTGTCGGAGACGATCGCCGCCCAGGGTGAGCTCTTGGCGCCGATCCTGGAGGCCCCGATCGACGACGCCGTGGAGCGCATCGAGCCCGCCCGCCGCCTGCATCTCGTCGGCACCGGGACCAGCCAGCATGCCGCCGAGCTCGGCGCCCTCATGTTCGCTCCCGGCGACCGTGACGTGTGGTGGTCCTCGGCGGCTGCGTTCAGCACGCCGCTCGGGCCCGAGGACGCTGTCGTCGTGATCAGCCACACCACCGAGACCGCGTTCGCCCGCCGGACCCGCGAGCGGGTGCTGGCAGCCGGCGCCGCCCTGGTGTCGATCACCGGGCGGGAACGGGGATGGCCCGAGGCGATCGAGACGGTGCCCGCCGAGCGCTCAGAGACCTACACCGCCAGCTATCTCGCCGCGCTGCTCGTCCTCGCCCGCCTCGCCGCGGCGACCGGCCCCACTGCGTTTGACAGTGGCCGGCTCGGCGACCTTCCGGGGCTGGTCACGTCGGCGGCGTCTGAGCCTCCGCTGATGACCGCCGCGCCGCCGCGCCTGATCGTCCTGGCAGGTGCCGGCCCGGCCGCGGTCACCGCACGCGAGGGCGCGCTGAAGCTGCGCGAGTCGGCGCGGCTGCCTGCTGAGGGCTACGAGGCGGAGTATCTGCTGCACGGATCGGCGGTGCCACTGGGTCCGGATGACGCGCTCATCTTGGTATCGCCGGCAGCCGACACGTCAGGGTTGGTGCAGTCGCTCGGCGCGGCTGCGGCCGAGGAGGGGCTCGACGTCGTCACCGCCGAGGAGCCCCGGGAGCTGGATCCGCTCCTGGCCCAGCTGCCGCTCACCGTCCGCCTGCAGGTGCTCGCTGCGCACCTCGCCCAGGTCCGCGGACAGGACCCTGACGTCGTGATTGAAGGCGCCTGGGGCCGGACCGCTCTCTGGGAGGCCGGCGCCCCGTAGGGCTCAGTGGATCGCCGCGCCGGCGGCGACCGCCACGAAAAGCAACGCCAGATACAGCAGCGAGTAGTGAAACAGCGCCGCGGCACGGGCAGGCGTCTGCCGGCGCCTCAGGCGCCAGGCGAGCACACACAGGACGGCGTCCAGAGCGACCGCCGAGACCAGGTACAAAGCTCCGAAGGTGCCCGTCGCGACCGGCACCATCGTCACCACCACGAGGACGCCCGTGTACAC
The DNA here is from genome assembly GCA_049591655.1 of Solirubrobacteraceae bacterium. Taxonomy (GTDB): domain Bacteria; phylum Actinomycetota; class Thermoleophilia; order Solirubrobacterales; family Solirubrobacteraceae; genus Palsa-465. Next base: position 3,523 of record JBAWFG010000343.1, read on the forward strand.
CAGGACCTGGCCGGCGGTGGCCGCGTAGCCCCGGACGACGGGCATCATCGGCACACGTGCTGCCTCATAGTGTGGGGCCAACAGCAGGGCCAAGGCCCAGAAATGCGGCGGCGTCCACACCAGGACGATCAGGAACAACAACCAGGCGCCCAGACCGAGTCGGCCATGGGCGGCGGCCCAGCCGGCCAGCGGCGGAATCGCACCCGCGGCTCCCCCGATGACGATGTTCTGCGCCGTGCTGCGCTTGAGCCAGAGCGTGTACACCGCCACGTAGAATGCTCCGCCGGTCAGCGCCAGTACCCCCGCCAGGAGGTTGTCGAAAGCGGTCAGGACCACGAACGCCCCGGCCGAGAGGGTGACCGCGAACACGACCGCTCGCCGCGGCGAGATCCTTCCCGCGGCCACCGGACGCGAGGCCGTGCGCGGCCCCATCAGGCGATCGATGTCACGGTCGAGCACGTGGTTGAGGGCGCTGGCGCCGCCGCAGGCCAGCGCCCCGCCGACGATGAGCGCCAGCAGCGAGCCCAGCGCCGGGGATCCCGCGGCGCCGGCCACCATCGCGCACACCGACGTCAGGACCAGCAGCGACATGATCCGCGGCTTGGTCAGCGTCACGTAGTCAGCGAGGGTGTCGCGCCAGGCGGGACCGCGCACCGTACGTGGTGCATCCACCAGGGCCGTCGCCGGAAGCAGTTCGGCGATTTCAGGCATGGGCACCGGACTTACCGCGCGCGGGCGCCGCAAGGAGCCGCAGATCGTGCGCCACCGATCCGGGGATGTAGGGATAGAGGTAGCCCGCACGCTCATCGCCCCGCCGGTCCAGGAGGTACAGCGCCTCGGTGTGACCAATGTCTCCCTTCTCGGGACGGACGACGATGTGGTAGGCCCTCCACACCGGGGCCAGCCGGGCGGTGGACCCCATCAGCCAGTGCCACGAGGCCAACCCGGCGAGGCCCCACTCCCGGGCGGCCGCACGGGCGCTGGCCGGCGTGTCCCGCGGATTGACGCTGACGACGACCAGGACCGGGCGCGCCCCCGCGGGCAGGACCCGCTCGGCGGCGGCCAGAGTTCGGCCGGCGAGGGGGCACTCCTGATGGCAGTGGGAGTCGAAGAATTCCATGACGACGGTCCGTCCGCGCAGGGACGCGAGGTTGAACCGGTGCCCGGTCTGGTCGGTGAGGGTCGTGATGTCGGGAGCCGGCCGCGTGCCCGCCGGCCAGACCGCTTGGCCTTCCAGTCCCGGCGCGGTGGGCGGCGCGGCAATACGAGGCGGCTGACCGGCCACCAGCCGGTGGATCCCGATGCCGATGCCGATACCGAGCAGTGCCGCCAGCGCCAGGGCACCGAGGATCTGTGGCGTGCGCAGGCGCCGGCGTCGGAGCGCCGGGGTCACACCGGCACCGACGTCCATCACGAGCCGGCGGCGGGGGATTCGGGCGGCGGCACTATGTCGGCATCCTCGGTGGCGGCAAGCACTTCCGGCGACGGCAGCGTTGTCGAGGAGGTGGGAGTGTCCTTGGGCACGCGCTTGACCGCCATGACGTACCAGACCGCGATCGCGCTGAGCAGCAGCGTCGGCATCAGCAGCGACAGGATCGAGCCGGCCAGGAAGTTGTCGGCAAACATGAGCGTCGGCATGGTGTGATCAGTCCTCCTCAGGTGGTGAGCGCAGTGGGCCGCGGCCGAGCCGCCGCGTCGGGGTCCAGCCAGCGGTAGACGCCGGTCATCATCGCGATCCCGTAGGCAATCGAGCCGGGGACCCACATGATCCCGGCGGCGATCTGCTGGTCGGTCAGTGCCGAGATGTCGCCCGGACGATGAGCGAGCGCCGCGTAGAAGCCGTAGATCGGATGGGGAACCATGACCAGGGTGATCGCGATCACCCAGCCGACGACCATCGCGGCGATGACGTAGGCGATCCGGCCGAGCCATGGCAGGCGCGGACGCAGGGGGCCCGGGTCGATCACTCGCGCCCAGAACAGCAGCCCAGTGAAGAAGAACATGGCGTGCTCGAGATCGTGGATCGTCCCGTAGCGGAGCGTCGCGTCGTACGCGGCGGGGATGTGCCACGCGCACAGCGTCACGTTGAACAGCAGCCACGCCGGGATCGGATGCGACAGCGCGCGGACCGGCGCGGCCCACCGCGACAGCGCGACTGCCCGCCCGGTGGTGGTGCGCCAGTGCAGCGGGAGCGCCCGCCACATCCGCGGCCACGGACGCCCCAGCAGGATCAGCGGCGGCGCGACGGTGAGCAGCAGTACGTGCTGGAACATGTGGGCCCAGAACAGCTGGTCGGCATACCCGTCAAGCGGAGAGTCCAGCGCGATCACGATCGATGCCAGACCGGCGGCGAACGAGATCTCCCGCAGCGGCTCAGGAGTGCGGCGGTACCCCCGGCCCCCGGCCCAGTACAGCGCCCCGGCGGCCACAACGTAGATGACCGACGGTGAGATCGACCAGCCGCCCCAGCTCATGCGTCAGAGCAGGTAGAGGAGCACGAACAGGACGACCCCGTTGAAGACGTAGAAGCTCCAGAAGAACGAGCAAGCTTCCAAGCCGGCGCGGACCGTCTCCACGTCGCTGGTCACGTGGGCCGGCGTCGCGCTGACGTCGGTACGCCGCCGTCGCCATGCAGTCGCCACCTGCGTCTCGATCCAGTAGACGCACAACAGGCTGAACACTGTGTAGAACGCGGTCCATCCCACGAACACGCTGGCATAGCCTCCGCTGGCGGGACCGAAGCTGAGCGAAGTCCAGTCGATCACCTGCAGCACGATCGACAGAAACGCCAGACCGGCCGCCACTGCACCGGCACTCACGGTCAGTTCAGGCCGGGTGGCTGCGAGACGCAGGGCGATGGCACTGACCACCAGAACCAACATGATCACCAGGCCCCAGCCGACCGGCGGATTCACGTCTCCGATCTTCCAGGACTTGTTGGTGTCCAGCGAGCGCAGGTAGAAGTAGGCGAAGACGAACGAGATGAAGAAGAAGGCGGCGGCGCCACACAGCTGGCGCGCGCTGACCCACATGGCCCGTGGCTGCCACTCCGGTGGCTCGAGCTCAAAGGCGGCAGAGGTGGGAGCTGATGCGGAACCTTCCATGAGTCAGCCTCCTCAGCCGGCCGGAGTTGGGGTCGCTGCCGGGCGGCCCGGCTGCTCGACACCGTACGGGTAGGGCTCCCCGTCGAACACCGGGAAGGTCTCGAAGTCATGCAGCGGGACGGGAGTCGGGTACTGCCACTCGGCCCCCTTGGAGTTCCAGGGATTGGGCTCCGAGGGCTCCCGCTTGATCAGCAGTGACCAGATCACGTTGACCAGGAAGATGAGCATCGAGATACCGATGCAGAATGCCGACACCGACACCCAGTCGTTGAGCGATTGGAGATTCGACGGATACGTGACCACGCGGCGGGGCTGGCCAAGCAGACCCAGGGCGAACAGCGGACCGAAGGTGCTGTTGAACGAGATGAACAGCGTCCAGAAGTGGATCTTGCCCAGGCGCTCGTTGAACTTGAAGCCCGTCATCTTCGGGCCCCAGTAATAGATCGCCGCTAAGAGCGCGAACACGAGCCCGCCCATGATCGTGTAATGGAAGTGGGCCATCGAGAAGAAGCTGCCGTGGGTCGTGACGTCGCTCGGGACGTCGGACAGGAACACGCCTGAGAGACCGCCGAACAGGAAGTTGAACACCCATCCCATGCAGAACAACATGGGCACGGTGAAGCGCAATCGCCCTCTCCAGATGGTGCCCATCGCGCAGATGAACACGAATCCGGTCGGCAGCGAGATGAGCTCGGTCGAGAGCATGAAGAACGGCCGCAGGTCGGCGTTGATACCGCTCACGAACAGGTGGTGCTGCCAGACAAAGAAGCTCAGCAGCGCCACTCCGAGCATGCCGGCCACGGCGAGCCGGTAGCCCCACAGCGGCTTGCGAGAGAACACGGGCAACAGTTCGAGCACGATGCCGAAGCCGGGCAGCGCGACGATGTAGACCTCCGGGTGCCCGAACACCCAGAACAGGTTCTGCCACAGGTAGGCGCTGCCGCCGCTGCCGGCGACGTAGAACGCAGTCTGGACGGTGCGGTCGAACGCTCCCATCATCAGAGCTGCCAGCAGCATCGGCGCGGCCAGCATCATCAGGATGGCGGTGGCGAGCACGCTCCAGACGAAGATCGGCAGCCGGTCCCAGGTCATGCCCGGCGCGCGCATGGTGATGATCGTCGCCAGCAGGTTGAAGCCGAGCAGACACATCGAGAGGCCGACCAGCGCGAAGAAGCCGATATAGGCGTCATAGCCGGCGGTGCCCTGATCGCCCAGCGGCTGGTATCCGGTCCAGCCGGTCTGGAAGCCCCCGAAGAAGACCGTCGTGATCAGCATGACTCCGGCGGCCATCAGCAGCCAGAACGTGAACGACTCGATCCGCGGGAACGCCATCCGTCGGGTCCCAATCATCAGTGGGACCAGCCAGTTGGCGAACGGCCCCAGCACCCCTGAGGTCATGATCCCCATCATCATCGCTCCGTGCATACCGACGAGCGTGAGGTACTGGTTGGGCCCGAACACGTGCGTGGTGGGATTGAGCAGCTCGGTGCGGATGAGCATCGCGTTGATGCCGCCGACGAGGAAGAAGACGCCGATCCCGATCAGGTACTGCATCGAGACGACCTTGTGGTCTGTGCACAGCCGGAAGTAGCGCGCGGCGCCCTCGCCCTCGCTCTCGTGCTCGGCGAGCGTAGGCGGATGACCCAACATCCGCCGCACCGGATAGTTGGCGAACCCGAGCCCCACCAGGAAGCCGATCACGCCGAACAGGTAACCGAGGAGTACCGATATGTCGTTCTGGCCGGCCTGAGCCGAGAAGTAGTCGAGGCTTGGGGCGTGGATGAGACCGCCGATCCATGCGCCGATCAGATAGCCAACGATTGCCAGGATGATGCCGGTGAGCAGGTTGAAACCGACGAACCTGCGCCACGCGGGGCGCTGGCCCGCTGAGATCGCTACTGCGGTCATCCACCTCTCCTCTGCGGATCTGGGAAGTATTGGTTTGAGTACGGTCCCAGCTGCTTGGTCACCGGTGCGTATTGCTGCTGGCGCGCTGCGATCCAGCTCGCGAATTGAGTCGAGGGCACGATGCGCCCGGTGTCGTACATGTAGCCGTGCCACACGCCGCACAGCTCGGCACAGTGCACGGCAAACGACATCGGACCCTTGGTGGTGACGTAGGCGATGTTGTCGATGCCGGGGTTGGCATCCGCCTTGACGCCAAGCTGGTAGGCCCAGAAGGAGTGGATTACGTCGAGCGAGGTGACGTGGAACTCAACCATCCGGTTGGCCGGCAGCTCGAGGCTGTTGGTCTCGACGCCGCCGTAGCCTGGATAGCGGTAGGTAAACCGCCACTGCTGGGCGATCACCTGGACCTGGAGGGCGTGACCGGAGTTGGCGGGTGCCGAGATGGGGTTCGGTCCCTGTCCGCCGCCGGCCCCGTCGGCGAGCATACGGACCGTGCCGTACCCGGCCAGAAAGAGCACGATCGTCGTGGTGACGGCCAGCCAGGTGGTCTGGATCCGGGCGTCGCCACGGATCGGTGGCCCATCGAGCACCGCCCCGGGCTCCCGCTCACGGAACGCGATGATCGCGTAGATGAAGTACACGAGCACGACGAGCGCGACCGGCGTCGAGAGGCCGAGCAGGACTGTGTTGTCGACGACCTGACCCGACGCCTCGACCGAGCCGTTCCCCGGCGGCAGCCCCGGGGCGAGCACGAACACCACCAGCGGGGTGCAGATGACGCTCGCCAGCAGCCACCACATCACGACGCGGCGGAAGTGGTTGGTCTCGCTCATCTTCCGACCGGTCGCCTCAAACGACCTTGATGAAGCCGTCCATGTAGCCGACTGTCTGCATCGGCCCACCCCAACCCTCGATGTAGCCGGCGGCACACGGAACGAAGCACTGCCACCGGTAGAGACCCCGGCCGGGTGTGCGGAACGTGAACGACGTGGTGCTGTGGTCGTTGCTCAGCGAGCACGGCGCGTTGCTGCACGGGTTCTTGGCGCTGTCCGGGATCCCGTAGATGGGGACGGTGAGGCCGATCTCCGGGATCGCAAAGACGTGAGATGCGCTGTCAGGACTGATCGCCTGGGTCGGCTTGCCGTTGAGCACGAAGTTCCCGGTGGTCGTTCCGGTCGCCGCCGCGATGAACGGATTGCGCAACCCCGTCTGGGAGTCGTAGTTGTAGATCGTGACGTGAACGAGCGTGTGGGCCGGCAGCTGGTACGTGGTGTCGTGACGCCAGTTGTGGACGTTGGCGTCGACCGCGTAGTAGGAGACCCAGGTCGGGTGCGGGTCGTTCAGCGCGGCGGCGGGGACCGTCGCCAGGTACAGCTGCGCGCCGCCGCCGCCGGTGCGCGCGGCGGTCGCCATTCCCGGAGCGGCCGTCAGGTAGACGCCGATGTACAGCCCCAGAAGGACACCTACGGCCACGGTCACCACCGCGACCGCCATCAGCCTCCTTGCCACCGCGCTCATCTGGCCTTCTCCATTTGCGCCGCAAACGTATGCGGAGCTCACTAGAAAGGCAAGCGAGATGACCGGGTTGTCATCCACCGGTCATTTACAAGTCATGCCCCAACGGATATGTTCCCCGTCTCAGGGAGGAGAGAAACAGAGTGCGCATGCTTGTGGTCGAGGACGAGGCCCGAATCAGCGCGTTTGTCGCGAGCGCCTTTCGGGCCGAGGGGTTCACCGTCGACGTCGTCAGCGACGGGGAGCAGGGGTTGGCGCGCGCGCTCACCGGCAGCTACTCGTTCGCGATCCTCGACCTGCTGCTGCCCGGCCGCGACGGCCTTGATGTGCTGGCGGAGGTTCACCAGCAGCGACCCGGACTGCCGGTGCTCATCCTGTCGGCGCGCACTGACCTGGCGACGAAGCTGCGTGGCTTCGAGCTCGGCGCCGTCGACTACCTGGCAAAGCCGTTCTCGTTGGAAGAGCTGCTCGCGCGCGTGCGCGTGCAGCTGCGCCGGCCCGCGGGCACCGAGGACGGGACCGTCCTGCGGGCCGGGCGGCTGGCGCTCCAGGTGACGCGCCGGCAGGCGCATCTGGGCGAGACCGTGGCCGACCTGCCCGATCGCGAGTTCCGCCTGCTCCACTTCCTGATGCTGCACGCCGGGGAGGTCATCAGCCGCCAGCGCCTGCTGTCGGAGGTCTGGGGGTTCGACTTCGATCCGCGCTCCAACGTCGTCGACGTGTGCGTCCGGCGGCTGCGGCGGCAGCTCGGGGCCGACGCCCCAATCGAGACCGTCCGCAACGCCGGCTACCGGGTCGCCGCATGATCAGGACTGGGCAGCTCAGGCAGGTGCTGCGCGGCCACTGGGTGGACGTAGCCTGGGCGTCATTCGCCGCCGTCAACTACGCCGCGATGATCGCCTGGCCGAGTTGGGAGACGATCCCGTTTCACTTCGTCTGGATCAGCCTGACGCTGGTTTACGGATTCCGCGTGTGGTCTCTGCAGCCGACGCTCGTCGTCCTGGGGGCCGTGGTGGCCATGACCGGCGTGTCGATCGGGCTCGATGCCTTTCACGACATCCAGCTGTGGGGCGAGCTCATGGAGGTGCCGCTGATGGCCGCCATGTTCCTGGCGATGGTGTGGCACGCCCGGCGCCGCGTCGAGGCTCTGCGCATCGCGGAGTGGCGCGCCGAGGAGGGCCGGTCGCTGCTCGAGCGCCAGGAGCGCTTCATCCATGACGCCTCGCATGAGCTGCGCACCCCGGTGACCATCGCCCGGGGGCACCTCGAACTGCTGCGCGTTCAGGCCGGCAAGCGGCCGGAGATCGACGTCGCGCTCGACGAGCTGGGCCGGATGGAGGCGATCGTCGAGCGTCTGCTCCTGCTGGCCGGCGCCGACCAACCTGACTTCGTTCGGCTGACCGAGGTCGAGCTCGAACCGCTGCTCGAGGACATCTTCATGCGGTGGTCCGAGCTCGCCCCTCGGGCCTGGCGGCTGGGCCCACTGGCGCCGGGCCGGTTGCTCATCGATGCCGAACGCCTGCGGGCCGCCCTGGACGCGCTGCTCGAGAATGCGGTGAAGTACTCCCGACCACATGCCGCCATCGAGCTGCGCGCACGGACGCTCGGGCCTGGGGAGGTGTCGATCGAGGTGGAGGACGAAGGCTTTGGGGTGGCACCCGAGGCGCTGGCGCGGATCTTCGACCGGTTCGGTCGCGCTGATTCGGCGCGCACGCGTTCGGCCGGAGGCGTCGGGCTGGGGCTGGCCATCGCCGATGCGATCGCCCGAGCGCATGGCGGCAGCTGCACCGTGACAAGCACCGAGGCAGGATCGATCTTCGCCCTTGAGCTCCCGAGCTTCGCCCCGGCCCCTGAGCCGCGCGCCGTGCCGGCGCTCGCCGACGGCGCGGTCGTGCCGCCGCTCCCGCGTCGCTGGCCAGAGATCCGGCAATCGGCAGCGCTGCCAGAGTCGGCTGAGAGTGCGCCGCACGCCGCAGACGTTTGCGGTGATCTCGAGCGCCCAACCTGGGCGGCTACGTAAGAGAATTCATACTCCCTGAAAAGAGTAAAACGACGCGAGATGGGCACGCTTAAGCCATCGAGAAACCGGAAAGTGAGGTCTCCATGGCACTGGTGGTCATCCTGAACGTCATCCTCTGCGCGGCTGTCGTCCTCGGCATCGTCGGGCTCCTGAGCGGAGCGATCCGCGTCGCCAATAAGGACGAGCAGAGGCTCGTCCGGCGCGTGCGGGCGCAGCGCACGAGCCCGTCGGCGGCCCGTAGAAGCACCGCACGCGCGGCGCATCACGGTGGCCCGGCGCGGCCTTACGCATCCTGACGGTAGTTCCCGCAGTACCGCGGGAACTGCGCCTGGAGACCTCGGCCCGGCCCGACGCCCGCTTCCTCCGGGTGGCGGGCCGGGGCATTTTACGGCCCCGGGCTGACGGTCAGCGCCACCCGGCGTGCTCGTCGACCAGCACGCAGCGCCAGGACGTGTGCGCCCCGCGCCGACACGACCTCGGCTCCGGCGACGCGCACCGTGTAGCCAGGCCGGTACACCGAGCGAGGCAGTTCGATCTCGGTCGGAGCGCGCACCGCCGGGTCGGTCGCATACCGGTAGCGGAACACCCCGGTGCGCCGGTCAAAGGACTGAGCACCGGGCCGGCCGGCGGTCGCCCACGGGTAGGGGACGGCCAGCGCGCGGGCCAGGGCCGGATACGGGCGCCGGGTGCTCTGATCGATCAGTCCCTCGGTCGCAGCTCCGCCGGTGGGGTCGTTGAGCTGCATCGCCGACCAGTACACCCAGGACAGGTTCAGCGGTTCGGCGAGGTCGACGGTGCCGGCCATCGACGGGGCATCTCCGGTGGCCCCGAACTCATCCAGGATCAAGGCCGGGCCGCCCGGCGAAGCGACGCGCGTCCGGGCGCGCTCGGCGCGGGCCTGGCGCAGCTGCGCGGCGATCCCCCCGTAGGCGTGAAACGCGAGCGCCAGGTTGCCCAACGGCAGTGGCTCGGCGATCCCGAGCGTGTCCGCCGCACCGTAATCGACCGCGCCACTTGGCTCGTAGATGACCACGTGGGTCCGATCGGCGGACTGCACGGCTCCGATCAGGCCACCGGCCAGCGCCGCCGGATGACCGGCCGCGGCGCACGAGACCGGGGCGCGGCGCGGGCCCGCGTAGTCGCATTGCAGCTCCGGGTCAAACCGCCTGACCCGGAAGTCGTTGGGCTCGTTGTAGAGCTCATAGCCCAGGATGCGTGGGTCGGCGCGGAAATGACGCGCCACCGCCTGCCATACCCGTGCGTACTGACCCTGGAGGTCGCCGGCGACGTCGTTGGCCCAGAAGTGGTGGATCGCCGTCTGAACGGCGGGGTCCGCGTACGCCGAGCCCCAGCCCGGTGTCGCCACGAACTTCCGCCTGCCGGTACAGGTGGCCCACGGCGGAGCCCCCTCCCCGTTCCACGGGGTGGCCCCCGCCGCCTGCGAGAACGCCGAGCCCCACGCGTCGGAGTGCATGTCCAGGATCACCCGCAGGCCGGCGCCCGCCAGCACCGAGACGATTCGGTCGGTCCGCCGCAGGTAGGCGGCGACGACCGCGGCGTCATACGGGTCGGCGGCCCCGAGCCGCGGAAAGCGCGTTCGGATCCGGTGCGGGGCGCAGTAACGCGGGTCGTTGGGGCCGACTCCGGCCTGACCGGGCTCCAGACCCTCCCAGATGATCCCCAGACGGACGACGTTGAAGCCCAGCGCAGCCAGGGTCCGGGCGTCGGCCGCGGTGAACCGGCGCCCCGGGTCAGCCGCCCGGGGAGAGAGCACGTAGGCCAGGCGCGGGCCCTGGGCGAGACCGACGCATGGTGTGCCGAGTTCCGGCAGGTCGACGGCGCCGCCGCCACACTTGGCCACGAGGTTGACGCCGTGCAGCTGCAGCCGCCGCCCGGCGGCGTCGGTCAGATACGGGCCGCCCGCAGCGCGGACGATTCCGGCCGACCGCCAACCGGTGACTGCGGCGCCGGACACCGTCGCCGACGCGGCCGCGTCCCCCCACGCGAGCGCGGCAAGCACGACCAGCAGTAACCCGACCCCTCTCCTCACGGCTCGGGCACTGTATCCGAGCCCGCGGCCTCGCTCGCGGTCGGGATGCTCAGCCAGCGGGTGGGCGCGCGCGGCGAGGCCGGCGGCCGGCCAGTTCCAGCTCGTCCCCGGCCACGGCGTGGTCTGAGGCGCAGCGCAGCTGGGCGGTCACCGCAGCCCCGCAGCCGCGGTGGCGGATCTCCACGGGGGCCTGGCCATCCTGCTCCCAGCGGTCCCCCCACTGCATGAGGGCAACCAGCACCGGCAGCAGCTCGCTGCCCTTGTCGGTGAGCAGGTAGCGCTGCCGGGTGCGCTGGCCCGGCTCCTGGTAGGGCTCGCGGTCCAGGATCCCGGCCTCGGTCAGCTCACGCAGCCGCGCGGCGGTCACCGGGTCGCTCAATCCGGTCCGGCGCGTGAACTCCTCGTAGCGGGTGGCGCCGTAATACGCCTCACGCAGGACGAGGAACGCCGAGCGGGTGTGGATCACATCCAGGGCACTGGCCATCGGGCAGTCGGTGGCCTCCCATTCTCGGCGGGGCTGCAGCGCCTCGCTCATCTCAATCGTGGTCGTCATGGATCGCATTCTACCTGACTCACACAAACCTAAGTCAGTCTGGTAGGGTCTGGCTATGCAAATCCTTAGTCAGAGGTCGTGGCGACGCGCCGACGCCTCCCCCACGCTGGTGCTGGTGATCGTCTGCGCCGGAGTCGTCCTGGCCAGCCTCGACCTGTTCATCGTCAACGTGGCCCTGCCCGACATGGCCCGTGATCTGCACGCCCGGAGCCTGGGCGACCTCTCGTGGGTGCTCAACGGCTACGCCATCGTCTACGCGTCGCTGCTCGTCCTGTTCGGGCGCCTGTCCGAGAGCCATCGCCGGGAGAACGGCTTCCTGCTCGGGGTGCTGGTGTTCACCGCCGCCTCGGCCGCTTGCGGGGCCGCGGACAGCCTGACCATGCTCGTCGTCTTCCGGATCGTCCAGGCGGCCGGCGCGGCACTGTTGACGCCGACCTCGCTGAGCCTCGTGCTGGCCACCAGCGCACCGGAGCGTCGCCAGAGCTCGGTCCGGGCCTGGACGGCGATCGGCGGCCTCGCCGCCGCGCTGGGACCGGTTGTCGGCGGCCTGCTCGTCGCCGCCAGCTGGCGCTGGGTGTTCCTGGTCAATGTGCCGATCGGACTCCTGGCGGTGCTCGTGGGGGCGCGGCGCCTGCCGGTCGTCGCGGGCCATTCCGTGCCGCGCCCCGATGCACTCGGCGCCACCCTGATCACGGTCGGGGTGGCGGCGCTCACGCTGGGGCTGGTCAAGGGCAACGACTGGGGCTGGGCGGCGCTGCCGACGCTGGGGGCACTCGCCGCTTCGGCCCTGGCGCTCGCGCTGTTCGCCCTGCACACGGCGCGCCATCACAACCCACTGATCGACGGCGCGCTGTTCCGGGTGCGGAGCTTCTCAGGCTCCTCGGTGGTGGCGCTGGTGTTCTCGATCGCGTTCGGCGCGATGCTGCTGTCGATCGTCCTGTGGGACCAGCAGGTGTGGGGGTGGAGCGCGCTGCAGACCGGCCTCGCGGTAGCGCCCGGACCGCTGATGGTGCCGCTGTTCTCGTTCCTGGTCGCAGGACGGCTGATCGCGCGGTTCGGTCCCGGGCCGGTGATCGCCGTGGGCGCGACCGTGTACGCCGCCGGCGTGGCGTGGTGGGCGCTGCGCGCCGGGGCGACGCCCAACTACGTGGGCGAGATGCTGCCGGGGATGCTGATGACCGGAGTCGGGGTGGGGCTGACGCTGCCGACGTTCATGTCGGCGGGCGCGGCGTCGCTGCCTCCGCAGTCGTTCGCGACGGGGTCAGCGGTGGTCAACATGTTGCGGCAGGTCGGTCTCGCCGTGGGCGTGGCGGTGCTCGTCGCCGTGATCGGGGCACCGGTCAGCGAGGCCGCGCGGGTGAGCGCGTTTCACCACGGCTGGATCGTGATCTCCGCTACCGCCGTGCTGGCGGCACTGTCGGGCGCGGTGGTCCTCAGGACACCCGGTCGCGACCGTGAATCGGCCCGCTGGTGGCCTGCAGCGGCGCACCGCCGCGCCGCGCCCGAGCGGCGATGATCTCGGCCAGCACCGAGACGGCGGTCTCCTCAGCCGTGCGGGAGCCGATGTCCAACCCGCACGGAGCGTGGAGCCGGGCCAGCTCGGCGTCGCCGACACCGGCACGACGCAGTCGCTGCTCCCGGTCAGCGGTGGTCTGCCGCGAGCCGAGCGCGCCGATGTACCCAGCGTCGGTGGCGAGCGCTGCGATCAGCGCCGGCTCGTCGAACTTGGGGTCATGGGTGAACACCAGCACGGCGTCGCGCGGGCCGAGCGTGACGTCGCGCATCACGTCCTGAGGCCACCCGACGTTGACCGTGGCCACCGATGAGAAGCGCGGCGAGCTGACGAACCGGTCGCGTGCGTCGCAGATCGTCACCTGGTAGCCGATCTGGGAGGCGAACGGAGCCAGCGCCGCGGAGAAGTCGATGGCGCCGAAGATGTACATCTGAGGCGGCGGCGCGTAGGCACGGATGTGCACGCGCAGGTCGTCGCCGAGCGTCGCGCCATCGTCCCCGAAGCGCCGCACTGTCGTCTTGCCCTCCTCCAGCAGCCCCTGCGCCTCGCGGGTGACGTTGCGATCCAGGAGCGCCGGGCCTCGCAGCGAGCCGATCACCTCCTCGCCGACGACGGCCAGCCGGGCTCCGGCCGCGGGGCCGTCGAGCAACGTCGCCACCGCCGCGGGCTCACCGACAGCATGGGCGGCGAGCACGGCGCGCTCGGCTCCCGCCGCGTCGGCGTCGAGCTCGCCCACGAGGATGTGGACGATGCCGCCGCACATGAGCCCGACGGTGCCGGCCAGTTCGTCGGAGATGCCATAGGTCAGCAGCTTGGCCGGCGCGGGCGCGTCGGCGCCGAGCAATGCCTCGGCCTCCTCCACGACCGCGCCCTCGACGCAGCCACCGGTGATCGATCCCTCGATGTTGCCGCCCTCGTCGACGATCATCATCGCGCCGGCGGGCAGCGGAGCCGAGCCCTCCACCTCCACGAGCAGCGCCTGGACGAAGCGGCGGCCCTCCGTCAGCCAGCTGACCGCGGTGTCCTGCGTGGCGCTCACCACACCCGAGTCGATCACAGCCCTTCAGATTAGTGGCTGCGCAGTGCCGGCTTACTCAGTCCAGGATGTCCCGGCCGGTCGGCGCCAGTGACTCGTCGAGCTCCAGCTGCCAGTAGTAACGGGTGAACGTGACGCCGGCCCGGTACTCGCCGAGGTGGGGGGCGACCGTCTCCCCGCGGGCCAGGCGCACGATCAGCTCCGGGTACGTGCGCCCGGGCAGCGCCGCGTACAGGTGAGCCGGGCAGGCACCGCCGAACCGCGTGTTGACGTCGGTGATCCCGAGGCCGATCTCGCCGTCGCGGAACGCCTGCACCGTGCACGGCCCGCGACACCCGATCGCCTCCACCACGCGGCGACCGAGATCGACCAGCTCGTCGTCGGCGATCACCGTGCCCTTGATCGACTCGCCGCCGCGGGATTCGATCATCGTGCGCGGGATCGCGTTGAGGCAGCGCCCGTCGAGATCCGACATGCAGTCGATCGAGAACTCGGGCCCCTGCATGGCGCGCTGGACCATTGCCGGCTCGCGGATATAGGCGGCCAGGAACTCGGCCTCGCGCTCGTCGCGGGCGAGATGGATCGAACGGGCCCCCGAGCCCCAGCGGGGCTTGATCATCACGGGATAGCTCTCGACGGGCTCGCCCGGCAGCACCGTTGGCGGCGAGGGCAACCCCAGGCGCGTAAGCAGCAGGTGCGTCTCGTACTTGTCGAAGGTCGCGGCCGCGACATCGCCGTCGGGGACGAATGCCGGCAGCCGACCCTGCTGACGCGCGGTGCCGAGGATCTCCAGGTCCAGATCGGTGAGCGGCACGACGGCGCCGACCGAGAACTCGGCGCACAGCTCCTGCAGTGCCGGAACGTAGGCCGGGTCATCGAAGCGCGGGACCGAGCGGCGGTGATGGGCGGCGTACTGGGCCGGGGCGAGCGGGTTGGGGTCGGCGGCGATCGTCGTGGCGACCGCGCCGAATGCGGACACGAGCGCGAACCGCTTACCCACACCGGTGAGCAGGACCGCTACCCCTGAGTCGGTGGATGCCATCCGCCGGTCGCTCCCTTGTAGATGCCGCTGCCCCGGATCACCTGGCCCAGGGTACGGCTGATGATGCGCAGGTCGAGCGCCAGCGACCGGTGCTCGACGTACCACAGGTCGAGCTCGATCCGCTCAGCCCATGGCAGCGACGCCCGGCCATTGATCTGCGCCCAGCCCGTGATCCCGGGCTTGACCGCCAGCCGCCCGCGCTGGCGCTCGGTGTACTGGTCGACCTGGCCCTTGAGCGTTGGGCGCGGACCGACGATCGACATCTCACCGCGCAGGACGTTCCACAGGTTGGGCAGCTCGTCGAGCGAGTAGCGACGCAGCAGCTTTCCCAGCCGGGTGATGCGCGGGTCGCCGGCGGCGATCGCCAGCCCGGCGCCGGTGAACTCGGCCCCGGACACCATGGTGCGCAGCTTGAAGATCTCGAACAGGACCCCATCCCGGCCCACGCGAGTCTGGCGGTAGATCGCCGCACCCCGTGACTCGAGCCTGATCGCCGTGCCGAGCAGCGCCAGCAACGGGGCCGTCGCGATCGCCAGCGGCAGCGCGATGGCGATGTCCAGCGCTCGCTTGATCACCGGGTGCCCTCGGCGGGCTCCCAGCCGGCCTCGGTCCCGTGGGCCAGCCAATCCCACAGTCCGGCCGCCAGCGAGGCGGTGGTCAGCACGTAATAGCGGGCGACGAGTAGCGGGCGCCCCGGCACCGCGCGGGCGGCGACCGCGGCCAGGGCCAGACCGAGCTGCGCCACCACCGCCACCAGGTAGACGTCGCCGGCGTGCACGAGCGCCAGGCTGGCGCCGAGGGCGGCGAGATGCAGAAACGGGGTCGCGTAGCGCAGCACGCGGTGCGAGACGATCATCAGCGCATACACCGGGTCATAGCCGCGCGGCGACAGCATCCCGCCCCGCAGAAGGATCGGCCAGCCGTGGCTCATCATCCGCCGCTTGCGGCGGAACTCTCCTTCGATTGAGGGCACCATCTTCTCGCTGGCGTGGGCCGCGGGTGCGTACACCGCACGCCAGCCCCGTTTGACCATGTTGAACGGAAACGAGAGGTCGTGGCCCATGATCGCGTCGACGACGAGGTACGAGCTGGCGCGGGTGGCGTAGATCGCGCCGTTGCCGCCGGTCACCGACCGCACCCGCGATTCAAGCGCTCGGATCGCCATCTCATAACGCCAGTACAGCCCCTCCTGGTTGGTGCCCTGCTCGTTGACGAAGCGCACGTCGCCGCACACGTAGCCGACGGCGGGGTCGGCGAACGGCGCCACCAGCTCCCGCAGCGCGTCCGGCGCCCAGCTCGCGTTGGCATCGGAGAAGGCGACGATCTCGCCCCGGGCGACGCGGACGGCCGCATCCTGGGCGCGGACCTTGCCGGCCCGCGGCAGCTCGAGCACCCGGTCGGCGCC
>JBAWFG010000344.1:0-10778 GCA_049591655.1 Solirubrobacteraceae bacterium
GCGCGACGTTCGCCCCGCTGGCGCTCGGCGTCGCCGCCCCCGGAGGCGCGCTCGTCCGGGCGCTGCTGCTCCGGGGTCTCCCCCGCCCGCCGGACACGCTGAGCGGGCTGCGCACGCAGGTGGAGCGTTCCGGCGCCCGGTTCGACGGCCGGCTGCGCGTGACCGCGGTTGACCGCAGCTCGGGACGACGGGTCGTGTTCGGCAGCCCGGGAGCGCCCGGAGCCACGGTCGCCGAGGCGGTCGAGGCGTCGTGCACTGTTCCGTGGCTGTTCGCGCCGGTCCGGATCGGCGAGCGGGAGTACGTCGACGGCGGGGTGTGGAGCCCAACCAACCTCGACGCCGCTCCCGCAGGCCGCGACACCCACGTGCTGTGCCTCAACCCGACGGCCAGCCTCACCACCCGCCACACGATGCTCACCGTGATGCGCAACGTCGCCCGCTCGGCGGTGACGATCGAGGCCCTGGCGCTGCGCCGCCGCGGAGCCGACGTGCGGACGATCGCCCCCAACGCCGAGTGCGCGGCGGCGATGGGATCGAACTTCATGGACCAGGAGCCCCGCAGCCGGGTTCTGTCGGCCGGCTATCGCCAGGGCCTGCTCGTCGCGGGCTCCAACGGCCGCTGGTAGTGGCCGCTGGTAACGGCCGCTGGTAGTGGCCGCTGGTAACGGCCGCTGATAACGGCCGCTCATAACGGCCGTTGCCAACGGCCCGGACCTACGGGGCGCGCACCGGTTCGGGAAGCGGCGCGTCGGCGGCGTCGCGCTCGGCGAGCACGCCGTGCCGGCGAACGGCGTTGGACAGCGCGCGCACATACGCTCGCGCGCCGGCCTCCAGGATGTCGGTCGAGACGCCCTGGCCGGCGCCGGTCACGCCGCCGAACTCCAGCACCACCGAGGTCTCTCCGAGCGCGTCCTGGCCGCCAGTGACGGCGTCGACGCGGAACTCACGCAGCCGGGCGTCGACGTTGGTGGCCGCGTTGATGGCATGGAAGATGGCGTCGACCGGACCGTCACCGGTGAACGAGCCGACGAGCTCCTCGCCGTCGGGTCCCCGAACCGCGACCGTCGCATGCGGCGGACGCCGGGTCGAGGCCTCGACGTCAAACCACTCCAGCGTGTAGCCGGCCACCTCCTGGCGCAGCTCGTCGGTGACGAGTGCCTCCAGGTCCATCGCCGTGACCTGCTTCTTCTTGTCGGCGATCTCCTTGAAGCGCTTGAAGGCGGTGTTGAGCGCCTGACCCTGCAGCTCGAAACCGAGCTCGGCCAGGGCCTGGGCCAGCGCGTGGCGCCCGGAATGCTTGCCGAGGACGATCGAGTTGGCGTCGAGCCCGACGGTGGTCGCGTCCATGATCTCGTAGGTCGTGCGTTCCTTGAGCACGCCGTCCTGATGGATGCCGGACTCATGCGCGAACGCGTTGCGGCCGACGATCGCCTTGTTGGGCTGAACGGGATAGCCGGTGAGGCGGCTCACCATGCGGCTGGTCCGGGCGATCTCCTTGGTGACGGCGCCGGTGTGCAGTCCGATATCGGCCTGGCGGGTGTGCAGGAGCATGACGATCTCCTCCAGCGAGGCGTTGCCGGCCCGCTCGCCGATCCCGTTGACCGCGCACTCGACCTGGCGCGCCCCGGCCTGCAGGCCGGCGAACGAGTTGGCGACCGCCAATCCCAGGTCGTCGTGGCAGTGGACGGAGAGCACCACATCACGCAGGCCAGGCACGAGCTCGTACAGGCGGCCCAGGAACGCGGTGTACTCGTGGGGCATCGTGTACCCGACGGTGTCAGGGATGTTGATCGTGGTGGCGCCCTCGTCGATCGCGATCTGGCACACCTCCGCGGTGAACTCCAGCTCCGCGCGGGTGGCGTCCATCGGCGAGAACTCGACATCGTCGAGGTACTGCTTGGCGTGGGCCACCGCGGCCCGGGCCTGGCCCTTGACGTCCTCACGGGTCGTCTGCAGCTGGTGGCGGATGTGGATGTCCGACGTGGAGATGAAGGTGTGGATCCGGGGCCGGGCCGCATCCTTGACCGCGTTGTAGGCGGCATCGATGTCGGCAACGTGGGTCCGCGCCAGACCGGCGATCACCGGCGGAAGGGCGGGTCCGGATTCAATCGTCCGTGCGATCGCCTGCACCGCCTCGAAATCGCCGGACGAGGTGATCGGGAAGCCGGCCTCGATCACGTCGACGCCGAGGCGGGCCAGCTGGTGAGCGATCTCCAGCTTCTCCTGCGTGTTGAGCGAGATCCCAGGGGACTGCTCGCCGTCGCGCAGCGTCGTGTCGAAGATCAGTACTCGGTTTGGATCGTCAGGCGGTGTCATGTCGCTCACTTCCTTGGCTTGAAGCTTGACTCTTCTGTAGTGCTGTTCTCGCGGCTACGTGCGGCCGCCCACGCGCTATTCCCCCTTGCGGGGGAGGAGAAGAAGTCGAAGTTCAAGACGCTGCGACATACGCGGCACAGCCTACCAGCCGCTACAGCGCCACGGTCTGACCGGCCTCGAAGCCCTCGCTGGAGACGATCTCCTGCACGACCTCGACCGGAACCGGTGAGCTCGTGGTGATCGCCATCGCGGCGAGGTGACCGTCACCGGTAGAGGCATCGTCGGGCAGGCGCCCGACGGCGGCCGAGACGATGTTGACCCCGTGGCCCCCGAACAGGGTGCCGACCCGGCCGAGCATCCCGGGCACGTCGCGGTAGCGGAACAGTGTCACGTGCTCCTCCAGCTGAACGTCGAAGCGCTGGCCCCACGCCTCGATCAGGTGCGGACGATGGCGGTTGCCGATCAGCGTGCCCGCGACGCGGACCGGGCCGGTCGCCGAGGAGACCTCCACGCGCACGAAGTCGGCGTAGTCACGTGCCTGGGTGTGCTTTGACTCGACGACACGGATCCCGCGCTCCTCGGCGATCGCCGGGGCGTTGACGGCGTTGATCTCGTCCTCGGTGTGGCCGCCAAGCGCGCCGAGCAGAACCTGGATCGACAGCAGCCGGGTGTCACGATCGGCGAGGCGCCCGAAGAAGTCGGTCTGGATGCCCTCGATCAAGCCGCCGTCGGCGAGCGCGAGCGCCACCGCGATCCGCCCCAGCGAGTCACACAGCGGCACGTAGGGTCCGAGCACCTCCAGGTCCTCGGCCGGAATCGCGGGGACGTTGACCGCGCTGGTGACCACCCCTCCCGACAACGCGGCGACGACCTGCTCAGCGGCCTGGTAGCCGGCCCGGTCGGTCGCCTCAGCGGTCGAGGCCCCCAGGTGCGGGGTGACGATGACGTTGGGGTAGTGAAACAGCGGGTGCTCGGTGACGGGCTCGGTGCGGAAGACGTCGAGCGCCGCACCGCCCACCTTGCCGGAGTCAAGCGCCGCCTGGAGATCCTCGTCGACCACGAGCGGCCCGCGGGCGACGTTGAGAATCCGCACCCCGTCCTTGCATTTGGCCAGCGCCTCGGCGTTGAGCCAGCCCTCGGTATCCGGGGTCTTGGGCAGGTGCAGGGTGAGGAAGTCCGCGGCCGCATACACGTCATCGGGCGAGGCCGCCTGCTCGACCCCGAGCTCGCGGTAGCGCTCGGCGCCCACGAACGGGTCATACGCGATCACCCGCATGTTGAAGCCGCGGGCCCGCTGGGCGACGAGCTGGCCGATGCGACCGAAGCCGAGGATCCCGAGCGTCTTCTCATACAGCTCAATGCCGGAGAACTTCGAGCGCTCCCACGCCCCGCCGATCAGCGAGCCGTAGGCCTGGGGGACGTTGCGGGCCAGCGACAGCAGCAGCGCCATCGTGTGCTCAGCGGCGGTGATGACGTTCGATTCCGGGGCGTTGGCGACGATGATGCCGCGCTTGGTCGCCACCGGGACGTCGACGTTGTCGACTCCGACGCCGGCCCGGCCGACCGCCCGCAGGCGCGACGCTCGGGCCAGCAGCTCGGCATCGAGCTTGGTCGCCGAGCGGATGAGGATCCCGTCGTAGTCGCCGATCCGCTGCTCCAGCTCGGAGCGATCCCAACCGACGCCGAGGTCGACCTCGAAGTGGCGGCGCAGCAGCTCCACGCCGGAGTTGCCGATCTTCTCGGCCACGAGCACGCGCGTTGAGTTCGTCATGCCTGCTCCAGGACCCAGTCGATGCAGGCCGTCAGTGCCTGCACGTCGGATGGTTCGGTGGCGGGGAACATCGCTATCCGCAACTGATTGCGCCCGAGCTTGCGGTAGGGCTCGACATCGACGATCCCGTTGGCGCGCAGCGTGGCGGCCAATGCGGCGGCATCGACATCCTCGCCGAAATCGATCGTGCCGACGACGAGTGAGCGCTTGGCCGCGTCGGCCACGAACGGAGTGGCGTGCGGGTGGCGCTCGGCCCACTCATACAGATGGGTGCTCGACGCGGTCGTCCGCGCCACCATCGCATCCAACCCCCCTTGGCCCAGCATCCAGTCCAGCTGGTCGGCGAGCAGCAGCAGGGTGACGATCGCCGGGGTGTTGTAGGTCTGATCCTTGCGGGAGTTCTCAAGCGCGGTGGGCAGCGAGAGGAACTCCGGAACCCAGCGGTCGGCACCGGCACGGCTGGACGCAGCGATCTCGTCAAGACGGCTCAGTGCCGCCGGGCTCATCGCTGCCAGCCACAGGCCGCCGTCGGAGGCAAAGCCCTTCTGGGGGGCGAAGTAGTAGACGTCGGCGTCGGCACAGTCGACGGGGAGTCCGCCGGCGCCCGACGTGGCATCGATCATCACCAGCGCACCGTCTGAGCCGGGCGGGCGCGTGACCGGGACCATGACCCCGGTCGAGGTCTCGTTGTGGGCCCAGGCGATGACGTCGACCGGCTCGGAACCCACGGCGGACATCGGATCGGGAGCGTCACCCGGCGCGGCCTCCACCAGCACGGGGTCCGCCAGAAACGGGGCCCCGTCGGTGCAGGCGGCGAACTTCGAGGAGAACTCGCCATAGACGAGGTGCAGCGCGCGCTCGCGGACCAGGCAGCAGGCGGCGGCGTCCCAGAAGGCGGTGGTGCCGCCGTTGCCCAGGACGACCTCGTAGCCGTCAGGCAGGGACAGCAGGTCGGTGATCCCCGCGCGGATCCGCCCGACGAGCTCGCGCACCGGCTTCTGGCGGTGTGAGGTGCCGATGATCGCGGCGCCGGGGCCGGCGGCGTACTGGAGCTGGGCCGGGCGCACCCGGGAGGGACCGGAGCCGAACCGGCCGTCGGCGGGCTTCAGCTGCGCGGGAATCTGCACGTCGGTCGAGAGCTGGGTCATGTGCGCTTTCGTTTCAGACAGCGGAGTTGACATGCCCAGGCGCGCGGCGTTGAGACAGATGCCGTCGCTTCACGGTGGTGCCCCACCTTCTCGCGCCAGTCACGACGGCTCGGCCGATTGTACTGAGCCGCCTGGCGGCTATTCCTCAAACTCGGTGTCGATCCAGTCCATCTGCTCGCGCAGCTCCTTGCCGACGACCTCGACCTGATGGCCGGCCTGCTCGGAGCGCATCCGCTTGAAGTTCTCCTGCCCGGCGCGGTTCTCGGCAATCCACTCGCGCGCGAAGTCGCCGGACTGGATCTCGGCGAGCACCTGCTTCATCGCGTCCCGGGTCTCCTGGCCGATGATCCGCGAGCCGCGGGTCATATCGCCGTACTCCGCGGTGTTGGAGATCGAGTAGCGCATGCCGGAAATGCCCTTCTCGTACATGAGGTCGACGATCAGCTTGAGCTCGTGCAGAACCTCGAAGTACGCCAGCCGCGGGTCATAGCCGGCGTCGGTGAGCGTCTCGTAACCGGCGCGGACGAGCTCGGTGACGCCGCCGCAGAGCACCGCCTGCTCACCGAACAGGTCGGTCTCGGTCTCATCCTTGAACGTCGTCTCGATCACGCCGCCGCGGGTGCAGCCGATCCCCTTCGCGTAGGCAAGGGCGATCTGGAACGCATCGCCGGAGGCATCCTGGGCGACGGCGACCAGCCCAGGGACGCCGGAACCCTCGAGGAACTGGCGGCGCACCAGGTGTCCGGGCCCCTTGGGGGCGACGAGCGCCACGTCGACACCGGGCGGGGCGACGATCTGCTCGTAGTGGATCGAGAATCCATGGCCGAACAGGAGCATGTTGCCTTCGGCGATGCCGTCCTTGAGGCCGTCGTCCCAGATCTGGCCGTGGAGCTCGTCGGGGGCGAGCAGCATGATGATGTCGCCTTCGCTGGCGGCATCGGCGGGCTCGAGCACCCGCAGGCCGTGACCCTCGGCCTTGGCGACGCTGCTCGAGCCGGCCCGCAGGCCGACGACGACGTCGACGCCGGAGTCCTTGAGGTTGAGGGCGTGGGCGTGGCCCTGGGAGCCGTAGCCGATGATCGCGACGGTCTTGCCGTCGAGCTTGTGGAGGTCTGCGTCGTCGTCGTAGAACATATGGACGCAGGCTACCTTGCGCCGGTCACCCGGCGCGGTGTCGCACGCCCGGGGGCCGCTGCGGCCCCCGGGGTGCCCAGCGCGTTATCCGCCGCCGAACTTCTGCTGCAGCGCCAGCACGTTGTTGACGTACTGCTGGGTGTCTGAGTACATCCCGTGCTGCTGGACGGACTGCAGCCCCTGGTAGTAGGCCGCGGCGGCCTGGGCCGCGTTGCCGCCGGTCTGGTTGAGCAGGGAGTGCAGCAGCAGCACGCCGCCGCGGATGTTGTCCGCAGCCGATGACGTCGACAGTGGCGGCGGGCTGGCCAGGTTCTGGCCGATGTAGTTCCAGGTGCCCGGCTCGATCTGCATGACCCCGGTCGCGCCGGTGCTGGAGACCAAGCCGTTGTTGAACCCGCTCTCCTGATAGCCGATCGCCTCGGCCAGGGAGGCGGGGACGCCGTTGGCGGCGGCGATCGAGCCGACCTCTGACGGTGAGACCATCTCCGAGGTCGGCTGGGGGCCTGCGGAGCTGGATGTGCTCGACGGGGCGGCGGCCACGGTCGTCGACACCGGGACGGCGGTGGCGCTGGTGGCGGAGTCGGTGTCACCGTCGCCGTCGCTGTCAGAGGCCACCGACGAGGTGGTCGCCGCCGGGGCTGCCGGGGCGCCGGAGACGCTGATCGTCGTGCCGGACACCAGCACGCCGGCCGGATCAAGGCCGTTGGCACTCGCCAGTGAGGCGATGCTCACGCCGTAGCGGGCGGCGATCGACGACAGCGTGTCGCCGGGCTGAACGAGGTAGCCACCGGCGCTGCCCATGCTGGGCGCGATCTGAGTGGCGGTCGCCGGGGCGGCCTGCGATGACGGAGCGCTGACGCCGGCGGAGGCGCCCTGCGCGGGGATCACCACCGAGGAGCCGACGATCAGTTGGGAGTCCGGGGAGACGCCGTTGGCCGCCGCCAGCGCGGAGACCGAGAGGCCGTCCGCCGCGGCCACCGATGACAGTGACTCGCCGGGCGCGACGACGTGCTCAAACGCGGCCGAGGCCGCGGCGGGCGAGCAGAGCGCCGCCGCAAAGGCCGTGAGCAATGAGAGGGTTTTCCAGGTTCGCATGGCGCGAGAGTCTGGCCCGTCCCACGCCCGGGCAACACCCCTGCAACCGCCCTTTCAGCCTGCAAGAACGCTGTCAGGCCGCGGCGGCGCCAACCAGCGCGGAGCCCGGCAGCGCGACCGAACCGTCATCGGCGGTGAACGGGACCGCCGCGGCGGCCACCCGTTCCGCGACCTCGGACTGCTGGCCGGCGTCAAGCTCGGCGAACACCGAGCTGAACATCGGCGACATCTCGGTCGTCTCCCGCACGTAGTCCTCCACCGAGGGGTGACGGCGCACCAGCGGCACCGCCGTGACCGTCACCTCGGCAAATCCCGCCTCCTCCAGCAGGGCGCCGAGCACCCCCTCGGCCCCCATCACGAACATCCCGGGGGCGTTGGGATCCGGCGGCTCGGCGTGTCCGAGCGCGATGAGCGTTGCATTGGGCAGCGTCGCCCACGGGTTGCGCTCCGAGACATCCCACACCGCCACCGCGGCCCGACCCCCGGGCCGCAGGACGCGGCGCATCTCACGTGCGGCCGCCGCCGGGTCGACGGCGAACATGATCCCCCACCGGCACAGGAGCGCGTCGACGTCGGCGGTGGGCAGGTCGATCCACTCCAGCTCGAGCTCGTGGAACTCGACGTTGCTGATCCCGAGCTGCGCGGCTCGCCCCCGCGCCACCTCGAGCATCGCCGAGGCGCCGTCGGTGCAGATCAACGTGCCGCCGGGCTGGATGAGCTCGGCGGCCAGGAAGCCGGTGTCACCGGGGCCGGCGGCAAGCTCGAGCACCTTCAGACCCGGCTGCAGCGCCAGCGCCTCGATCATTGCCACCGAGACCGGCATGCTCCAGTCGCGGATGCGCTCGGCGTGACGGCCCCACCCGGCGGCGGCATTCTCCCAAGACTCCCGGGTCGCGGCGCGCTGCTCGTCGGGGTCAGGCGCGGTCATGGTCGAGAGCCTATACGCCGTCGGGCGAGGGCGAGGGCGAGGGCGACAGCTCGGCCACCGCCTCGTCCCCGGTCCGGGTCAGCCGGCGGGTCACCTCGCCGAACGCAGTCTCGATCTGAGCGCTCATCCGCTGGCCGAAGATGGCGAGCAGCGCCTCGGTGGCCAGCGGGCGCAGGTGGGCGATCGAGGTCTCGATCTCGGCCGAGCGCTCGGCCGGCATCCCCGCCTGCGCAAACGGCTCCCACACCTCGGCGAAGAACAGCGCCACGAATGCCGCCGAGACGGCGTCACAGTGGCGCTCGATCTGCTCGAACACCTCGAGGGCCCCGTCGAGTGAGAGGCCCTGAGCGACGACCTGCTCGGCGACGCCGAGCAGCGCCGGGCTCGGCACGTCGTAGCGACCGTCGCCGGCGGCGACCAGGATCCCCAGCCGCTGCGCCCGCTCAAGGACCATCGGCGCCTGCTCGGCCGGCACCCGGAAGCGGCGACCGAGCTCGGACGCCGTGAGGGTCTGGGGCAGCTCGGCATTGGGCGGCTCGGTGAGCGCCCGGCGAAACCGCGCCACCCGCTCGACCGTCGCCGGGTCGTCATCGAGCAACCGCTTGATTCCGGCGAGGTTGAAGCCGTCGTGCTGCAGGTCGCGGATCAGTTTGAGCTGGGCAACGTGCTCGGGCCCGTAGTAACCGACGCGCAGCCGCACCTCGGGCGCATCCAGCAGGCCCCGCGCCTGGTGGGCACGGATGTTGCGCACCGTCATCCCGGTGGCGGCGGCGAGCTGCTCGATCGTCAGGTCAGCGGCGATCGAGCGATCATACGCTCGATGACGGCGTGCGATGTGACGTCGTCTGATGTGACATGCGGGTTCAGCGCAGCTCGCGCCGCAGGAGCTTGCCGGTGACGCCCCGGGGCAACTCGGCGGAGAGCTCGACGCGCTTGGGCACCTTGAACGGGGCCAGTCGCGCCGCGCAGTGGGCGCGCAGCTCCTCGGCGCTCACCGTCGCCCCCGCGGCCGGCACCACCTGGGCCACCACCACCTCCCCCCACTCGGCGTCCGGACGGCCAAAAACGGCCGCGTCGGCGACTCCGGGGTGCTCGAGCAGGATCGACTCGACCTCGACCGGCGCGACGTTCTCGCCCCCGCTGACGATCGTGTCGGCCTTACGCCCGGCGATCACGAGGCGCCCCCGCTCGTCAAAGGCGCCGAGGTCGCCGGTGTGCAGCCAGCCGTCCGGCTCCAGCGCTGCGGCCGACACCGTCTGGCCCCGCACCAGGATCTCGGAGTCCGCGGCCAACTGCACCTCCACGCCGAGCAGCGGAACGCCGTCGGTGGCGATCTGCGAGCAGGCCTCGGTCATCCCGTAGCTGGGCGACACGGTCACCCCGGCGTCACGGGCGCGCTGCAGCAGCGCGGGGGCGATCGGGCCGCCCCCCAGCAGCGCCCGGCGCAGCGTCGGCGGCCGGCACAGTCCGGCGTCGAGCAGGCGGGCGAGCATCGTGGGCACCAGCGAGACGAGCGTCACCCCCGCGTCGGGATCCATCAGTGCCCGGAGTGCCCGGTCGGTGTCGAAGCGGTCGTGCAGCATCACGGTCGTCGCATAGATGGCGCTGCGGATCTGGATCGAGAGGCCCCCGACATGGGCGAGCGGCATCGGGCACAACCAGGTCTCACGCTCGTCGAGGCCGAGAGCCAGCGCTGACCCGAGTGCGTTGAACAGCCAGTTCTCATAGCTCAGGGGGACGGGCTTGGGCCCGGCGGTCGTACCGGAGGTGAACATCAGCGTGGCGGTCGCCTGGGGGTCGATCGGGTCGGGCGAGACCGGCTCGCCGCTGACCAGCTGCTCCAGCACCAGCGCCGCGCCGTCGGTGCGGGCCGCACGCTCTGACTCGCGCAGGCGCAGGTCGACTGGAACCGCCACCGCGCCGATCAGCAGACAGCCGTGCAGCGCGACGACGAGCTGCTCGCTGGGCAGGGCCAGCGCGACCTGGTCACCGCGACCGATGCCGCGTGCGCGTAGCCCGCCGGCAACCGCGGCCGCCTGGGCGTAGAGATCGGCGTAGCTGACCGGCGCTCCGGAACCGATCAGGGCCGCGCGGTCCGGGCGCAGGCGCGCGGCCCGCGCAAGCCAGGCGTCCACTTACGCCTTGGGGGCCAGCCGGCGCACCGGAGGCGCAGCGGCACGCACGGCCCCACGGCCGCCTCGGCGGCGGGGCCGGCGGACCTTGAGCTCCTCGGCGAGGAAGTAGGAGCCGACCACGAGCACGGCTGCCAGCACCTGGGCGATGATCGTCTCGACGTTGGGGAACACCGAGAACCAGAGGCTCATCCAGCCCGGCACCGACACGCCGATCGGCGTGGTGCCGATCCAACCCGCCTGCTGGAGCTCCT
>JBAWFG010000345.1:0-3804 GCA_049591655.1 Solirubrobacteraceae bacterium
CGGTCCCCGAGCCGGCGCTCGAGCGCCAGCTGGCCTAGGGCACCAGTCATGGCCTACGTGCTCGTGCTCGTCGTCCTCGCCGCGGCGGTGTACCTCATCTCGGCTCCCCTGCTCGGCTCCCGCCGGGAGGCCGCGGCCGAGCGCCGCGCGGTCGAGGTCGCTGAGCTGGAGGCGGCGCGGGACGCCAAATACCGTGAGATCCGCGACGCCGAGCTCGACGTGCAGACCGGCAAGCTCTCCGACGACGACTATCAGGCGCTTGACACGACGCTCCGGGCCGAGGCGGTGGACATCCTGCACCAGCTCGACCGGGTCGGCACCGGCGACGAGATACCATCGAGCCCGTGACAACGATCCTCGACGTCGTTCAGGTCTTCCTCTGCGTCGGCCTGATCTTCCTCATCCTCATGCACTCCGGAAAGGACGCCGGCCTGTCGGGCGCCTTCGGCGTCGGTACTGGCGCGGGACCGCTCGGTGGGGGGTCACTCGTCGAGCGCAACCTGAACCGGTGGACGGTCCTGTTCGCCGTGCTGTTCGCGATCAACACGATCGTGCTCATCCGGGTCTCCTAGCTGGAGCTGCAGCGCGCCGCGGTGCGCCGCGAGCGCCGGCGTCAGCCCGGGTTCTCCCCGACGAGGCGGTCGACGAGCCGCAGCAGGTCGAGCGGGCTGAAGGGCTTGGTGAGGAACAGATCGGCGCCCGCCTCCTCGGCCTGAGCCTCGATCCGGTCGCCGTGCGCGGCGGTGAGGATGACGATCGTCGCCTCGCTCGTCGCCGGGTTGGCGCGCATCCGCCGACAGGCGTCGATGCCGTCCATCCGCGGCATATCGACGTCAAGGAACACGATCGTCGGCTGCTCACGCTCGGCGACCTCGACGGCCTGCACGCCGTCGGCAGCCTCGAACAGCTCGAACTCGGCGACGTCCTCGAGTGTGGTGGAGATGAGCTTGCGGATGAAGGGGTCGTCGTCGACGACGAGCACGCCGCGGGTCACGGGCGGTCCACTCAGATCTCCCGGCTGATCCGCACGAACGTCCCGTCGTCGATGGTCACGAACGCCGTGACGACATCGGGATCGAAGTGGCCGCCGGACTCCTCCACGATCATCGCGCGCGCCTGACGCAAGGGGAAAGCGGGGCGGTAGGGACGGTCGGTGGTCAGCGCGTCGAGCACATCGGCGATCGCGAACACCCGCGCGGCGAGCGGGATCTGCTCGCCGGACAGGCCATCCGGGTAGCCCATCCCGTCCCAGCGCTCGTGGTGGGAGCGCACGACCTCCGAGGCCTCAACCAGGAACTCGATTCCGCCGACGATCTCGGCGCCGACGACCGGGTGGCGGGCCATGAGCGCGCGCTCCTCGCTGGTCAGTGCGCCGGGCTTGTAGAGGATCGCGTCAGGAACCGCCACCTTGCCGATGTCATGCAGCAGGAAGCCGAACTCCATCTCCGGGGCATCCGGGTTGGGCAGGCCGACCGCCCGCGCGATCTCGATCCCGTAGGCGGCGACGCGCTCGGCGTGCTTGCCGGTGTAGGCGTCGCGGGCCTCGACCGCGTTGGAGAGTGCCCGGACGGTGGCCCGGTAGGAGCGCGTCAGCTGCAGCGTCGCGGTGCGCTCCTCCTTGAAGGTTTCACGCAGGTCGGCGGCATAGCGCTCGAGCTGGCGCTCCTTGTCGGCGGCCTCCCGCTCGCGACGCGCCAGCTCGGCGCGCAGCCGCGCGATCTCGCGCGTCAGCTCGGCCTCAGTGTTGAGCTCCACCGGCAATCCGACTCGCTTGTTGACCATCTCCGCGTAGCGCGGACAACAGGGCCTGGGCGGCGTCCCGCACCGGTACGACCTCCATCCCGAGATTTTCGATTCCTGCCGGCGTCGGCGACGCCTCGTCGGAGAATAGGATCACCGCTCTTCGGAGGCGTCGGCCACGAAGATCCAAAGCCTGTAATACCGCCTGAGGGTTGCGGATTCCTACGTCGATGAGCGCCACTTCGAAGCGGCGTTCGCCGCACACGCGCGCCGCGGCGGTCCCCGACGTCTCCCACTGGTGTTCGATTCCCAGCTCGTCGAGCGCCGGCTCAAGCGTCGTCTGGAGGTGGGGCCGGCCGACGACCAGGACCCGGGAGCGGCCGGCGCGGACCGCGGCTGCGAGCACCCCGCGCAGCTCGTCGGCATCGATCGGCTTGGCCACGACCCATTCGCCGGCCAGTTCGTTGCGAGCGGCGAACACCGACACGAACACAATCGGTGTGGCGCGCAGGTCGGGGTCGGCGCGAATCGCCTGCAGCGTCTCCAGGCCGTCGAGGTCAGGCATCAGGATGTCGAGCGTGACCGCGTCGAAGTGCTCGGTGCGCAGCAGCTCGAGGGCCTCGATCCCATTGGAGGCCAAGGTGGTCTCGACGTCCATCTCGGCGAGCTGGTCGGCGATCAGCTCGGCGATCTCCGGCTCATCGTCGACGATCAGCACCCGCCGGCCCTGGATGACCTCGCGGGCCGCTGACTCCTCCTTGGACTGCACTGCCGCCGGGATCAGGACGTGGAAGGTGGTGCCGCGGCCGGGTTCGGAGTCGACCTCGATCTCCCCGTGGTGCAGATCGACGAGTGACTTGACGATCGACAGGCCCAGCCCGGTGCCCGGAGCGCTCTCGGTTCCCCGCCGGCCGCGGTAGAAGCGCTCGAAGGCGCGCTCGGATTCCTCGGCGGTCATCCCCATTCCCGAGTCGGCGACGACGATCCGCACCCAGGCCCGGTCGGCCTCGACGCCGATGTGGATGCGGCCGTCCTCAGGTGTGTACTGGTGGGCGTTGGTGAGCAGGTTGCCGATCACCTGGCGGATGCGCTCGGGGTCGGCAAAGGCCGGGGGCAGAGTCGGGGCGACGTAGATGCCGAGCTGCTGGTGCTTGGCCTTCAGCCGCGGGCCGAGCAGCTCCGCGATTTCACGGACCGCCTCGCCCACGTCGATCGGCCGGCGGTTGATCTCCACGTGGTCGGCCTCGATCCGGGCGACGTCGAGCAGATCATTGACGAGCTCGACGAGTCGGTCGGTCGAGCGGCGAATGATGTCGATGAACTCGAGCTGGCGCTCGGACATGCCCTCGGGACTGCGCTCGAGCAGCTCGACGAAGCCCTTGATTGAGGTGAGCGGGCTGCGCAGCTCGTGTGAGGCCGTGGCGACGAAATCGGACTTGGCCCGCTCCAGCTCGGCGCGCGCGGTCACGTCGTGCACGGTCCAGACCACGCCGCCGGCGGCGCCGAGCCGCCCGGCCCGCACCGCCAGGATCCGGGTTCCGTGCTCGATCACGACCTCCTGCGTGAGTGCTGCGCTCAGCGATGGCAGCGGGCTGGTCGGTTGGTCGACGCGGTCTCCGGGGGTGAGCTCCGGGATGAGCTCGGTCGCCCGAGGGTTGACGGTCTGGATCGTGCTCGATCTGGCCTCGGTGACGATCAGGCCGTCGCCGAGGCTCTCAATCGTCACCGCGAGGCGCCCGCGCTGCTCCTCGATGCGCCGCTGGGCGTCGGCGAGATCCTCCGCCATCGCGTTGAACGCGGCACCGAGCTCACGCAGTTCCCGGGGGCCCGAGGGAGTGACCCGCTCGTCCAGGCGCCCGGCGGCGAGGATCCCGGTTGCCTCCACCAGCTCGTCGAGCGGCCGCCGCATCGAGCGCACCAGCAGCGCGATCAGCGCCAGTGCCGCGATCAGGGCCAGCGCCCCGGCGACGATCACG
Source organism: Solirubrobacteraceae bacterium (assembly GCA_049591655.1). Taxonomy (GTDB): domain Bacteria; phylum Actinomycetota; class Thermoleophilia; order Solirubrobacterales; family Solirubrobacteraceae; genus Palsa-465. The sequence continues at coordinate 3,717 of JBAWFG010000345.1, forward strand.
ATGGTGATGGCGTTGCGCGAGCTCGACCGGTCCTGGCTGCTCGCGGCCGCCTGGCGCGCACGCTGGCGGGATTGGAGCGCATCGGCCC
>JBAWFG010000346.1:0-3403 GCA_049591655.1 Solirubrobacteraceae bacterium
GAGTCAGAGAGCGCCACCCACCTGGCCGCCGGCCTGCGCTCAAGCGGGATGACAGTCGCCGTCTCGGCGCTGCGACGCGACCCGGCGCTGCTACACGAGGGGGTGCGCGAGGCCGAGCTGCTCGCTGAGCTCGCCGCCAGTGCCGACGAACAGCCCGCCGGGCAGGACGACACCTACCGCCTGCTGATCGGTGTCCTGCTGCGCGACCGGGCCGAGCTCGAGCAGCTGCGTGACACGACGATCACGCCGCTGGCCGAGTACGACGCGCGCCACGACACCGACCTGCTGGCGACGCTGCGGGCGTTCCTCGCCCACGACGGCTCGACAACCGAGACCGCCGATGCGATGAGCCTGCATCGCCACACCGTGGGGTACCGGCTGTCACGCGTGCACGAGGTCTCAGGACTGTCGCCGTATGAGTCCGATGGGCGTGAGCGCCTCAGCCTCGGGATCAAGGCCGGTCAGATCCTCGATGCCGAACGGCGCCTGTCACATGCTGCCCCCGAGACCGCGCCGGGCCAGGCCGCCTGAGACGCGGCCCGTCAGCCGAGGACGAGCTCGGCGGCGGTGCGCAGCGTCGCCGGGTCGCCGGCGATCAGCAACGTGGTCACGAGCGACTCCCGCCACGCGTCAAGGTCGTGGCGGATCTTGTCCGCGGGACCGATGAGGGTCAGCTGCTCCAGCAGCCGCGTCGGCACGGCCGCGGCGGCCTCGTCCTTGTGACCGGCGAGATACAGCTCCTGGATCTTCTCCACCTCGGCCTCGTATCCCATCCGGATGGCGACGTTGGCGTGGAAGTTGGTGCCACGGGCGCCCATGCCCCCGAAGTAGAGGGCATACATGGGCCGCAGCGCATCGGCGGCCGCCTCAACGTTGTCGGTGACGATGAACGGCACGGTCGCCGCGACCTCGAACTCCTCGGCGCCCCGGTGGGCACCGGGCCGTTCGAGCCCCTCGTTGAGGGCCTCGCGGTAGAAGCCATCGTGGTGGGGTGAGTAGAACAGCGCCAGCCAGCCGTCGCACAGCTCGCCGGCCAGCGCGATGTTCTTGGGGCCCTCAGCAGCGAGGTAGACCGGGATATCAGGCCGGATCGGTCGCAGGCTCGACTTCAGCGGCTTGCCCAACCCGGTGCCGTCCGCGATCGGCAACGGATAGTGAGGGCCGTCGTTGGTGACCGGGCCGCCACGCGCCCAGATGTCACGCAGGATCCCGATGTACTCCCGCGTCCGCGCCAGCGGCTTGGCGAACGGCTGGCCGTACCAGCCCTCCACGACCTGGGGTCCTGAGACCCCGAGTCCGAGGATCATCCGTCCGCCAGACAGGTGGTCGAGCGTCATCGCCGCCATCGCGGTCGCGGCCGGTGTCCGCGCCGAGATCTGCACGATCGCGGTGCCGAGCTTGATCTGCTCGGTCGACGACCCCCACCACGCGAGCGGCATCAGCGCGTCGGATCCGTAGGCCTCAGCGGTCCACACCGAGTCATAGCCGAGCCGGTCGGCCTCCTGGATGGCCTCGGCCGCGCCGGGCGGGGGCCCGCCGGCCCAATAGCCGAAATTAAGACCGAGTCGGAGGTCGTGTGCCATGCCGGGACCCTACCGGCGATGTCCGCGCAGCGCGGCCAGGAGCCCCGGCCAGCGCCGCGGCGGCCGCGGTTGGGTGCGCTGCCACTCCTCCCGGGTTGGCAACCGTCCGGCCCGCCGTGCCGACAGCACACATGCCGAATGGGCATGGCGCCGGCGGCTCGGGTCACCCTCGGGCGTGATCAGCATGTGCTCGGAGAGCGCCGGGAGCAGAGCGCCGCACAGCGGACAGCGGTAGGTCTTGGGCTGGGTGTTCTGCGCGCGGCGGACCTGCCACCAGCGCGGATCCGGCGCGTTGGACATGGCGGCTGAGAGCATGGCAGCCGATCGGTATCGTGCGCGCCCATGGACCAGCGCGATGAGCGGGTGATCATTGAGACCGACCGCCACCGGATCATCGGCGATCTGCGGCTGCCCGCCGACGGCTATCGCAGCCGGTTGACCGATTACCTCAATGCCGCCGAGCGGCGGTTCCTGGCCCTGACCGACGTCGAGGTGACCAACCTGCAGGGCACTCCGCGCGTGGAGAAGCGGGCGTTCATCGCCCTCTCACTGCGCCACATCGTGCTGGCGTTGCCGGCCGATGAGGAGGCGTAGCGCCCGCGGCCGCGGGCCGCGGGGATCCTGGGACGACAGCTGACGGCGCCGGGGCCGATAGCTACTATTGGTCGCTATGGCCACGCATCCCGCTGACGATCTCGAGGGACTCAGCCGCAGCGACGCCCTCAAGGCATCGCCGCGGATGTTCGACTCCGATCTGCTGGACCGGCTGTCCCGGGTGCATCCGGCCGTCCCACCGATCCTGTTCGTGCCGGTGATCGTGGTGCTGCTCGTCGAGGGGTTCGTCCATGGCGCCGGCGCGCTGACCGCGGTCTGGCTGCTCTGCGGCTACGTGTTCTGGACGCTGACCGAGTACTGGCTGCATCGGATCGTGTTCCATTTCGAGCCCGAGGACGGGATCGGCGCCCGCCTGCACTGGATCATCCACGGGGTCCACCATGACCACCCCAACGATCCGATGCGGCTCGTCATGCCGCCATCGGTGAGCATCCCGCTGGCGGCCGTATTCGTGTACGGCTTCTCGCTCGTGCTGGGCAGCCCGACGTTCCTGCCCTTCGGGGCCGGTTTCCTCGGCGGCTATCTGGCCTACGACATGCTGCACTACCACGTGCACCACCACCGGCCGACGACCCGGCTTGGCCGGCGCCTGCGTGAGTTGCACATGCGTCACCACTTCCAGAATCACGACCGCGGTTACGGCGTCAGCGCTCCGTTCTGGGATCACGTGTTCGGCACTGCGCCGACCAAGAAGCGCTGAGTCAAGCCCGGCGCGAGCTAAGCGCTGACCGCACCGGCGCCGAGCGGGGCATCCAACTGCGCCCGGCCGCTGATCTCCAGCTTGCGGTAGCTCTGATGCAGATGCCACCCCACGGCCTTGATGCTGATTTGCAGCAGGCCGGCGATGTTGCGGTTGGTGTGGCCGAGCGCAGCGAGCTCGGCGACGCGCCGCTCGGATGCGGTCAGTGCCTCCGGCCCGGTGTCGGTGGCCCGGCGGGCCCGGCCACCGGCAGCGCGTAGCTCGGTCTCGGCCTGGCGAGCGAGGACGGTCGCCCCACCGGTCTGGGCGAGCTCCAGGGCGGTCTGAAGATGTCCCCGGGCCTCACGGCGCCGGCCGGCACGACGAATCGCCGCCCCGAGGTCCGCCAGCGCCCGGGCGTACTCCAGCGTCGCCTCGCTGTCGGCGAGCACGTCGACTGATTCACGCAGCCACCGGATCGCGGCCGCCCCGTCGGTGCACAGGCCGCCGACGCGCAGCGCCATCC
>JBAWFG010000347.1:0-20572 GCA_049591655.1 Solirubrobacteraceae bacterium
CCGCGGGGCTGGCGCGGGCGGGGGGTTACAGCTGGCAGCGCACCGCGGAGCTCACCGACGCCCTGCTGGCCGGGCTCGCCGGCGGGTGACCGATCAGCCGGGGATCAGGCCCTCGGCATGAAACTCGGTCCTGGCCTCGGTCAGGGACACGTCGGACGGCGGCAGGATGATGTCGGAGCCGAACAGCGCGTCGTCGGCGACCGGCGTGCCGTAGGTGCGCACATACTCAAGCAGTCGTCCGAACACGTCGCGGAAGCTCGCATCATCGCCCGCCTCGCATACCGACACGGCCTCATTGTCAAGTTCGTTGAGGCCGGGGATGTCCGCATCGCCGAGCTCGTACTGGCCCTCGTTGGAGATCCGGATGATCATTGCCCGGGCGCGGCGCCGGCGCTGTCGCCTCCCGAGGGTTGGCTTCCGGCGCCAAGCTCCCCCTTGGCGCCCCCGCCAGTGCCCAGCTCGGCCTTCATCTTGGCCAGCTCGGAATCCACCTCGCTGGTGCTCGACAGCGCCTTGAGCTGGCGATCGATGTCGTCCTCGCCGGGGCCAATCTGGGTGAGGTCCTCAAACGTCCCGGCCGCCTCGAGCTCCTGGACGGCGTCGGCACGCGCCCGCATGTTCTCGGTCTTGTCCAGAGCCCGCTGCATCGCCAGCCCGACATCGGCCATCTCCTCGCCCACGCCGGTCGCGGCCTCCGAGATCTTCACCTGCGCCTCGGCCGCGGAGTACTGGGCCTTGATGACCTCCTTCTTGGAGCGGAACTGCTCGATCTTGGCGCGCAGCTTCTGCTCCGACGCGGTCATCTGCTCCTGCTGCTGCTCGAGCTGAGCGATCTGGGAGTCGAGCGACTGCAGCTCGGTCTGCAGGCCGGTCTTGCGCTCCAGCGCGGTCCGGGCCAACTCCTCGTTGCCGGCCGCCAGGGCCTGGCGCGCCTGGGTATCGAGCTTGACCACCTGCTGCTGGTACTTCTCCTCCTGCAGCTGCAGGCGCTTCTTGGACGTGACGACGTCCGCGATCCCCTTCTTGACGTTCTGGAGCAGCTCGATCTGCTTCTGGTAGCTGTACTCCAGCGTCTCGGACGGGTCCTCGGCGCGGTCCAGCAGTTTCGAGATCTTGGCTTTGACGACTGTGGACATGCGTCCGGACAGACCCGGCATCGCATCCTCCTTGGCGAGTTGCGGAATGGCTCTAGGAGAAAGCGTAGTGGGTCCGCTCACGCGTGACACGGCTTGATGGGGCCACCCGGCGCTGCCATAGGATCCCGCCATGGATCCCAAGCCGGTGGCGGGCTCGTGCGCCGAGATGACACATTGGATGGGTGTGACCGACGCCAACAGCGCCGGCAACATCCACGGCGGCACGATCATGAAGCTCGCCGACGAGGCGGCGGCACTGGCGGCGATCAAACACTCACGCCAGCGGGTGGTGACCGTCGGCATGGACCGGATGGACTTCCTGGTCCCGATCTACGTCGGGGAGCTTGTCACCTTCCGGGCGACGGTCAACGCGGCCTGGCGGTCATCGATGGAAGTCGGCGTCCGCGTCGACGCCGAGAACCCGCTGACCGGCGAATCGCGCCGCACCAACACCGCCTATCTGACGATGGTGGCCCTCGATGAGCACGGGCAGCCGGCTGCCGTTCCGCCGCTGCAGGCGGGCACCCCCACCGAGGCCCGGCGCATGCGCGAGGCTGAGCTGCGGCGCGCCAACCGGCTCGCCGAGCGCGAGGAGATCATCGCCCGCCGGGCCACCGACGGGCAAGCGGACGCGTGACGGCGCACCGGCGCCGTCCACGCGCGGCGCGAACTAGAACTGGCCGGGGTGGCGCGCCTGGAACCCGTTGATGGTGTTCATCAAGGGGCGCCAGCGAGGCCCGTCGCCGGGCGCCGGGTTGGGGTCCTGCTCAGCTGAGGTGTCAAGGCGGATCCCGGCGATCTGCACGAAGGCATGTCCGGGGTTGGTGTAGACGGTGATCCACTGGCCGGTCCCCGACTGGCCCCAGCTGGCGAAGTCACTGGAATCCTTGGCGATCTTGATCAGGCCGGCGGCGTGCAGCACGTAGCTGACCGAGCCCGAGCAGTCATAGCCGGAGTCCTTCCAGGTCCCGTGGCCACCACCGTAGAGGTAGGGCTTGTGGCGAATCTGGTCGCCGGCCCAGATGGCCTCCTTGACCGCCTGCGGCGCGTTGACAGGCGCATAGGCGAGACCGTTGACGATCTTGGCAACGTCACCGGGCACCGTCGGATGTGCCGGGGTGCTCGGGGCGCTGGCGGAGGGAGGGGCTGCCATCCCCGCGCCGCCGGACTCGGCGTTGGTGAAAGTGCCGTCGGTGCGACGGCGGGGCTTGGCGCCGCCGGTGGTGCGACGGCGGGGCTTGGCGCGTGGCGCCTTCGTGGTCGTGGAGGCCGGGGCCGCAGCCGCCGTTGCCGCTCCGATGAGCCCGAGCACAGCAAGGCTCGCCAGCGCAAATGTTCTCACCCGCAATGTGTCCTCTTTCGTCGGCCGGCGGGGTTAGCTGACGGGCTGGCGCGAAAAGAGCCTGCGCCTCCCGCGGGTTCACCGCGGGATTAGCCCCAAGGGATCACTGTGGGTCCCCCGCTCCGCGGATGTCGTTTAGGGCCCGCGGATTAGGCGTGCGGCAATATAGCGGCCCGCAACCATAGGAGTCATAACGCCGCTCCGTAGTTGTCCGAACCGGCATGAGCCGCTTCCTCTGAGTCTTCGGCCGCTCGCCGGCAAACCTTGAGCTGGCCTCCGGCGCCCGGCGCTCGTCAGCCGTCCGGGCGCTAAGGTCCGCCCGCATGCGACCGCCCGTCCGCGCCACGGTGCTGCTCGTCGCGCTGCTGGCCCTCCTGCTCGCCGGCTGCGGCGGCACCACATTGCTGCACCACAGCGGCAGTGCGACGGTCACCAGCGGCGTCCCCACCGCCTCCGGCGGCGGTGGCGGGACCGCCGCCAGCGGACTCGCGTTCCCGGCGTTGGCAACCAAGAACACGACGCGGATCAACGGGACCGACCCGGTCGCCGATGCGGCCGGCGTGGCGATGGCCGTGTACCCCTCCGCCGCTCCGGGCACCCACCCCACCGCCGTCACGCTCGCCCCCACCAGCAGTTGGCAGGCGGCGATCGCCTCCTCGGTGCTGATGGCCCCGCCGATCGGCGCTCCGGTGCTGCTGTCCGGATCCTCCAGCCTGCCGGCGATCACCGCACAGGCGCTGCGAGCCCTCCAGCCAACCGGAGCCGGCAGCGCTAACGGCGCCCAGGTCATCCGGATCGGACCGGTGCCGACCATCGGCCACCTGCGCGCAGCGACGATCAAGGGCTCTGATCCGTTCACCCTGGCGGCCGGGATCGACCGCTTGGCCACGGCTGCCGCGGGCAAGCCCAGCCCCGACGTGGTGGTCGCCTCGGCGACGAACCCCGCCTACGCGATGCCCGCCGCCGGCTGGGCGGCTGAGAGCGGCGACCCCGTGCTGTTCGTCAGCGGGTCCGGTGTGCCGGCCGCGACGCGGCAGGCGCTGCAGGCCCACTCACGCCCGCACATCTACGTGCTCGGTCCGCCAAGCGTGGTCTCCAACGCCGTTCTGTCCCAACTGCGCCGCTACGGAACGGTCAAGCGCGTCGGCGCGGCCGATCCGGCCGCCAACTCGGTGGCGTTCGCCTCCTATCGGGATCCCGCCTGCCCCTTCGGCCAGCCGTGCGCCCATGTCCCCAACAGCTTCGGCTGGGCGATCCGCAGCCCGGGCCACGGGTACGTGTTGCTCAGCGCCGGACGACCGCTCGACGCGGCCGCCTCGGCCGCGCTGTCGGGCAGCGGGGACTTCGGTCCCCAGCTCCTGGTCGAGAATCCGACTACCCTTCCCCATGCTGTGCTCACCTACTTCCTCGACTACGCCACGCCCGGCTACACCCAGGAGGGCCCGACGGCTGCCGTCTACAACCACGGCTGGCTGATCGGTGACCCCAGCGTGATCTCGGTCTCCATCCAGGCCCAGGTCGACAACCTCCTGCAGGCCGTGCCCCAGAACGGCAAATGAGCCAATCCGAGCATCCCGACCGGCTGGCCTCCGGCCACGAGACGACCGTGGAGGACGTCCGCCAGCTGATGGGCGCCTCCACCCCCCATTTCGCGCTGCAGTTGCGCGCGCGGATCCGCACCCTGATCAAGGGCCTGCCTGAGGGTCACCCGGCCCGGGTCGAGGGCGAGCGGGAGATCGCTCGGCTCGATCGGATCGCGTTTGACGGTGAGGTCCGCGGCCACCACGCCGAGCCCGGGCTCACCCCGCTGCGCAGCGTGGCCGCAGACCCCAGCCAGACCGACTGACCCGATCCGCGCCGACCGCGCGGGGCGCGGTGCCGACCCCCGCATAGCGTTAACTGACACGAGATCCCATGAGTCCGCAACGCTCTATATCCGTCATCGGCCTGGGCCGCGTGGGCCTTCCTCTCGCCCTGTGCTTCGCCGACCGCGGGCTGCAGGTGCTCGGCGTCGACCACGACCCCGCGATCCTCGACTCGGTCCGCGCCGGACGGATGCCGTTCAACGAGGCCGGCACCCAGGAGATGCTCGAGCGGGTACATGCGTCGGGCCGCCTGGAACTGTCTGACCGCGCTGCGGATGCCGCCCGCGCCGACGACATCGTGATCACGATCGGCACGCCGTCCTTTTCCCACGTCGAATCGGACCTGCGCCAGGTACGCGCCGCCGTCGATGACCTGCTGCCGCTGCTGCGACCCGGCCACGCGCTCATCCTGCGCTCGACGATCGCGCCCGGAACGACCGAGTTCGTCGCCGGCTATCTGGAGAAGCGACGTGGGCTGCGGGTCGGCGAGGATGTGTTCGTCGCCCACGCGCCGGAGCGGATCGCGGCCGGCAAGTTCCTGCGGGAGATCACCACGCTGCCCTGCATCGTCGGCGGCGTCGGTGATGACTCCACCGAGCACGCCGCCGAGCTGTTCAGCGTGTTCGGGGCCCCGATCGTGCGCACGACCCCGGTTCAGGCCGAGCTGGCCAAGATCTGGACCAACATCCTGCGCTACGCCACGTTCGCGCTTCCCAACCTGCTGATGATGGACTGTGAGAGCTACGGCGCCAACGTCTTCGAGGTCATCGATCTCATCAACCACGATTACCCGAGGGGCGGGATCGCGCTGCCTGGAATGACAGCCGGCACCTGCCTGCGCAAGGACTTTGCGTTCTCGGAGGAGCGCTCTCACGCCCCGGGGATGCTGCTGGCGGTCTCCCGCGTCAACGAGGGCGTGCCACTGTTCCTGGTGGAGGGCATCAAGCGACGCATCGGCAGCCTGTCGGGCCGCAAGGTCGCCGTGCTGGGGCTGACCTTCAAGCGCGACACCGACGATGAGCGCGACTCGCTGTCACCCAAGCTCATCCGCCTGCTCGAGCGTGAGCTCGCCGACGTCGCCGTCTGCGATCCCCATGCCGCCACCCCGACCCAGCCCTTCGACGAGGCCGTCCGGGACGCCGACGTGGTCATCGTCGCCACCAACCATTCGGACTTCGAGCGTCCCGAGCGCCTGCACCAGATCCGCGATCTGGCGGTTGAGGACTGCCTGCTCGTCGACCCGTGGAACAGCCTCGGTACCTCGCAGGTGTTCCTGTTCGCCGCCGAGTCGGCGGCGCTGATCGACGGCTCGGCCCAGATCGACGCCTCGCCGGACACCACCCACTGATGGCCCGCGTCCTGGTCACCGGAGGCGCCGGGACGATCGGCGCGGCGGTCGTCGGCCGGCTGCTGCGTGATCCCGAGTGGGAGGTGCGCATCGCCGACCACCGTCCCGCGCCGGACTGGATGCGCGAGGGTTGTGAACTGCATGAGGGCGACCTGCGCGACCTCGACGTGGCCCGGGCCGCGCTCGACGGGTGCAGCCATGTCATCCATCTGGCCGCGATCGTCGGGGGCATCGCCAACTTCCACAAGCTGCCGTTCACCCTGACCGAGGTCAACAACGCGCTGACGGGCGCGATCGTTCATGCCGCCGTCGAACAGGACGTGACGCGGTTCACCTACGTGTCCTCCTCGATGGTGTTCGAGCGCGCCACCGAGTTCCCCACCGCGGAGTCCCATCTCGACGGCTGCCCGCCCCCCCGCTCTGCGTACGGCTTCTCCAAGCTCTCAGGCGAGGTCTACACCCGCGCTGCCCACGACCAGCACGGTCTGCGCTATACGATTTGCCGCCCGTTCAACGCCTACGGCCCCGGCGAGCTGCCCGACCGCGACGAACCCGGCATCGCCCATGCCGTGCCCGACCTGATCGCCAAGGTGCTCTCCGGCCAGCACCCGCTGCAGATCTTCGGCTCCGGGGATCAGACCCGGACCCTGACCCACGTCGACGACATCGCCGACGGGATCGTCACCGCGATGGGCTCCGCGGCGGGCGAGAATGAGGACTTCAACATCTCCGCCTCCGAGGAGCACACGGTGGCCGAGATCGCCGCGCTCATCTGGGAAGCCTGCGGCGAGGATCCGAGCCGGCTGACCTTCGAGCACCTGCCGAGCTTTGAGGTGGACGTCCAGCGCCGTTGGCCGTCGGTCGAGAAGGCGCGGCGGTTGCTCGGCTGGGAATCCCAGATCGACCTGCGCGACGGGCTGCGCGCGACCGTCGACTGGCTGCGCGAGCAGGGCGGCGAGCCCACCCCGCGCTGATCGGCGCCGCCCCGGGACGGGCGTGGTTGGATCTCAGAGCATGGGCAGCGCCCTTGACACGGCGCTGGCGCTCGACCGGCGCCTGCGCGAGCGCACCGCGCCGGTCCATCGACAACTCGGCAACGCGACCGTCGTGCGTGACCCCCAGCTTTCCGACGTCCACTACCTCAATGCCGTCCTGCTGTCCCGCCGGTCCGGGGCGCTCGGCGCCGAGGATGTCGTCGGGCTCGCCGACCGCGCCCTGGACGGCTGCCCGCACCGCCACGTCGTGTTCGACGACGCCGATCAGGGAGAGCGCATCGCCGAGGTGTTGGCGCAGCGCGGCTGGGAGCGTGAACGCACCCTGTTCATGGCGCTGAGCGCCGACCGCCTGACGGGGGGCGGCGACGCCATGGCGGTGGGAGGCGATGCCCGAGCCCGCCTCATCTCCGAGGCCGACGCGCGGGAACTCGAGGCGCGGACGCTCGCCGAGGAGGTGCCGGCCGCCGCGGGGCGCTCGGGCCTGCTTGGGCGGCTGATCGAGACCGCGCGCCGGCGCCGCTCCGTCAACGAATGCCGATGCTTCGGTGCCGGGGACGGCGACGCCCTGCAATCGATGGGGACGCTGTTCGTCGAGGAGGACCTCGGCGGTCGTCGCGTGGCCATGGTGGAGAGCGTGGGCACGCTGGTCGCCTACCGGGAACGCGGGCTGGCCCGTGCGGTGGTCGGCGCCGCCACCGCCGCGGCCCGGGACTGGGGCGCTGAGCTGCTGGTGATCCCGGCCGACGCCGACGACTGGCCCCAACTCATGTACGCGCGGCTGGGGTTCGCGCCGCTCGGCCAACAGGTGGCCATCACGCGGGAGCCGTGACGTCTCGGTTCCGGCCCGGGCGCCGTGTAGCCTCGACGGCGCATGCAGCAGCGAACCGACGCAGCCGCGGCCGGCGCCGAGGCGCCCGCCGGCGAGGGGTACCCCGGCCCGTACCCGGTCGGTTCCTACGCGGCGGCGCTCAAGCGCCGCCTGCAGGAGTTCGCACGGGTGTCGCTCACCGGCGAGGTGTGGGGGTTCCGCCTCAGCCGGGTGCGGGTCTACTTCGAGCTGCGCGACGCCGGCGGAGCGCTGCCGTGCTCGATGTGGCGCGAGGAGTTCGAGCGCCTCGGGGTGGCGCTGTCGGACGGCGTCCGGGTCGTCGTCTCCGGCGGCTGTGACTACTACCCGGGCAGTGCCGCGTCCTCGCCCTCGTTCAGCTTCGCCGTCTCAGAGCTGCGCATCGCCGGCGAGGGCGACCTGCTGGCCCAGCTGCAGCGCCTGCGGCGCAAGCTCGACTCCGAGGGTCTGTTCGAGCCTCAGAAGCGGCTGCCGCGGCCCACGCTGCCGCGGACGATCGGCGTCGTCACCGGTGAGAGCGGCAAGGCCCGCGATGACGTCCTGGCCGGCCTGCGGCGCCGGGGCTGGGGCGGGCGCCTGGTGTGGGCGTTCGTGCCCGTTCAGGACCGTCAGGCGGCGCCGCGGATTGCGGCCGCGCTGCGAGACCTCGCCGCCACCCCCGACGTGGAGGTGGTGATCGTCGCCCGCGGGGGCGGATCGCTCGCCGATCTCTACGCGTTCTGCGACGAGACGCTGTGCCGTACCGTGGCGCTGCTGCGGGTACCGGTGATCGCATCGGTCGGACACCACACCGACCGCACGCTGATTGATGACGTCGCCGCGGTGTGCTGCTCGACCCCGACCCACGCCGCCGAGGCCGCGGTCCCGGTCGACTGTGCCGCCGCCCGCCGGGCGCTGGGCGCCCTGGCTGCCCGGCTGCGCGATCACGGTCGCACAGCGATCCTGCACCGCGCCCGGACCCTCGCCCAGCTCTCCCGGGCGCCCGCCCAGCACATCGCTCGCCATCGCGGCAAGCTGCACCAGCTCGTGCGGGAGCTGCGCGCCGGCGCCCGCCGCCACGGGGAGCGCAACCGGGCCCAGACCGAGCGCGCGCTCGGGGCGCTGAGTCGCACCGCCATCCGGGGCGCGGAAACCGAGCGGGCCGAGCGCCATCGCCAGCTCGAGCGCTTGGGGCTGGCGCTCGCGGCCCACGACCCGCAGCGGACGATGGCGCGCGGGTATGCGCTGGTCCAGGACCGCGCGGGGGGACCGCTCGGCTCAGCGCAGGCCGCCACCGAGGCGGCCGCGCTGACGTTGCGCTTCCACGATGGGGCCGTCGACGTCCGCTCGGAGGGGCGCGACGCCAAGGCGCCACCGGCCGGGGAGCGGGTTCAGGGATGACCGAGTCACCCAGCTACGAATCAGCCGTCGGCCGCGTCGAGGAGATCATCCGCCGCCTGGATTCCGGCGAGGCCGGCCTGCGCGAGACCCTTGAACTGGTGCGGGAGGGTCGTGAACTCGTCGAGTATTGCGCCGGCGAGCTGGAGGCGGTCAGCAAGGGTCTGGAGGAGCTTCACCTGGAGGAGCTCGTCAGCCGCCTGGAAACCGGAGCGGGAGGACGATGAGCACCTTCGACACGCTGGCCGATCTGCAGCTTGAGGTCGACGGATACGCGTTGGAGGGGCTCAGCGCCCAGGTCTCCAGCGGCTTTGAACGCCTGTCGACGGTCGTGCACCTGCGGGGCGGCGGCCTGGAGGGAATCGGCGAGGACGTCGTCTACAGCGCCGATGACCAGCGCGCGATGCAGGCCGCCGGCGCCGTCCACGATCTGACCGGGCGCTTCACGCTGGCCGAGTTCTGCGAGCGCATCGACCGACTCGACCTGTTCGGCGCCGAGCCCGAGCATGGCGACGTGTCGCGCCTGTACCGGCGCTGGACGTTTCACAGCGCGGCGCTCGACCTGGCGCTGCGCCAGGCCGGTATGCCACTGCACGCAGTCCTTGCGCGACCCCCTCAGCCCGTGACGTTCGTCGTCTCAGTGCGCCTCGGCGAGCCGCCGTCGCTGCTGCCGGTCGTCAGCCGGCTCGCTGACTACCCCAGGCTGCGGTTCAAGCTCGACGCCACCAGCTCCTGGACTCCGGAGCTGATCGACACGCTCGCGCTGACCGGGGCTGTCGACTCGATCGACTTCAAGGCCCACTACCGGGGAACCGTCGTCGACCAGGGCCCCGACCCCGCCCTGTACGCCCGGGTCGTGCAGGCGTTCCCCGATGCCTGGCTGGAGGATCCCGACGTGGCCGACGGCGGCACGGCCGCCGCGCTGGCCAGCGTCCACGACCGGATCACCTGGGACGCGCCCATCCACTCGATCGCCGACATCGAGGCGCTCCCGTTCCCGCCGCGGATGGTCAACCTCAAGCCCTCGCGGATCGGCGGGCTGCGCAAGCTGTGTGACACCTACGACTATTGCGCCGCGCATGGGATCGGCGCCTATGGCGGGGGCCAGTTCGAACTCGGGCCCGGACGCGGGCAGGCCCAGTACCTCGCATCGCTGTTTCACCCCGACACTCCCAACGACCTCGCTCCGGTCGGTTACAACGAGGCCGAGCCGGCGCCCGGGTTGCCCGACAGCCCGCTGCCGGTCGCGGCGGACGAGGTCGGCTTCCGCTGGCTCTCGGGATAGCGGCGCCGCTCCGCGCCGCCCAGATCAGCTGAGGTCGAGCAGCACGTTGCCCTGGACCCGGCGCTCGGCGAGCCGGGCAAACGCCTCGTTGACGTCCTGAAGCGGGAGAACCGCGTCGATGCGGACCTTCAGCTCCCCGGCTTGGAGGGCCTGCAGCGCCGCCTCCAGTCCCGACCGGCGCTCCTCACGAGTGAGCAGCATTCCCGCGTAGCCCAGTAGCGAGACCATCTTGCGGTAGAGCACCTGCAGGTTGAACGTCACCTCGGCACCGGCCGAGACACCGAAGGAGACGATCCGGCCCCGGGGGGCGATCGCCTGCACGACCGGCTCGACGAACGCTCCGCCGAGCGGATCAAAGACCGCGGTTGGGGTGAACTCGGCGATCTCGGCGGCGATCCGCTCCGGACCGCCGACGACGACACGCTCGGCGCCCATCTCCACGATCGCAGGCGCCTTCTCCGGCGACCCGGTGTGGCCCCACACCGTCGCTCCGGCGGAGCGGGCCAGCGACACAATGACGCTCCCGACGCCGCCCGAGGCCCCGAGCACGAGCACGCGGTCCTCCGGGGTCACCTCAGCCAGCCTGCGCACGCAGTTGAGCGCGGTGAGCCCGGCGATCCCCATCGCTGCCGCCTCCTGGTGCCCGACACCGGCCGGCAGCTCGATCACCGCCTCCCGGGGGACGACTGCAGCCTGGGCCCAGACGCCGTCCCGGACGCCACCGAGTCCCTCGCCCGCCACCAGCACCGGGCGACCGTCCAGGTCTCCGGCGGCCTCGGCGCCGAGGGTCCGCGGCAACGGCCCATCGGGGCTGACGCGGCCCGCGGCGGTGTAGGTGTCGACGGGGTTGACACCGCCGTAGCGCAGGCGCACCTGCACCTCGCCGGGACCGGGCTCGGGCAGCGCCACCTCCTCGACCCTGAGGGGCAGGCCGTGCTCGACCAGCCGGGCGGCCCGCGTGATCTGAGATCCGTCGCGCATCCGCGGTGCGGTTTAGCAGATGCCGGGCGCCGACCGGGCGTCGTTCCACTGAACAGTCCCGTACCCTTGACACGCTCCGGGCCATCGGATGGGCTCGGTCCGCACCTCGACCCAGGAGATCCCTTGCAAGAAAGACTCGCCATCGCCGGCTCCGGCACGATCGCGGCCGGGCTGGCCGCCGTCGCCGCCGCCCACGGAGACGTCCTGCTGTGGGCTCGTTCCCAGGCATCTGCGGACCGGGTGAGGGGAGCCGTCGCCAAGCACTGCGACAAGTCCCCCGATCTCAACGGCTGCGCCGACCGGGTGCGGGTCGTCACCGATCTGGAAGCGCTCGCCGAGGCCTCGTTCCTGGTCGAGGCGGTTGTCGAAGATCCGGATCACAAGGGCGCCCTGCTCGCCGAGCTGGCCTCGCACACCGGCCCCGACGAGATCCTGGCCACGACGACGTCGTCGCTGTCGATCGCCGAGCTGGCGCAGGCCAGCGGCCATCCCGACCGCTTCGTCGGCCTGCACGTGTTCAACCCGGTGCCGCGGATGGAGCTGATCGAGCTCGCCTACGGACCCGAGACCCGCGACGATGTCCGCGCCCGCGCCCGCACGCTGTGCGCGGATCTGGGCAAGACCGCGGTCGAGGTCCCCGACATTCCCGGGTTCGTCGTCAATCGGCTGCTGTTCCCCTACCTCTTCAGCGCCGTGCAGTTCATGACCGAGAACGACATGGACCCGGCCGACGTCGACCGCTGCATGACCCTCGGCGCCGGAATGCCGATGGGCCCGATCGCGTTGCTGGACTTCGTCGGGCTCGACGTCTCCAAGGCGATCGGCGAGACGATCGGCGCCAGCGTCCCGCCCCGGCTGCTGGAACTGGTCAACGACGGTGCCCTCGGCCGCAAGGCCAAGCGCGGTTTCTACGACTACGACTAACTATTAAGGCTGCGTTGAGGTCTGCGGCGCAACATTCTGTGCGCGACGTACCTCATAGCAGCACCTCCTCCCCAGAAGCACGAAACCGGCCCGTCCCCAGCGGGCCGGTTTCTTTTTGGAGCGAGGTGGGTGGGTGCGCCTGGCGAGCCCGCAACCGGCCCGGCCCGGCCCGGCCCGGCCCGAGAACGATTGAAGCCGGCCCACGGGGGCCGGCTTCGCTCTCTCCTCTCAACCGCCGGATGCACTCCAACGGCCCAGTGTGCGGAATGTAACGAATGGAGCGGCGCCGTGCACGTACGACGCGGGTGGTGTCGCTGCTAGGACGCGGCGGGCGCGGGCTCGGCAGGCGTCTTGCGCCGCCGGATCCGCACCGCCTCGATGCGGTTCTCCCGCACCGACTCCACGCGGATCGAGTAGCCGTTGGCGGTCACCTGGTCCCCGCGCTTGGGCAGGCGCCCGAGCTGGGCGAACACGAATCCACCGACCGAGTTGTAGGCATCGGTGTCGACCGGCAGGTGCAGTCCGTAGTCCTCGAGGTCGGTGACCGCGACGTGCCCGCGCACGAACCACTCGCCGCTGGCCAGCCGCCGCACTGCGCCGCCCGCCGGATCGGTCTCGTCGGAGATCTCCCCCACGACCTCCTCGATGATGTCCTCGGTGGTGACGATCCCCGCCGTACGGCCGTACTCGTCGATGACGATCGCCAACTCGGTGCGCTCACGTTGCAGGTCGGCGAGCAGGTCGTCCAGCGGCTTGGTCTCCGGCACGATCGGCGCCTCTCGCACGAGCTTGTCGAAGTGGGCCTCGTAGCCGGCGGACATCATCAGCTTGACCAGCTGGTTGACGTGGACGATCCCCTTGACCCGGTCCTGGTTTTCGTCCTCGGTGACCACCAGCCGGGAATGTCCGGTCGAGACGCAGCGCCGCAGCGCGTCCTGGACAGTCTCCGACAGATCGACGGTGACGACCGCCGGAATCGGCGTCATCACCTGGCGCGCCTCCTGCTCGTGGAGGTGAAACACGCCGGTGAGCATGTTGGCCTCGCCGATGTCGAGGCTGCCGCCGCTGCGCGAGTCGGCAATGATCCGCTTGATCTCGTCGGGCGTCCCGCCCTCAGGCTCGGCATCAGGATCGGTGCCGGTCGCGCGGAGCAGCCCGTTGGAGGCCGAGTTGAGCACGACGATGAACGGCGTGAACAGCACGCGGCTCATCTGCAGCGGGCGGGAGATGCGGCGGGCGAGCTGCTCGGCGTGCTGGATCGTGTAGAGCTTGGGAGCGATCTCGCCGACGATGCTCTGGGCCACGGTGATGAGCAGGTAGGCGATCACGACCGAGACGACGATCGCCGCCGAGCGCCCGAGGACATTTCCGAACACCGGCTGCAGGATGTGGGCGATCGCCGGTTCGCCGAGCGCACCGATACCGATCGAGGCCATCGTGATCCCGACCTGGCAGGCGGCGATGTAGTCGCCGATCTCATCCATCTGGGCGAGCGCCAGTCGCGCGCCGCGGAGACCCTCGTCGGCCATCTCCTCCAGCTTGGACTTGCGTGAGCGAACGAGCGAGTACTCGGCGATCACGAAGAACGCGTTGACCAGGATCAGGACCCCGGTCAGGATGATGAGGAGCGCGTTCACAGTCCGCCGAGCGGCATCCGGATCGGAGGCCGGGAGGCGCTCTGCGTCAGCGCGCTGCTACTTCGTGGTCGGTCGTCGTTCATGCAGCGACCCGGGGAACGGTAGCAGCAGGCCCAGCGGTGACCGCCCCGCGCCGGGACGCCATCGGGTCAGCTTGCGACGGCGTCAAAGCGACCGGCCATCTCGAAGTCCATCTCGGTCAGGCCGCCGGCGGAGTGGTTGGTGAGCGACAGCTTCACCTTGTTCCAGCCGTGAATGAAGATGTCTGGATGGTGATTGGCCTCCTCGGCCACCTCGGCGACCCGGTTGACGAACGCGACCGCCTCGCCGAAATCCTCGAAACGCCACTCCCGGACGATCTCGTCGCCCTCCCGCTCCCAGGTCAAACGTCGTAGCCTTGAAGCGACCTCGTCCTCATTGAGCACTTCTGCCATTGCGACTCCTTTTCCGGTTCCGAATGAGCCTCCCACGGGCGCTCTGAGCGCAAACACTGTCATGCGCATCGTCAGTCTCGTCCCTTCCGCCACCGAAATGTTGTTCGCCCTCGGTCTCGGGCCCCAGGTCGTCGGGGTCACCCACGAGTGCGACTACCCCGGCGCCGCTGCCGTACTACCCAAGGTCACGCGCGATGTCCTGCCGTCCGGCCTCAGCTCGGCCGAGATCGACACTGCGGTCAAGGAGCGCACGCTCGCCGGCGAGTCGATCTATGAGCTCGACGCCAAGACCCTGCATGAGCTCGCTCCGGACCTGATCGTCACCCAGGCGCTGTGCTCGGTGTGCGCTGTCTCCTACGACGACGTCCGTGGCATCGCCGATGAGATCGACAGCCAGCCGATGGTCATCTCGCTGGACCCCCACACCGTCGGCGAGGTGCTCGGCGACGCCCGCACGCTCGCTCAGGCCACCGACCGCAAGGATGCCGGCGTCGAGCTCATCGGCAACGCCGCCGCCCGTATCGACCGCATCCGGGTGGCGACCAAGGATGCTCGCCGGCCCCGGGTGGCGGCCCTGGAGTGGCTGGACCCTCCGTTCGCGGCCGGCCATTGGACCCCGCAGCTGATCGCCTATGCGGGCGGCGAGGATGTGCTGGGGTTTGCCGGTGAGAACTCCGAGGAGCGTTCCTGGGAGGAGATCGCGGCGGTCTCTCCCGACGTCGTGATCGTGATGCCGTGTGGCTATGACGCCGAGATCGCCCACCGCGAGGCCGAGATGCACCGCGACGAGCTGGCCGCGGTCGGCGCCGGCGAGATCGTGGCGGTCAACGCGGCCGCCTACTTCTCCCGCCCCGGGCCGCGGATCGTCGATGGGCTGGAGCTGCTCGCCCACATCCTGCACCCTGAGCTCGTCCCGGCGCCGCCCACCGCGGCTTCCGAGGCGCTGAGCGTCGAGCTCTAGCTCGAGCGGTTACAGAGAGATGCCGTTGGGCGTCAGGCCCTGACCGCCGGCGACGGCGATCCCGGCCACCACACTGACCACCGCCACCAGCGCGCAGCCGGCCAGCGCCAGCGCCTTCTGGTTGCGCCGCTCGTCGAGCTGGACGATCAGCCATCCGCAGATCCCACCGCCGACGAGGCCGCCCAGATGGCCGCCGAGCGAGATGCCGGCGATGCTGAGCGAGAAGAAGATGTTGATCACCAGCGTGATCCCGAGGCCGCTCTGCCAGATCGAGATGCCACGGTAATAGGCCACGACGATGAGCGCCCCAAGCAGGCCGAAGCAGGCGGTGGAGGCCCCGATCGTCGGCACGCCGGGCTGGAACAGCAGCGCGCCGAAGGATCCCGACAGCAGCGACACGAAGTAGACGACGGCGAAGTTCAGGCGCCCGATCGCCGGCTCGAGCGTCGGGCCGATGAAGTACAGGAACAGCATGTTGAACAGGATGTGGAAGAAGCTGGCGTGCAGGAACCCAGCGGTGAGCAGCCGGTAGTACTCGTGGTTGTGAACGATGTAGGGCCCGAACAGCGCGCCCTTCTCATACAGGGTGCCGACCCCGCCCGCCCCCACCCCGCCCAGCGGGGTGCCGGTGGCCACCTCGCCTAGGAACATCGCCACGTTCAGTGCGATCAGAATCTGGGTGATGAGCGGAGGCGTGGGGCCGCTGCGGGCCCGCTTGACCTTCGTGCGCTCCCGGGCGCACTCGGGGCAACGCATCCCGACCGACGTCGGGGTCATGCAGTCGGGGCAGATGGGTCGCCCGCACGACGAGCACGAGACGCCCGTCTCACGGGAGGGATGCCGGTAGCAGACGGCCATGGGAACGGTGACGCTATCAGCGGGCCTGGCGACCAGAGCCAGGGCGCCCGCTCACCGGTCGGGCAAGACCCGCCGCGCTTCCTCGGCGAAGTCCTGCATCGTGCGCCCGGCGAGGTCGAACAGGCTCGAGGACTGCTGGCGGCGGGCACGGTGACGGCCGCGGACCCGCAGGACCACGAGCGCGGTTCCGGCCCCGGCGCCGACCACGACGGCGGCGGCCGGTCGGGCCCAGTTCCGAGGGTCGCGCATCGTGCGCAGCTCCCAGGCCTCCAGCTCGTCCTGGGCGAGCTCGGTGAGGTTGACCAGGGCCATCTCCATCCGCGCGGCGAGGTCCTCGGGCGGGTCGACGGGGCTGAGCGCCTCGCGCAGGAGGGCTTCGAAGTCGGTGGTGCCGGTGCTCATCGCTTCTCCTTGGCGGCGGGCGCGGCAGGCTCGGCCACCATGCCCTCGAGCTGACGGATGGCGCGATGCAGCAGCACCTTGGTGGCGCCGTCGGTTCGGCCCAGGGCACGGGCGATCTCCCGGTTATCCATGCCGAGCGCGAAGCGCATGATGAGCGCCTCCCGCCGGTCGTCGGGTAGCTGGGCGACACCCTCGAGGATGTTCTTGAGCTCCTCGCGGCCCTCGACGAGCGCCTCGGTGGTGTGGGGCGCGGAGATCACGCCGGCGTCCTCGATGGCCGACTCGGGTTTGCGGCTGCGGTCCCGATAGAAGTTCGCCGCCAGGTTGTGGGCGATGCGGATGAGCCACGGGCGCAGCGGGCGCCCGTTGGACTCGCGCAGCGCGCGTTCGAAGTGGCGGTAGGCCTGCAGGAACGTCTGCTCGGTGAGGTCCTCGGCGTCGTGGTGATTGCCGACCCGGTAGTAGCTGTAGGAGTAGACGTCCCGGAGATGGCGGCGATAGAGCTCGGTGAACCGAGCGTCGATTTCCGCCTTGGATCCTGGAACCTGGTCAAGCAATGCATGCGGGAGCCTACCTTCGTCACGCCGCCCGAGCGGAACGTCGTTTCCGCCGCGGCGGGTCGGTGACGGTGGCGGCCCACTGCTCGGGTTCAATGCGGCCCTCCACCAGCGCGGCGAGTCCGTCGAGCGCCGGCGTGTCCAGCTGGGCCTCCCGGGCGGCGGTGGCCAGCAGCGGAACCGATGAGACGGCTTCGGCATCGCGTCCCAGCGCGTCGTCGAGGTCGGCGGCAGGGACGCCCTGAGCGAGCAGCGCGCCGGCGCGCTGGTCCTGAGATCCGCCGGCGACGACGGCGGCCACGAGCGCTCCGGTACCGGCGAGGCCGGCGAAGGTCTCCGGACGCCCGCCGCGCGTCCGAGCGAGCGCGTCGAGCTCGGCGAACACCTTGCCCGCAACGGCGCCGGCCGCGTTGGCGCCGGCCGATGACGCGGCGGCGGCGGCGAGGGCCGCGACGTTCTTGGCGGCGCCGGCGAGCTCCACGCCGGTCACGTCACTGCTGGTCGACACGTCGAGCTTGGCGGCGGCGAGTGCGTCACCAAGCTGACGGGCAAAGCCCCGATCCAGCGACGCGACGATCACCGAGGCGCCCTGGTCGAGCATCTCGGCCGCCTCGGCCGGGCCGCCGAGCACCGCCACCGCGCGGGCGTTGCAGCGCTCGGCGACAAACGCGCTGGGCAGCGTGCCGAGCGGCGGCACCAGGCCCTTGGAGACGACGAGCACGCCGACGCGCTGGGAGATCCGGCCGCCGTGGGCGGCGAGCACGCTGGGCAGCGCCCGGGCGGGAACCGCCAGGCAGACGATGTCATGGCCCTCGGGGGTGAGCTCGGACGCGCGCAGCACCCGCACCGCGGCGGGGAGCGAGACGCCGGGCAGGTAGCGGGCGTTCTCCCGCGTTGACTGCAGCACCTGGGCCTGCTCGCCCGTCCGGCAGCCGAGATCGACCTCCAGTCCGGCCCTGGCCAGGCACACCGCAAGACTCGTGCCCCAGGTGCCGGCCCCAATGACCGCCACCCGGCGTACCGGCGCCAGGCCGCCGAGCCACTCCCATTGGAGCATCACGCACGGCCAGATCCGGTCGGTGACCGCGCCGGCCAGCGCTGGGGAAGGATCGTTGACCTCCGGGAAGCGCAGCGGGCGCCCGGCGCGGATGCGGACCTTGTGGGGGCGGATCCTCCAGCCCCTGCGCACCGCCTCGGTGCCGATCACCGCCACCGGCACGACGGGCGCGCCGGTCTCCAGCGCCAGGCGTCCGACACCGCGCCTCGGCTTGCCGAGCGCTCCGGGGCGGGTGCGGGTCCCCTCGGGGAAGATGAGCACGATGTCCCCGCGCGCGAGGATCGCCTTGGCGGTGGTGATGAACTCCGCGTCGCCGGCGCCACGATCGACGGGAAAAGCCCCGAGCGCGCCGAGCAGCCACGCCACCACCGGGTTGAAGGCGAAGATCTCCTTCTTGGCCACGTAGTACATCGGCCGCCGGGCCATCGTGGCGATCACGAACGGGTCCAGGAAGCTGCGGTGGTTGGCGGCCAGGATGACCGCGCCGCGCTTGGGGATGTGCTCCCGGCCGATCCGGCTCATCCGGAAGTAGACGTGGAAGAACGCCTGGAAGGTCACCCGGACGATCCCGTAGACGAACGGATTGGCCCGGTGTTGGCGGGCGCGGTCGTGGAGTCGGTCGTGATCCATCGCACATGGCGTACCCAGCCGGTCCGCGCCCGTTACAGTTGGGATGGTGAGTCCCGGCCTCGACCGCACCCGCACGCTTCGCGGAGCCGTCAGTGGAGCCGTCGCCGCCGCGGTGTGGGGACTGCAGCAGCCGTTGGACAAGCGTCTGTTCTCCAGCGGCTATGACGATGTGGAGCTGCTGGGCAAGGCGGTGACCCGCGGCGACAGCTGGTATCCGATCGGCTTTGGGATGCACATGGCCAACGGGGCGCTGTTCGGCGCCGCCTACGCCAACGTCGCCCGGGTACTTCCGATCGCACCGGCGCTGCGCGGGCCGGCCGCGGCCCTGTTCGAGCACGTGGCCCTGTGGCCGCTGGGCGCGTTGACCGATCAGCTGCACCCCGCGCGGGCGGACCTACCCAGGCTCAAGGGCAACCGCCCGGCCTTCCTGCAGGCGACGTGGCGCCATCTGCTGTTCGGGATCGTGCTGGGGGAGCTCGAACGGCGCGTCAACGCCGATCCCGAGCCGGCGCCGGCGGAGCCGATCACCGACTACTCCAGCAACGGGCACGGCTCGCTGGAGCACGCCGTCTCGGTCCACGAGACCCCCTGACCCGCGCGGCGTGAGCAGACGAAGGGCGGCGCGGCCGTGCGGGTGCTGATCACCGGCGCCTCCGGCTTCACGGGCACCTGGCTGTGCCGGGCCTGCGCGGCGGCGGGTGACTCGGTGGTGGCCCTGTCTCGCCGCGGGACCGTGCCCGACGGCTGCGGCCAGGGCGTGGCCGTGGACCTGCGCGACGGCGAGGCGGTGCGCCAGGCGGTGCAGGCGGCCCAGCCCGACGTCGTCTACCACCTCGCCGCGCTCACCTCGGTCGGGCGCTCCTGGGAGGAGCCCGCCGTGACGCTGTCCGACAACGGTGTCAGTGCCGCGTCGCTGCTGGAGGCGGTCCGCCACGAGGCTGCGGAGGCGGGGCTGGTGTGGGTGAGCAGCTGCGAGGTCTACGGCTCGCCGGAACACCTCCCGGCCGGCGAGCACACACCGCTGGCCCCCGCCAACCCCTACGCCGTGTCCAAGCTCGCCGGCGAGCAGCTGGCGCAGGTGTATGCGGATGCCTATGGGCTGAGGATCGTGCGCGCGCGGCCCTTCAGCCATTCCGGCCCCGGCCAGCTGCCGATCTTTCTGATGTCCAACCTGGCACACCAGGCGGCGGTCGGGCGCCGGGACGGGGTGACGGCGTTGCGGGTCGTGACCGGCAACCCCGACACCCGCCGGGACTTCACCGACGTCCGAGACGTCGTGCGCGCCTACCGGTTGCTGGCCGCTCGCCTGCTCGACGGCACGGCCGGGGTCGCGGGCGAGGTCTTCAACGTCAGCTCCGGCGTGTCGGTCTCAGCCGCCGACCAGTTGTCGCTGCTCGGCGAGCTCATCGCGCCGATCACCGTCGAGCACGTCGTCGATCCCGCGCGCGTGCGCGCCCACGAGGTCATGGACCTCCGTGGCGACCACTCCCGCCTTACCGCCCTGACCGGCTGGGAGCCCGAGATCCCCCGCCGCCAAACCATGGCCGACACCATCGCCTGGTGGGAGGCGGAGCTGGCCGGCTCCTGCGAAACTCCGGGGTCCGCGCCCGCCTAGCTCAATTGGTAGAGCACTTCACTTGTAATGAAGGGGTTGCCGGTTCAAGTCCGGCGGCGGGCTCTGAGATGTAGCTGGAATCGAGGCAGCACGCCTGGGCCCGAGGGGCGTGCCCTGACCCGCAATTTGCGGAAAATTCGGGTCGGCGCCGTTGGATATTCCACGTATCGGCTGCCACGCGCCCCATTTGCGGAAGACTCAATCCGGCGGACCTGGATTTTCCGCGTTTCGGGGGCAGCGACGGGCCGGCCCACAGTGCTCCGTGCTCATCGATGCCCGTCCAGCGGGCTGCCCGCCAACGCGGCGTGCTTTCCGGAGGAG
>JBAWFG010000348.1:0-2038 GCA_049591655.1 Solirubrobacteraceae bacterium
TGAAAGCGCGCCACCGCCGCCACCTCACCTGGGTCGGTGGTGTTGCACTGCGCGCCGCCGCCGCCATGAACGTGGACGTCGATGAATCCCGGGACGAGCCACCGGGAGCCGAGATCGATGAGCTCACCGCCTCCCCCAACATCGACACCGACCCCGCCTCCACCGGCACCCACCCCGCCGCCGCCGCCGCCGACCGGGGCGACCGACTCCACGCAGCCCCCGGACACGACGACCTCGCCGGCCACCACCCCGTCCGGGGTGACGATCCGCGCGCTGCGCAGCCGCACGCCTACTCGGCGAGCGCGTGCAGCAGGACGGGTGCGCCCATTCCCTCAGGATCGGCGCCGGCCGGATCGGGATCGACGATCTGCAGCGCCAGCACGGCGGTGTCGTCGGGCAGCCGGCCCGGCGGAGAGCCGAGCGCGCGGGACTCGAGCTCGTCCAGCGCGGCCTCCACGTCGCCGAACGGCAGTGAGCGCAGCAGCCCGCGCAGCGCCGCGTCACCCGGGATCCGGGGGTTGCGCTCGATCAGGCCGTCGGTATAGAGCAGCAGGGTGTCGTCGAGCCCAAGGTCGATCGTCACCTCGGGGAACTCGGCATCGGCGAACACGCCGAGCAGCGGCCCGTGGGCGCTCAGGGTCTCCACCTCGCCCGAGGCGCGGCGCACGAGCGGCGCCGGATGTCCACCGCAGGCGAGCGTCAGCCGCATCCCGCCCGGCACCGGCGTCATCCGCCCGTACAGCGCAGTGCAGAAGCGGTCGTGGTCGGATGCGCGCAGCTCGTCGTTGACCATGCCCAGAACCTCGGACGGCCGCGGCACGAGCCGGGCGATCGACCGGGTGGTGTGGCGGGTCAGGGCGGTCACCGCCGCGGCCTCGGCGCCATGGCCGCACACGTCGCCGATCACGAACCCCCAGGCGTCGCCGGGCAGCGAGAACAGGTCATAGAAGTCGCCGCCGACGTCCGATCCGCGCTCGGCGGGATGGAAGCGCACCGCAGCACGGATCCCGGGGACGTCGGGCAGACCGCGCGGGATCAGGCTGCTCTGGAGTTCGGCGAGGCGACGGGCTCGGCCCTCGGCGTCCCGCGCGCGGCCGATCGCCACCCCGGCCGAGCGGGCCATCAGGTCGACGACCCGCCGGTCCTCCGTCGAGGGCTCGCGGGGCTGGCGGTAATGGAGGGCGAGTGTCCCGACGAGCTCACCGTCGTCGGCGATGATCGGCGTCGACCAGACGGCCCGGATCCCGTGGGTCCGCGCCAGGTCCCGGAACTGCTCCCAGCGGGCGTCGGTCAGCGTGTCGGAGACGATCACCGTCTCACCGGTCGCCGCCGCGGCGCCGCAGGATCCGACGTCAGGCCCGATCTCGACCCCGTCGACGGCGGCGTTGTACTCGGCCGGCAGGTTCGGCGCCGCGGCATGGCGCAGACGCCGGCCGTCGGTTGACAGCAGCCGGATCGACGCCAGCCCATCGAATTCCGAGAGATCCTCGACGCACAGCACGATCGACTCCAGCGTGCGGTCGAGCGAGACGCCGTTGGCGATCAGCGCGAGAATGTCGCGCTGGGCGGCCAGCAGCCGCTCCGAGCGCACGCGCGCCGAGACGTCCTGGAAGACGAGCACCCCAGCCACGACATCACCGGCCTGGTCGTGGATCGGCGCCGCGCTCATGCGCACAACGACCTCATCCCCCGACGGCCGCCGGTAGATCAGGTCACGGTCCTCGACGATCTCCGCGGTGCGGATGGCGCGGGCGAGCGGGCGCTCATCGGACGGCAGTGGTGAGCCGTCGAGCGCATACAGCTCAAAGGCCTCGTAGTCCTTGAGCATCTCGGTGTTCTGGACCGAGTGGCCGAGGATCTCCTCCGCCAGTTCGTTGCCAAGGATGATCTGACCGGTCGGAGCCTCGGCGAGGACGACGCCCGCGGGGAGCTGGTGCAGGGTCTGCTCCAGGCGTGAGCGCTCGGCGCGCACGTCGGCGGCGGCGCGCCGGCGCAGACTCGCCAGATCGAGATGCGCCCGGACCCGAGCGAGCAGCTC
>JBAWFG010000349.1:0-25643 GCA_049591655.1 Solirubrobacteraceae bacterium
CGGGACGAGGACGGGGAGCCGCTCACCGACGCCGAGCTGCGTGACGAGCTCATGTCGCTGCTGCTCGCTGGGCACGAGACGACCGCCAACTCGCTGGCGTGGACGTTCGAGCGCCTGCTGCGCAACGCGCCCGCGTACGACCGGCTGCGTGAGGTCGTCCGCGGCGAGGATCGCGCCGCCGCCGGCGCCTACGTCGAGGCGACGATCCACGAGGCGATGCGTAACCGGCCGGTGATCCCGATGATCGTGCGACTCGTGACCCGCCCGTGGCGGTTTGGCGACTACGTCGTGCCAGCCCGCACGCCGGTGGCGGTGAGCATCAGCGCGCTGCACCACCGGCCCGATGTCTACCCCGAGCCGCAGGCATTTGCCCCGGAGCGGTTTCTCGGCGTCAAGCCCGGTACCTACACCTGGATCCCGTTCGGCGGCGGGATCCGCCGCTGTCTGGGGGCAACGCTGGCGATGGCCGAGCAGCGTGTGGTGCTGGAGGCGATCGCCCGGCGCACCGATCTGATCGCCCCCGATCCGCGTCCGGAGAGACCGCGCATGCGCAACGTCACCATGATCCCCCGCGGTGGCTGCCGGGTCACTCTCGCACGACGCTATGGCGCCTGACATCGTGAACGTCGTGCCGTCCACCGACCGAGCGCCGGTTCCCGCGGCCGCCGAGGCCGAGCCCGGCGGCCACCGGGAGCGCCTCATCGCAGGTATGGCCGCCTCGATCGAGGAGAAGGGCTACCGCGACACGACCGTTGCCGACGTCGTCCGGCTGGCGCGCACATCGCGCCGCAACTTCTATGAGCACTTCGCCGACCGCGATGCGTGCTTCCTGGCGCTGTTCGACGCCACCAACGAGGCGATGATGGAGCAGATCGCCGCCGCCGTCCGCCCTGACCAGCCGCTCGACGCGCAGGTCGACAATGCGGTCGATGCCTACATCGCCAACGTCGCGGCACAGCCGGCCCTGTATCGCAGCTTCGTCCGCGAGCTGCCCGGGCTCGGACAGACCGGCGCCGATCGGGGGCTGGTCACACTCGAGCGCTTCGCCGGCATGCTCGTCGACTTCGTCGAGTCCGGCCGCGCCGCCCAGCCGGATCTCGTGCTGCGCCCGCTGACCATGGACACGGCGATCATCATCGTCGGCGGGCTGCGGGAGCTGCTCGTGATCTCGCTGCAACGGGGACGTGACATGCGTGAGCTGCGGGCCAGCGCCGGGGAGACCGTCAAGGCGATCCTCAACGGCGCGCTGCTGTAGCGGCGGGTGGGGTTTGGCGACCGGACACCGGTGGTATGCTCACGTACCATAAGGGTACGAGGGTGTACCGGCGGCGGATTGCCGCCAGGCAATCCGCCAATGGAATCGCCGCGAGGCGTTTGCACGAGGAGACGCTCATGCTGCAAGCCGACCGACACGACGTGCAGATCGCCATCGCCGGTGCCGGCCTGTCGGGCCTCGGGATGGCGATCGCCCTGCGCCAGGACGGCATCGAGGACTTCGTGGTCCTCGAGCGCGCCGACGACCTCGGCGGGACATGGCGAGACAACAGCTATCCGGGCTGCGCCTGCGACATTGCCAGCGTCCTGTACTCCTATTCCGATGACCAGAACCCCGCCTGGTCCCGGGCGTTCGCCGGCCAGCCGGAGATCCACGCCTACATGCAGGACGTCGCCCGGCGCAACGACGTCGCCTCCCACATGCGCTATGGCCACGAACTGCTCGATGCCGCGTGGGACGAGGAGAGCGATCGGTGGCGGATCCGCACGACGGCCGGCGAGTTCACCGCCGAGATCCTCGTCTCGGCGACCGGCGCGCTCGCCGATCCCTCGATCCCGCAGCTGCCGGGCCTCGACACGTTCTCGGGAACCATCTTTCACTCCGCCCGCTGGAATCACGACCACGACCTGACCGGCCGCCGGGTGGCGGTCATCGGCACCGGCGCCTCGGCGATCCAGTTCGTCCCGGAGATCCAGCCGCAGGTCGGGCACCTCGACGTGTTCCAGCGCACGCCACCGTGGGTGCTGCCCCGGGGCAACCCGGATATCCCGCGGCGCTGGCGGGCGCTGTTGGGTCGTCATCCACAGCTCATGAACCGAGCCCGCCAGGTGGTGTTCTCGGTGTATGAGAGCTTCCACTTCGCCTTCAAGCATCCGGCCGTGATGAAGCTCATCGAGCGGCGCACGCGGGCGCACATCGCCCGGGAGGTGACCGATCCGGTGCTGGCGGCCAAGCTGACGCCGGACTACCGGCTCGGCTGCAAGCGGATCCTCGGCTCCAATCAGTGGTATCCGGCGCTGTGCCAGGACAACGTGGCGGTCAACACGGCCGGGATTGCCGAGGTGACCCCGGACGGGATCGTCGACGCCGACGGCGTCCACCACGCCGTCGACACGATCATCTTCGGCACCGGCTTCCATGTCACCGACCTGCCGGTGGCCGAGCGCATCCACGACGCCGACGGCGTTGCGCTCGCGCAGCGCTGGCAGGGGAGCCCGAAGGCCCACCTGGGGATCGGTGTCAGCGGCTACCCGAACCTGTTCCTGTTGCTCGGCCCCAACACGGGTCTGGGTCACAACTCGGTCCTGTTGATGATCGAGGCGCAGATCGCGTACCTGCGCCAGGCGCTGCGCTACCGCCGTGAGCATGGACTCGCCACGCTGGAGCCGACCGCCGCGGCCCAGGCCGGCTACATCTCGGCGGTCGACGCCGACACGAAGGGCAGCGTATGGACCGCCGGCGGCTGCCTGAGCTGGTACGTCGACGAGACCGGACGCAACTCGACGCTGTGGCCGAACAGCGTCCGCGCCTACCAGCGGCGGCTGGCCCGGTTTGAGATCGGCGATTACCGCACCGAACCCCGCCGATCGGTCCCGCCCCGCGAGCCCGCGCTCGCCTGACCCCATCTGAGAAGGAGATCTGATGAGCAAGACGCCGGTGCACATCGACGGGCGCACCGCCTACGTGTCAGGCGCGGCCTCGGGAATCGGCCGCGCGATCGCCCACCGCCTGGCGGCGCACGGTTGCCCGCTGGCCCTCGTCGACCAGGACGAGGAGGGGCTGGCCCAGACCGCCGAGACGATTGCCGGCCCGGTGCTCACCCGGACGCTCGACGTCCGTGACCGCCAGGCCCAGATGGCGTTCGCCGCCGAGGTCGCGGAGTGGGCTCCCCAGCCGCTCGGGATCGTCTTCAACAACGCCGGCGTGGCGGCATCACAGAGCATCGCCGACGGCTCGGTCGAGGACGACGAGTGGGTGCTCGACATCAACTTCGGGGGGGTCGCCAACGGGGTGCGGGCGTTCCTGCCGATCCTGCTGGCCCAGAACTCCGGCGTGATCGTCAACACCTCCAGCGTGTTCGGGCTGGTCGGCATTCCGTTCCAGAGCGCCTACTGCGCGTCGAAATTCGCGGTGCGCGGATTCACCGAGTCGCTGCGCCACGAGCTGCGTGGAACCGGAGTCAGCGCGGTCACGGTCCACCCCGGCGGCGTCAAGACCAACATCGCCCGCAACGCCCGCTACCACGCGCATCCGATGCGGCCCGACCTCACCCACGAGGAGGCGGCGGCGGACTTCGACAAGATCGCGTTCACCACCCCCGAAAAGGCCGCCAAGATCATTCACAACGGCGTGCGCGCCGGCCGCAGCCGGATCCTCGTCGGCCCCGACGCCTATCTGTTCGACGGCCTGGCGCGGGTGCTTCCGACGCGTTACTTCGACGTGCTGTCGTTCCTGGAGGAACGGGTCGCGCGGCGCGGCTGACGCCGCCCGTCACCTGACGGTCAGCGTGCCCTGCATACCGGCCGCCCGATGGCCCGGCACGCTGCAATAGAACGTGTAGGTCCCGGGCTTGAGGTCGACGGTGAGCGTCTTGGTGCCGCCGCTGAAGGTCGGGGTGTGGCCGACGACCGCGCCACTCGTGCCCTGCTGAATGGTCATGTTGTGGGGCAGCGGCGACATGTTGGCGAAGCTGATCGTCACCTTGCCGGACTTGGCGACCAGTTCGGGTTTGGTGAACGCCAGCTTGCCGCTCGGGTCAGCTGACTCCGACAGCATGCCGGAGGCCGCCGCGGGCGCCGTGGCCGAGGACGACGTGCCGCCGGCAGCCGACGATGACGTGCCCGCGGCAGCCGACGAGGACGTGCCGGAGCTCGAGGCCGAGGAGCTGGCGCCCGAGCTGCCGCAGGCCGCGAGGCCGATCGACAGCGCCGCGGCGCCGAGCGAGAGGGCGGGATGGCGTCTGGTCATGGGTTTCCTTCCGCGGTCGTCGTCTGCTTGGATGCTAAACGCCGCCTCTGCCCAGGCCGCCATCCGCCCGCCAGTCCTCCCGCGCCAGCAAAGGAGCCGTCCACATGTCCACCACGACCGCCCGCCAGATCCGGCCCACCGACTTCCTCGCCATCGACGAGCTGCTCTCCGACGAGGAGCGCGATATGCGCGACACCGTCCGGGCGTTCGTGCGCGACCAGGTGCTCCCCAACGTCGGGGACTGGTTTGAGGAGGCGCGGATCCCGCTTGAGCTCGCGCCCGCGCTCGGCAAGATCGGGGTGCTCGGCATGCACCTCGACGGGTATGGGTGCACCGGCGCCAGCGCCACCGCCTACGGCCTGGCCTGTCTTGAGCTCGAGGCGGGCGACAGCGGCCTGCGCAGCCTGGTGTCGGTTCAGGGCTCCCTGGCGATGTTCGCCATCCACCGGTGGGGCTCTGAGGAACAGAAGCAGGAGTGGCTGCCGCGCATGGCCGCCGGTGAGGCGATCGGCTGTTTCGGCCTCACCGAGCCCGACGCCGGTTCAGACCCCGGCGCGATGCGCACCCGCGCCCGGCGTGACGGGGAGGACTGGATCCTCCACGGCCAGAAGATGTGGATCACCAACGGCTCGGTGGCCGAGATCGCGGTCGTGTGGGCAAACACCGAGGACGGCATCCGCGGCTTCCTCGTCCCCCGCGGGACCAAGGGGTTCACTACGCAGGACATCCACCGCAAGCTCTCGTTGCGGGCGTCGGTGACCTCTGAGCTGCTGCTTGACGACGTCCGCCTGCCGGCCACCGCGATGCTGCCCGAGGCGACCTCGCTGCGCGGCCCGCTGTCATGCCTCAACGAGGCCCGGTACGGAATCGTATGGGGGGCGATGGGCGCCGCGCGGGCGTGCTTTGAGTCGGCGCTGGAATACAGCAAGGAGCGGATCGTGTTCGGCCGCCCGATCGCGGCGACCCAGATCCAGCAGCAGAAGCTCGCCATGATGGCCCTGGAGGTCAACCGGGGAACGTTGCTGGCGCTGCACCTCGGCCGGATGAAGGACGAGGGCCGCCTGCTCCCCGAGCACGTCAGCATGGGCAAGCTCGGCAACGTCAACGCGGCGCTCGAGGTGGCGCGGACCGCCCGCCAGGTGCTCGGGGCCAACGGGGTCACGCTCGAGTATCCCGTCATCCGCCATATGAACAACCTCGAGTCGGTTGTCACCTATGAGGGGACCGCCGATGTCCACGCACTCGTGGTCGGCGGCGCGCTGACCGGCATCAACGCCTTCCGCTAGGGGCCTGAGCCAGACTCAGGGCACTCGGTCGGAAATCAGACGCCGGGCGGCGTGCAGAACTCGCCCGCCATCGCCTGCACGACACCGGGCAGCGAGCCGAGCTGCGAGAACAACCGCATCTGCTCGGCGGTGCCGGTCTCACGGGTGACCTCGGGCACCGTCTCCAGGGCATCGCGGCATCCGAGGCGGTCGGCATGCGGGCGGGCGGCCGCCATCAGCCGCCCCAGCAGCATCTCCACCGGAACGCGGGTTTCGGCGACCGGGTCGATGAGCCGGGCTTCGATCCCGTCGCGGGAGGCGATGAAGCGGTTCTCGGCCAGCATCTCCGGGCTGCCGATCGCCGTGGACGAGAGGTAGCCCTCGGTCAGCTCGAGGTGTGCGATCGATTGCAGCAGAGCGACGAGTGCGCGGGTTGACCGCGTCCGCGTCTGGGCGTCCATGATCCGCACCTCGATCGTTCCGAACTTCGGCTGCGGACGGATGTCCCACCACAGGAAGGTCGGCTCCGGGAAGGCCTCGCAGCGCAGCAGCAGATCAACCGTCTCGACGTACTCCTGATAGTCGGAGAACCGGCTCGGCACGCCGACGCGCGGAAACGCCTGGAAGATGGGGATCCGGGCGGAGGCCAGACCGGTGTCGCGACCCTGCCAGAACGGAGAGTTGGCCGACAGCGCCAGCAGCAGCGCCACATGGCCGCGCAGGCGGTTGTAGAGCGCGATCGCCGCCTCGGGATCGCCAACGCCGATATGCACGTGCAGGGCGAAGGTGGGCTCGCGCCGAGCCAGCTCTCGCATCGAGCCGTACACCTCCTGGTGGCGGTCTCCGCCGGCGATCTCGGTGTCGTTCCAGACGGCCGACGGGTGGGTCCCGGCGGTCGCCGCGCGGAGCCCCAGCGGGGCCAGCTCCCGAGCGAGTGCGCTGCGCAGTTGCGCCAGTTGCGCCACCGCGGCATCGACCGTCGCATGTGGGTCTGTGGCCAGCTCGATCGCTGAGCTCTGGGTCTCGGCGGTCACTCGTTCACGCAGGGCGGGGGAGAGGGCCGGCAACACATCATCGATCCGCTGGGCCAGGGACCAGTCGCGCTCGGGGTCGAGCAGCATGACCTCCTCCTCCAGCCCGATCGTGCACATGCGCGACGGGACCCAACGAGCCCACTCCGGGCCCGGCTCCGGGTCCTGCTCATCGACGCTGCGAACGGCCATTGGACCATTGAAGACCGGTCAGGTGCCCCTGCGGTATGGCCGGATGTCCAAGATCGCGACCACCTGACCCGCAGGGCGCTGAGCGTCTGCGCCTCGTCCTGGGGCGTGCGATTGCAGTACGGTGGCGCCATGACCGCCCCTGAGAAGCCGGATGTCGAGGTCCCCTCAGACCAGTCACCCTCCTACCAGCTGGAGATCGAGGACATCACTGTCGGCGACGGCGATGAGGCCGTCTCCGGCCGGGTCGTCGAGGTCCATTACGTCGGTGTCTCCTGGCAGACCGGCAAGCAATTCGACGCGTCGTGGGACCGGGGTAAGACGTTCAAGTTCGGGCTGGGCCGCGGCGACGTCATCGCGGGATGGGACCAGGGCGTGCAGGGGATGAAGGTCGGCGGACGGCGGCGGATCACGATCCCGCCGATGCTTGCCTACGGTAAGCGCGGCGCCGGCGGGGTCATCGGTCCCGACGAGACCCTCGTGTTCGTCGTCGACCTGCTGTCGGTCGGCTGAGGCACAGCCGCCGGGCCGCGGCGGCGTCGCTTCGTGGCGCGAGCGGGCAGACGCCCTATAGGCGGCAGGCTCTCGTATCTCGCCTCGCCGCACTGCCCGCCCGCTCGCATCACGAAAGCCACGGCTATATACCTCGTTAACGTGGGTCTGAACCACGATCTTCCGGAATCCGCTCCGACCTTCGACGCCGAGTTGCTGGATTGGCTCGAGGACGAGCCTGCAGGAACCCGGGCGGCCGACGCGGCGCGTGTGCACGCGATCGCGGCCGAGTTCGCACGGGGATTCGATGCACTGGCGCCGGTGCGCCATGCGGTGACCGTGTTCGGTTCGGCGAGGACCCCGCCGGACCATCCCCACTACGCGCTCGTGCGTGACACGGCCGCCGCGTTGGGCCGAGCCGGTTACGCGATCATCACCGGCGGCGGCCCCGGCCTGATGGAGGCCGCCAATCGCGGGGCGCGTGACGCCGGAGCGCTCTCGGTCGGCTGCAACATCGAGCTTCCTCACGAACAGCGCATCAACGGCTATCTCGACATCGCGCTGACCTTCCGCCACTTCTTCGCTCGCAAGGTGATGTTCGTCCGGTACGCATCGGCATTCGTCATCTGCCCCGGCGGCTTCGGGACGCTCGACGAGCTGTTTGAGGCGTTGACGCTCATCCAGACCCGCACGATCCGCCACTTCCCCGTCGTCCTGCTGGGGACCGGGGAATGGGAGGAGCTGATCGAGTGGCTGCGCACGCGGGCGCTCGCTGAAGGTCACATCGGCCCTGGGGACCTGGCGACCCTGCAGGTCGCGTCCGGAGCCGAGGAGGCCGTGGCGATCGTCAACTCCGCCCAGCGGCACCGGGGCGGCGCTCGTGATCCCGGACCGGGCAGGGCGCCCCGGTGACGGCGGCGCTGTGGGCCGAGCGGGCGCTGATTGCCCATGACGCAATGCGCCGGCAGTTCGGCCGCTCCGGGGGGCTCTACGGGCGTGACGGCCGGCTGCACCTGCCGGGCGCCGTCGCTCACCTGTGGCCGTTTGAGCGCGCGCTGGTGGCGACGCTCGATGTCGCCGGGGTCCCGGCCGGGTTGCGGGCGGGCTTCGATGTCGATCACGCGGTGACGCGCGACCTCGGCGCGCTGGAGCGATACTGGCGCCCGGAACGCCGCCCGCCCGGGTACTCATCCGACGCGCGGCACACGCGGTTCGGCGGCGACGTCTACTACGACGACAACGCCTGGGCGGGGCTCGCCCTCATCCAACTGGAGCGGTTGCGTCCCGGCGGGGGGTGGCTGGGGCGCGCGGGGGAGCTGTTCTCGCTGGCCGTCTCTGGCTGGGATCACCGGACCGACGCTCCATCGCCCGGCGGGGTCTTCTGGGTGACCCAGGGGACCGGTCTCGGTGTGCGCAATCACGACCGCAACACGGTCTCGAGCGCCCCCAACGCAGAGCTCGGCCTCCACTTGGAGGAGCTGACCGGCGCGACCCCCCGCGGGAGTGGCCCGGGCGCACGGGAGATGATCGCCTGGGTGGAGGGCTCGCTGCACGACGGCGCCGGCCTGTACTGGGACAAGATCCGCGGCGACGGGACGATCGACCGCGCGCGCTGGAGCTACAACCAGGGTTCAATGGTCGGCGCCCAGGTGCTGCTGGCGCGGCTCGGCGACGACCCCGGCCGCCGGCTCACCCGTGCGGCGACGATCGCCCGCGCCGCCCTCGATCACTACGCCGGCGGTTATGAGCTCCAGCCGCCGGCGTTCAACGCGATCTTCTTTCGCAATCTGCTGCTGCTCCACCACGCCAGCGACGACTCCGAGCTGCGCTCACGGATCCTCGATGCGATCGGCGACTACGCCGATCGCGCCTGGGCGCAGTGGCGTGACCGGCGCGGCCGGTTCGCCCGCCCGGGCCAGCCCCCGACGCTGCTTGACCAGAGCGCGATCGTGTCGACTAGCGCGCTGCTGGCCTGGGCTCCGGAGGATTACGTCAAGCTCGCGTGAACGCCGTCGCCAGGCTGTTGTCCCGATGAACGGCTGACTGCGACACGGGCCTGACCGGGAAAGTACGCTCCTCTTTTTTGACCGACGACGAGGCGCGTGCATGAATCAGTCAGGCGGACGGACCCGGCCCACCTCTCAAACGGCTCGCCGCGCGCTGGGCGGCGTGTTGTCCGCATTGGCGCTGTGTGCCGCTGCCGCGCTGTTCGTTGCCGGTCCGGCGACCTCCAAACGCGTCAGCGCCGCCGGACGTGTCGCGGCGGCCGGCGCCATCGGCTTCTCGCACGCGGTGATCGTCGACCAGCAGCGTCCCGGGTTCGAGCCCGACGTCAAAATCGACTCCGCAGGGCAGGTCTACACAAGCGTTCCGTTTGGCTTCTCGACCACCCAGAGCTTCGTCTGGTCCTCCCGTGACCACGGCAACTCCTACCAGCTCACCCCGGGCAACGTCGGTCCGGGGAAGCCGAGCACTTGCGTGGGCGGGGGCGATACCGATCTCTTCCTCGACTCCCACGACGCCCTGTATTTCTCCGACCTGCAGGGACTGACGAACATCTCCAACAGCATGAGCAGCGACGGCGGGGCGACGTGGTCGACCAACTGCGCCGGCGCGCCCAACGCCCCCGACGATCGCATGTGGTTCACCGGCACCGGCAGCGCCGCCGCGGGCAACCTCAACCTCTACCAGGATTACGACGCGGTCAGCTCGTCGGCCAGCGGCGGCAACCAGCTCGTCGAGACCGTCTCCCACGATGGGACAACGTTCACCCCGGTGATCAACACCGGCGTCGGGGCCAGCTGCGCTGGAGCGGCCCTCTACAACTGCGTCACCAACAACGAGGGCATCTCGGGAAACCAGGTCGTCGACCCGTCCACCGGCAACGTCTACATCGCCCACACGACGACCAACGGCGGCAGTGGCACCGTCGGCGTGCAGGTGTCGGAGGGCAAGATCACCCCCGGCACCCCGACGACCGCCACCTGGACGGAGAGCCCGAACCTCGACGCGGCGCTGTGCCCCAACCCGACGTGTGTCGACGCTGCCGGCAACCCCGAGGAGATCGCCGGTGAGAATTTCGCCAGCATCGCTCGCGATTCGGCCGGCTACCTGTATGTGACCTTCACCGCCGGCCCACTTGACCATGGTTCCAGCTCGGATCCGAACTTCGGAGCGCTCACCGCGCCTGAGCAGATCTACGTCGTGCACTCGCTCCAGCCCGCCGAGGCCGACCCTGCCGCGCTCACCTGGTCAGCGCCGCAGCGGATCACCGGCAGCGGTGCGAGCGCCGGCACGAACACGTTCCCGTGGATCACCGCCGGCAGCGACGGCCGCATCGACGTCGCCTACTACCACGCCGCCGAGACCAGCGAGCCCGGGACGTGCGCCGGCGGCACGGGGACGTGCACCCTGTATGGCGCCTCGAGCCTGACCAAGGCGGAGTGGACGGTCCAGATGACCCAGACCCTCACCGCCCACGACGCGTCACCGTCCTACACGACCGCCAATGTCACCGAGGCCCCTGTCAAGCACGGGCAGATCTGCACCAACGGGATCGGCTGCGCGACCGGCGGGGACCGCAGTCTTGGTGACTTCCTGCAGGTCAGCACCGACTCCCAGGGCGCCGCGCTCGTCAGCTACGTGTTTGACACCTCCGCGGACTCCGCCGCCGGCGAGAACGCTGGGCCGGAGGCGATCAGCCGCCAGATCAGCGGACCCAGCCTGCTTGCCTCGGTCGGTGGCGTCAGTCAGAACGGCGGGCCCGGGCAGGCGATGGGCTCGGTCGGCGACCCGACCGGCGACGCCGACTTCTCCTCCAACGGCAGTCGCACGGCGGCGACCCCCAACCTCGACCTGACCGGCGCGTCGCTGGCCAACGGCGCCGGTGGCACGCTCGATGCCACCCTGCGCGTCAGCAGCCTCCAGAGCCTTGCCGCGACGACCGCCGAGGGTGGCCCCGACGCAAGTTGGCTGCTGCGCTGGACCGTGGTCAAGCCGGGCGCCGACGGCAACGGCGACATCTACTACGTCGGCATGGACAACAACGCGGGCGCGGGCGGAGGCGGCAAGCCGACCTTCTTTGCCGGCGACACCGCCGGGCTCCCGCCGGCCAACTCCGCGGAGCACACCAAGTACCTGACCTATCCCCAGACCCACGAGCTCTCCGCAGCACAGGCCAACTACGACGCCAGCTCGGGGACGATCACGTTTCACGTGCCGCTCGCGGACGTCGGCAGTCCCGCCAACGGGACGGTGCTGCTCAGCGCCACCGGCTTCACTGCGACCTCCGCCACCCCCCAGTCGGCGACCACCCTCTTCAACCTGATCGACGCGACGGCCCCATTCGAGCTCGTCGTCGGGCCGCCCGGGACCGGCGCGGGCCAGGGCGTCAATGGCGGCTCGGGCTCATCCTCCACCAGCGGCCACGGTCGCTGCCAGCCGAGCACCGGCAAGCTCACCTCACGGGGGATCGGACGCCTGAGCCTCGGGATGCTCCGGTCTCGGGCCCGCCGGATCTATCCCCGGTGGACAAGCCGCGGGCGGCATGACATGGACTTCTACTGCCTGCGTCCCACCGGCGTCCGGGGCGGGTATCCGTCGGCGTGGCTGCTGCGCCACCTGTCACGCGGTCAGCGCCGCCGGGTGCAGGGGCGCCTGATCTTCGCCAGTACCGCCAGCCGCCGCTACGCCCTGCACGGAGTCCGGCCGGGGACACGACTGACCCGGCGAGTCGCACGCCGGTTGAGGGTCGGGCATCCCTACTACGTCGGGCGCAATGTCTGGTACCTGACGCCCAATGGCTCCAGTCACGGGATGCTCAAGGTGCGCCACGGGCGCATCGAGGAGGTCGGGATCGCCGACAAGCGGCTCACCTCCAACCGCGCGGCCACGCGGCGGTTCCTGCGCACCTTCTTCTGAGCTGAGGTCGACCCGCCTGGCGGCGGTGGCTACAGGAAGTCGTTGCCGGTCAGGACGTAGACGAACGGCACCAGCGGGACGATCGACGTGATCCCCCAGGTGAGCTTGGCGATGAGCCCGATGTCACGCCGCATCAGCAGGTTGATCCAGATGAGGATCACCGCGATCGGATGCAGGATGCACAGCACGAGCTCGACGAGCTTCTTCATCGACGACTCCATCTCTTGGGGGTGGACATACAAGCCTAACCCCGCATCGGCCGCTCACCGCCTCCTGGCTCCGACGCCGGCGGTACGGTAGCGTTCCAGGCCACGTGGCGGCCGAGATGATCGACGGACTTCCCCCTGGACCGCGGCTCCCGGTGACGCTGCAGACGCTGGCCATGCGCACCCGCCAGCGGCCCTACCTGGAGCGCTCCCGCCGTCGCTACGGGGCCATGTTCACAGTCGGCATCCTGGGCCTGGGGCCGACGGTGATCGTGTCGGACCCAGCGCTGATCAAGCGGACCTTCCGAGCCGACCCGGCGGTGCTGCACGCCGGCACCGGAAGCCCGCTGCGGGATCTGCTCGGTCCCAACTCCCTGCTCGGGATCGACGAGGCGCAGCACATGGAGCAACGCAAGCTGCTGCTGCCGCCGTTCAAGGGCCAGCGGATGAAGGCCTACGAGCAGATGATCTCCGATGTCGCCACCGCCGAGATCGACGCGTGGCCCGAGGCCGCCGAGTTCGGCACGGCCGCGTCGATGCAGCGGATCACGCTGCGCGCGATCCTGCGCGCGGTGTTCGGGGCCGAGGGGGCGCGGCTGCAGGCGCTCGAGCAGTTGCTGCCGCCGTGGACGGCCCTCGGATCCCGGGTGGCACTGGCCCCGTGGCTGAGACGCGACTGGGGGCGCCGGTCACCGTGGGCGCGGTTCACGGCCCTGCGGGTCCGCATCGATGGCCTCCTCGATGAGCTGATCGACGTCGCTCGAACCGACCCTGCGCTGCAGGAGCGCTCCGACGTGCTGGCCCTGATGGTCCAGGCGCGCCATCAGGACGGCACCCCGATGACCAACCCTGAGATCCGTGACGAGCTGGTCACGATGCTCGTCGCCGGACACGAGACGACCGCCCACACCCTCAGCTGGGCGGTCGAGCGATTGCGCCGCCATCCCCAGGTGCTCGCCCGGCTGGCCGACGAGGCGGCGACCGGTGGCCGGGCCCTGCGTGAGGCGACGATCCGTGAGGTCCAGCGTGTCCGGCCGGTGATCCCGTTCGCCGGCCGGGTCGTGCGCCAGCCGTTCGAGCTCGGCGAGCACCGCCTGCCGGTCGGCACCCGCGTGCTGCTCGCCGCGTGTCTGACCCATTACGACCCGGCGCTGTTCCCGCACCCGGACCGCTTTGACCCCGACCGGTTCCTCGGGGTCGTCCCGGACACCTATGAGTGGATCCCGTTCGGTGGAGGGATCCGACGCTGCATCGGGGCGAGCTTCGCGCACATGGAGATGGATGTCGTGCTGCGGGTGCTGCTTGAGCGCGTCGAGTTGCTCCCCACCACGGCGCCCAACGAACCCTGGCTGTTCGGCGGAGTCGTGTGGCGGGCCGGTGGCGGCGGGCGGGGCGCAGTTCGCCACCGCGCCCACCATCCCGAGTCCCGCGTGTTGCAGATCGCCTCCACGGCCTAGCTTGCCTAGACCGTCGAGTGGGGGCCCCCGGCCGCTACGGCAACGGATTTCGCCCGGGCGGCGGGCTGGAACGGCCGCATCTCGGCGCGGCCGGGGCCGATCACGCCGCAGGTCGATTCGGGCACCTCGTTCCAGACGCCGGCGACGTCACCGAGGGGCTCTGAGACGATCAGCCGGGCGTCGTCTGAGAACTCGTGGAGTTCCTCGCGGTCGGGCTGCATCTTGCGCAGCGTGGGAACGTCGGTGGTGTAGAAGAGCGAGCGGGAGTTACGTTCGCTGGAGTAGCGAACCGCCCACACGTTCTCACCGTCGGTGGTCGCGACCGTGCCCTGGAACGGATGGGGTACCCCGTGCCGTTCGGCGACCGCCTCGACGAGCCCGATCGCCTGTTCGACGGCGGCCAGCGGGTCGTCCTTGAGGCCAAAGGTCAGCGCGAGGTGAAACAGCACCTCGGTGTCGGCCTGCCCTTGGATCTCGGGGAACAGCGACGGGTCGATGGCGAGCACGAGGTCACGCTTGATGGCGGCGAACTCGTTGATGTAGCCGTTGTGCATGAACAGCCAGTTGTCGTGCCGGAACGGATGGCAGTTGGTCTGTTGCACGGAGCTGCCGATCGCCGCGCGGATATGGGTGAAGAACAACTCTGAGCTGATGTGGCCGGCGAGCTCGCGCAGATTGCTGTCATTCCAGGCCGGTTCGGTGCTGCGGAAGACCCCGGGGGTGTCGGGGTCCCCGTACCAGCCCACCCCGAACCCGTCACCGTTGGTCGGCTCAGCCCCGAGGCGTGAGTGGAGACTCTGATCGACCAGTGAGTTGGTGCCGCCATAGAGCAC
Source organism: Solirubrobacteraceae bacterium (assembly GCA_049591655.1). Lineage (GTDB taxonomy): Bacteria > Actinomycetota > Thermoleophilia > Solirubrobacterales > Solirubrobacteraceae > Palsa-465. Next base: position 14,637 of record JBAWFG010000349.1, read on the forward strand.
CTTCTCCAGCAGGATCGGGCCACCTGAGTATGCGAGCCAGCGGCACATGGGCCGCTCCTTTCTGTGCGGTTGCTAAAGCGATGGGGCGATGGGTGCGGTGACCCGGTCGGTCACGAGGAACTCGTCGGCGAGCCGCGCGGTGAGCAGCCCCAGGTCGCCCAGCCGGGTCGACAGCGCGCGCTGGCGGTCGGCGCCGGTCGCGGTCGCCAGCCAGCGCACGTGATCCAGGGCCGCCGCGCAGCCAAGCCAGGCGGCGTGGGGGTGGCACTCGGCCAGCGTCGCTTCGAGCACTTCCCGTGCCGGGACCAGTGACCGGGCTGTCGCGTCGATCAACTGGGCGTTCATCCCGTCGCGGGAGGCCAGGAAGCGGTTCTCGGCGAGCACCTCGGCTCCGGGAACGATCGGCGAAGGGTCTCCCTCGAGCGCGAGCCGCGCCAGCGATTGGATCAGGGCGACGATCGGAGCGATCTCGCCGACCGTTGACTGTGCATCCATCACGCGCACCTCGACGGTCCCGAGCGCCGGCTGAAGCCGTACATCCCACCACAGGAAGCTCACATCGGGCACAGCCCCGGAGGCGATCAGCCCGTCGATGGCCTCGACATAGGCGCTGTAGTCCTTGAAAGGACGCGGAGCACCGGTTCGCGGAAACGCCTGGAAGATCACCGTGCGAGCTGACGCGAAGCCGCTGTCGCGGCCCTGCCAATAGGGGGAATTGGCCGATAGAGCGAGCAGAATCGGGATCCGGCGGCGCAGCTCGCTGAGGACGCGGATGGCGTCCTCAGGCGCGGGGACGCCCACGTGGACGTGAAGTGCCATCGTCGGCTCCCGTCGAGCCAGGACCCGCATTGAGTCATCGAGGGTGCGGTACCGCGTCGCGCCGGAGACGATGGTCTCCTCTCGTGAGGTCATCGGGTGCGTCCCGGCCACGGCAGCGGCCAGCCCCATCGCCGCCAACTCGTCCTTCAACCGCCCGCGCAGGCAGGCCAGCTCCTCGACCGCCCCGTCGACGTCCAGGTGGATGCCGGTCTGGAGCTCCACCACGCCGGAGTGGGTCTCAGGTGAGGTGTGTGGCGCCAGCTCGGCCGAGAGGCGCGGCAGCACCTCATCGCTGCGCTGGGCGAGCGACCACCGCCCCGGCGCCAGGAGCATGACCTCCTCCTCGACCCCGATCGTGTAGCGCTGGTCGAGCTCGCCGTTCCAGCGCGCCCACAGGGGACGGCTGGGGATGGGTCCCAGGTGAAGCCGCCCGCCGGGCCTGTGAGGTGGGTCGAGAGCAATGCCCGCGACGCGCGGTTGACGCCCGGAGCTGGGAACACGCACCTTGCAAGGTTTGCTGGCGCCCGCGCTGCCCACAATGAGGCGAGCACGCAGACAGGCTGGGTGCCGGCATGCCTCTGTGACCCGGCACCTCACGTCGCCTCGGGTCGTCCGCCGTGATCGCCTGGGAGGCCGTCAGTACGAACGGAAACAGTGGTACCTCCACCATTGAGATCCGGGGCGGGCGGCGGAACACTAGGTCGGCTTGGAGCGCCGCCCTCCATGAGGCTCGACGTTGCCGGGCTATCTGTACACGCCCGTTAGAGAGGCAGGACAGCGATGGCTATTGGACCCGTTCAGATGATCGTGCTCGGCTTTGAGCGCCCAGATTTCCACGGGGAGATCATCGCCGAACTCCAGCGTCTGCACGACGAGGACACCGTGCGCGTGATCGACGCGCTCGCGGTCCATAAGGACGCCGACGGCGGGATCGAGGTGGAGCATCTCAGCAACCTGTCCCGGGACGAGGCGATCGAGCTCGGCAGCAAGGTCGGGGCTCTGATCGGCCTCGGGATCGAGGGCGAGGAGGGGGCCGAGAAGGGCGCTGTGGTCGGCGCCGAGGCAGCCGCGCAGGGCGCGACGATCCTCTCGGATGACGAGGCGTGGGACGTGCTGGAGGAGATTCCGAACGATTCCGCCGCCGCAATCATCCTGCTCGAACATCACTGGGCGGTTCCGCTGCGTGACGCGATCATGCGCGCCGGCGGCTTCCGGATCAGCGATGGCTTCATCAGCCCGCTTGACCTGGTCGAGATCGGGCTCCTCACCGCCGAGGAGGCGCAGGCGATGCATCTCTCTGAGACCGCCGGCGCCGTCAGCTGAAACGACCCATCAAAGGAGCGAAATCCATGTTCGCAAGCCGCAGAGTCGCCCGCCGTACATCGCGGCGCGTAGCGCGTCGTCGCCGCTAGTTCGACCAACAGGAGAATCGATGCCCAGGTCTGACCCAGGTCAACCGCCGAAGGGTAATTTCGCCGAGGGCGAGGCGCACCCGGAGTCCTACGAAGGCGAGGACGAGGTCGGGACCTTCGCCGAAGGCGAGGCGCACCCGGAGTCCTATCAGGATGAGGGGGAGGTCGGGACCTTCGCCGAGGGTGAGGCGCACCCGGAATCCTTCAAGGATGAGGAGGAGGTCGGGACGTTCGCCGAGGGCGAGGAGCAGCAACGCCCGGGCAGCTGAAGCGCGCATCAACCGGTCCACCCACGCTGAGGGCGTGAGACACGCCCGTGAGTCCGAGCGCGGCCCTCAGGGGGTTGGACCGCTGGCAGGCGGGCCATCGCGCGCTGGGCGTCCCAGTGGCGGTCGCCAAGAAGTTCGTCGACGACGACGCGGCGGGGCTGGGGGTGCAGATCGCCTACTGGGGGTTCTTCTCGGTCTTCTCCCTGCTGTTGGCGTTCACGTCGCTGCTGGGGTTCGCATTCAACGGCGACCCGGGCTTCCAGCAGCGGGTCCTCGACTCGACGTTGCGGCTGATGCCCGTGATCGGACCGCAGATCAGCGGGCAGACAGGCTCCCTGACGGGCAGCGGCGTCGCGGTTGCCGTCGGACTGGTCGGGGCCATCTGGACCGGACTTGGGGTGACGCTGGCGTTCGGCCGGGCGCTGGATGACATCTGGTCGGTGCCCGGTGTCGACCGGCACGGGCCGCTGAGCTCCCGGTCACGCGGGCTCGTCGTACTGATCATCGTCGGCGGGGTGAGTGTCGCGACGACCGCGGTGGTCGCGGTTGCGGCGACGGGCGGCGCCGAATCGACCCTCGCGCGGGTCGTCAGCATCGCCGGGGGAGGGTGCGTCGACGTCGTCCTGTTCCTCACGTCGTTTCGGTTGCTCACCGCCGCTGCCGTCACGATCCGCCAGGTGCTGCCCGGAGCGACACTTGCGGCCGGATGCTGGCTGCTGCTTCAGGCTCTGGGAGGTGTTTACGTCTCAAACGTCCTGAAGGGAAGCAGCCAGACCTATGGCAGCTTCGCCGCCGTCGTCGGCCTGCTCACGTGGCTGTTGATCGCCGCGGAGCTGACGCTCGTCGCCGCCGAGGTCAACGTCGTACTGGCGCGCGGACTGTGGCCGCGCTCGCTGGCCGGCAGCCTGCGCCCAGCTGACGAAGAGGCGTTGCGGGACTCGGTCGAGGCCGAGCAGCGCGATCGCCGGCAACGCATCACCGTGACGTTTGAGAAGTCCGCCGCCACCGGTGACCCGGAACAGTGATCGCCAGCCCCGCGCGCCTGACGATCCGGCTACGCGATCCCGGCGAGCACCCAGCCGGCCCACGCTCCGGCGAGAATGATCGCCAGCCCCGGCCAGACGTCGGCCGCAAAGCGGCGGTTGCCGAGGACCGCGGCCATCACGGCCTTGCTGATCGTGTTCGCCGAGAGCGCCGCCAGGACGGCGAGCCCAGCGCCGGACGTGCTGATCTGCCCGGAGCGGACCAGAGTCGCCGCCGAGATCGCCGCCGACTGCGAATCGGCAAGTCCAGCGGCTGCGGTTCCGAGCATCAGACCGGTGCGCCCCAACGCTGCGGTCAGGACGCTTGAGATGAGCAGCACGAGCGAGACCGTCACGGCCAATGCGATCGCGATGCGCAGGTTGAAAGCCCGGCCCTGTTCGAATTCATCCTGGGCTTCGACACGTGTCGCCCGTAGGGCGAACAGCACTGCATAGCCGACGGCGGCCAGCCCGGCGAGGCTTAGCGGCAGCGCCAGCGCACGCAGGGTTGGCAGGCTGGCCGCTCCGACCACGACCGCGAGCAGGATGACCGTTGCCACCGAGGACGCGATCGCGCCCGATGTGGCCCCACGGCGCAGCCGAGGTTCACGCACTGCCCGCGCACCCATGATCCCGATCGTCGCGGTGCTGGACACGAAGCCGCCGATCAGGCCGGCCAACAGCAGCCCGTATCGGGGTCCGATCGCTCGGATGGCCACATATCCGGCGGCCTGGATGGCCATCACGATCACGACGAGCCGCCACACGATCGAGGGGTTGAGCGACCCGTGCGGGCCAAAACCCCGGTCGGGCAGCAGCGGGAGCACGATCACCGCGCATGCCGCGAACAGAAGCCCGTCGTGGACCTCGCGGTCCGAGAGCGTGTCGCGCACAACGTGATGGATCCGCTCTCTCCCCGCAAGCACGATCGCAGTTGTCACTCCGGCCCCCGCAGCCAGGATTGGATCGCGCTGGGCGAGCGCCCCGAGCAGGAAGTCGACCACCAGCGCCACCTCGGTCGTCAGCCCGGGATCCTGTTCATGGCTGCGCACGTAGCCGACGAGTGCCGCCAGCGCGACGAACCCCAGCGCGACCGCCGCGGTGGCAACCCCGCCCACCCTCCAGCTCACGCCACCCGCCAGCCCGACGAGCGTAAACGTGCGGACACCCGCCGCCGCGCGCTCCCGGCCATCGCCTTTGCGCCGCTCACGCTCCACGCCCAGCAGCATTCCGACGCCGAGGGCGACAGTGAGCGCCAGCACTGGATCGGTTGGCGGGCCGGTCACGACCGATACCACTCTCACTCAGCGGCGCGCCTCTGCCATCTGTAATCGCGCCCCCCGATATCGGTGGTCAGCCGTAGCGACGGCTCGGGACTCAACGGATCGCGCCCGTCATCCGATACGGGTGATGGCCGATGGGCCCGGCGCTGTCACATTGACATGACAATGGGCGAACCAAGAGGCCTTGGCCGAGCCATGTTCGCAGCGGTGCTGCTGACGCTGGACGGCCTGCTCAACATCATCTACGGGCTGGCTGCCGTCGGGGGCTCAAGCGCCCTGGAGCATCCCACGCACTACCTGCTGGGAACCCTCAACAGTTGGGGCTGGATTGCACTGGCGATCGGGATCCTCCAGCTCGCCGCGGCCGTCTCCTTGGTCCGCGGTCACGCGTTCGGGCGGTATTTCGGCATTGTTGTCGGAGCACTGGCGGCGATCGCCGCGCTACTCGACATCCCGGGCTCTCCATTCTGGTCGCTGGCGGTGTTCGCAGTCAGCATCTGGATCATCCACGGGCTCGCGACGTACTCCGAAGCTGACGATGTGGGGGCCGGCGAGATACGGCTCGGCCCCTCTGAGCCGCCGCCGCTGGGGCCGCCACCTCCCATGTGACGGCGATCGACGTGCTGGTTGCGACCGAGGTCGCCGGGGCAATGAGCACGTGCCCGTCCATTCGCGGTCGCGGTATGGTCGTGGCTGGTTGGTGATTGATCGTGCCCAACGAGTCCCGTGACTCACACCAGGCGAAGATCAGCGAGTGTGGCCACGCCTACGCCCGCGCGCTGCTCGACGGCGATGAGTGGGCCGCCGAGATAGCCATTCGGGAGGCGATCGACGCCCGGCTCACCACCGGTGAGATCGATGAGGAGATCATCGCCCCCGCGCTGTGGCTCATCGGTGAGCTGTGGGAACGCAACCAGCTCTCGGTCGCCGACGAGCACCTGGCGACCGAGATCTCGATTCGGATGCTCGCGCTCCTGCGCGAGGCCCGCCGGACCATCCTCGCCCGTGGCGGCCACCGCGTGCTGCTCGCCGCTCCGCCGGGGGAGATGCACGTTGTCGCGCTGACCATGACCGGCGATCTCCTGCGGGAGGCCGGCTACGACACCGTCATGCTCGGAGCCGATGTCCCCGCCCGAGACCTCGCCGGTGTTGCCAAACGCCACCGTGCCGAGGTGATCTGCCTGACGGCGACGCTTCCGGACGCCGTCGCCAGGGCGCAGCGCTCGATCGACGAGGTGCGCCGTCAGAGGCCACACGCGGGGTTCGTCCTCGGCGGTCGCGGGACCTCGCGCGGCTGGCCCCGTCAGCCACTCGTCGAGCGGTGCGAGCGGGTCTCAGAGGTCGTTGACGCGGTCGACGCAATCGTCAAACGCGCCGCCCTCAACTGACCGTGTGGCTGCGTCGCAAGAGCGAGGAGAAGCTCGCCCAGGAGGCCGCCGTTCAGGCCGAGATCGATCGTCTCAAGGCACTCAGCACCGAGGAGCTGGCAGTGATCCTGCTGCCGGCACTCGGTCCGGACGGCCCCGCCCCTGGACAGAGGCTGCGACCCCAACAGCTATGCGAATACCTGCTCCGTGAGTTCCCCGGCGGTGGGCAGACCAGGCCACTCCAGCTGCTGCCCCCGGTGCGTCGGGCAACCACCAAGCTCGAGGACGCCGGGCTCGTTTCCGCGATCTACCTCCAGCGTTCGCCGGTCTGGGGCATCACGAGCCTGGGCGCACGCGTCCTGGCCGATGCGACGGTCGAGCAGCGCCTCGGCAATCCCGCGTAGCCGACGAAGTGAGACCGGCCGGCCGGCGGTCACGTCGTTGCCCTGGGTGGCCGCCCCCGCCGCGGGAGCGGCTTTGCCTGGTGGGGCATCCGCCCGGCGTCATCCAGGGCGCGTCGCAACAGCATTTCGATGTGGGCGTTGAGGCTGCGGAAGTCGTCTGAGGCCCACCGGGTCAGCGCGTCGTGCACCGCAGGATCCAACCGCAGCGGCACCTGCTTGCGCTCGCGGCTCACGTATAGAGCGTTCCGGTGTTGACGACCGGAGACGCCGGTTGATCACCGCAGAGCACAACCAGCAGATTGCTGACCATCGCCGCCTTGCGCTCCTCGTCGAGCTCCACGATCCCCCGCTCATCCAGCCGCGATAGGGCCATGTCGACCATCCCGACCGCGCCCTCGACGATCCGCGAGCGGGCCGCGACGACCGCGTTGGCCTGCTGGCGGCGCAGCATCGCCTGCGCGATCTCCGACGCATAGGCGAGATGACTGATGCGGACCTCGACGATCTCGACTCCGGCGATCACGACCCGCTGGGCCACCTCTCTGGCGAGCTCCGCGGCGACCACATCGACCGAGCCGCGCAACGACGTCCCCTCCTCGCCCGGATCGTCATAGGGATGGGTGGTCGCGACATGACGCAGGGCCGACTCGGCCTGCACGCGCACGAAGTTGTCGTAGTCGTCGACGGCGTAGACCGCTCGGGAGGTGTCGGCGACCTGCCAGACGACGATCGCGGCGATCTCGACCGGGTTTCCATCGGCGTCGTTGACCTTGAGATGGTTGGTCTCGAAGTTCCTGACCCGGATGCTCAGGCCCCGCCGGTCGGCCAGCGGAAGAATCCACCACAGGCCGGTACGGCGGACCGTGCCGACGTAGCTGCCGAAGAACCGGATGACCTTGGTATGTCCCGGCTGCACGATCACCAGCGAGGTCGCGATCACCACACCGACCACGATCGGCGCGGCGATCCACCCCGATCCCGCAAGCAGCACGGCCAGCGCGATGCAGGCGAGGACGGCGAGCACGCCGAACCATCCGCTGATGGCCAAGGCCGGACGTTCCTGGATATCGACACGGGTCCCCGCGTGACCGACGGGTGTCGCCTCGGGCTGACGGTAGGGCTGCACGCTCTGACTCATGATCCCTCCAGGTGAACTGGTGCCTCAAAAAGTGATTTCTATTAGATATCACTTTTCCTGAAGCGGCGCAAGGCGCCCCGGCGCTCAGCTCCAGTCGATCTGCGCCAGCAGCTCTCCGAGCTTGTCTCCGCGTGCCGGGTTGAGCGACCGCACCCAGGCGATCCGGCCGCGAAGGTGGGCCCGGAAATCGGCGACGCCCTCATGGTTCTGGCTGGTGTGACCGTGCACGGCCGCGTTGTGGAGGGTTGCCTTGAGCCGCTCGTATTCGCTGCGGCGCAGGTTGGGGTGGACGTTGACGACGATGCCGCAGACCGTTTGGCGCCCGCCGGCGCTCTGGGTCGTTGACTTGGCCTCGTTGACCGTGAACCCCTCGGCGGCGACGATCCTGGTGGCGAGTAACTCGAATTGGTTACGGCGCCGGTGCAGCCGGGCCGGCCCGGAGAACGTGAGGTCGTCGGCGTAGCGTGAGTAGCGGAGTCCCGACGCCACCGCCAGGCCACTCAGGCGCTGATCGAGTCGGAACGCTGCGAGGTTGGCCAGCGCCGGCGAGGTCGGCGCTCCCTGCGGGAGGTGCGGTGTCGCCAGTTGCCGACCCAGCCAGAAACGGGCCTGAACGGCGTGCGGGTGGGTGGTGCCGGCGATGACCTGCCAGATCGATTCGGGGACGGTGTTCGTGGTCAGTCCGGCGAGCACGTGGCAGACGGACCGGGAGTAGCCGAGCGTGCGGAAGATGCCGTACACGCGTCCCACGGGAACCGACGCGAAGAAGTCCTTGAGATCCAGTCGCAGGACGGCCGCCTGCCCGGTGTGCAACTGGGCATGGGTGACGGCTGAGCGGTGGCGGGTGAAGCCGTGCGCGGCGGCGTGTGGCGGGACCTGATCGAGGATCTCCCGGAGAATCCACCGCTGGATCTCCTTCAGCCGCGCCTTCGGGGCCTCGATCACCCGGGGCACACCGCCCGGCCTCGGCAGCGCGCGGTAGCGGTAGTTGCGCAGCCGCTCGGCAGTGACCGTGCGCTCCAGGCCGCGCACATCAGCCAGCCATGCGAGCTGGCCGTCGCTCAACTCCAGCCGCTCCGCAAGCTCTCCCACCGATCCGATGGCGGCGATCGCCCACTCGTGCTGCAGCCGGGGTCGGTCCGCCGGGCGGAGGGAGGGCGCATCGGCCAACACGCGCAGAACCCGCGGCGGCTCGCGTTCATCGTCTGGGGCGCGGCGCTCCTCGAGGAAGGTCACGATCAGCGCAAACAGCTCACCACGGCGGTTGACCGGCGGGGTGCGGTGAACGACGGCCACCCGGATCGCCAAGGCGGTCATCCAACTCGGCCACCGGTCCAGACACGCGGCCCCGCTCTCGGCGATCAGGTCGGCCTTCCACGGGCCGGCGAGGAACGCACCTGTCAGTTCGTGGGCCAGCTCGGTGCGCTCGGCGGCGTCATACATGGGTGCAATCATGGCGGCGTCGCGCACCGACTGCTCCTGTCGCGCGTGCCCCGATGTGCCTCCGAAGGATGCACTCAAGGGCTCGCGATGCACTGTTCCACGTAACTGACTGTCCCCGGGGTAACCCCGGAGAGGCAGCGCACCCGGAGGTGCGCCAGCCCAACTCAGTGCAACGACGCCGCGCCCGGAACGCTACCGAAGCGATGACCGGCCGCCGCCGGCCGGGATCCTGCGTGCCGTCAGCTTCGCAGCGTGTGGGTCAGACCCGCGGCGGCGCTGACGACGTGCCGGGCGACCTCGTCTGAATCGTGCCCCGCGATCCACACCGCACTGATCGCCGCCACCGGCTCACCTGCGCGTGAGTGGACCGCTGCCGCGACGCCGGTGGCGCCTTGAAGCAACTCCCCCCGTGACTCAGCCCACCCCCGCGCCCGGGCGCGGGTCACAGTCGCCGGTTCATCCGGACGCTCGGGGAGCGCGGCCAACAGTGCGACGCCCGGCGCTCCCCTGGACAGGGGGTGGCGCATGCCGGTCCGATAGGTGAGATGGACGAGCTGATCCTTGGGCACCACGACGATCGCCACCACCGCCTCATCCCCATCGCGGACGGTGAGAGCCGTGGTTGTTCCAAGCCCGTCGGCCAGGTGACGGAGGACCGCCTCGGCTTCCGCGTGGAGGCGGGGTTGCACCCCGCTCGCCAATTCGATCAGTCCGGCGCCAAGGACATAGCGTCCGTCGGGCAGCCGACGGACAAGATGGTGATCGGCGAGCGGGGAGAGGAGGCGGTATACGCCGGCCCGGTGGGTGCCGAGCGCGTCGGCCAGTTCGGCGACCGTGATGCCGTCGGGTTGCCCACGCAGAACCGACAACGCTCGCAGGCCACGGTCGAGGGTCAGGGAGTGCGTCGCCGCCGGGGGCTCTTGGAAGTCGGGGTTCGTCAACGCGCGGAGCGTAACCGAGAGAGTGAACAGATACGTTGCAATACGTACAAATAACGTTACACTACCGCGTCTGAGAGGACGTCTTCAGGAGAGGAAGCGGATATGGGAGCTCGTACCGGCCAGGAGTACATCGATCGCCTCGCCCAGACCCGGCCGAGCGTGGAGCTCAACGGTGAATCGGTGGAGGGTCCGATCCCGGAGCATCCGGCCCTGGCCCGGATCGTGCGGACCTACTCCCAGCTGTTCGACCTCCAACACAATCCCGCGTTGCGCGATGTTCTGACCTACGAGTCGCCAACCAGTGGCGATCGGGTCGGAAGCTCGTTTCTCGTCCCGCGCTCGGCGTCGGATCTGGAACGCCGCCGGGCCGGCTTCAAGACGTGGGCCGATTACAGCCTTGGCTTCCTGGGGCGAACCGGCGACTACCTCAACTCGTCGCTGATGGCGCTCAGCGAGGCCTCGGAGTGGTTCGCCCAGGCCGACCCGCGCTTTGGCGAGAACATCCGCGCGTACTACGAGCGCGTGCGGGAGGAGGATCTGCTCACCACCCACACCCTGATCCCGCCGCAGGCCAACCGAGCGGTCGGCCCCGGCCAGCAGGTCGACGGGCGGGCGCTGGGTGCCCACGTCGTCTCCCAGGACGACAACGGGATCGTGGTCCGGGGCGCCAGGATGCTGGCGACGATCGGTCCGATCGCCGACGAGCTGCTCGTGTTTCCCTCCACGGTCCTGCGGGGTACGCCCGACGACGAGCCGTACTCGTTTGCGTTCGCGGTCGCCTGCGACGCGCCGGGACTGCGGTTCATCTGCCGGGAGAACATCGATTACGGACGCGATCATCCGCTCGGCGGCCGGTTTGACGAGATCGACGCGGTGGTCGTGTTCGACGATGTCCACGTGGCGTGGGAG
>JBAWFG010000350.1:0-5328 GCA_049591655.1 Solirubrobacteraceae bacterium
TGGTCATGCCGCGCGGATGGGACACGCGCCGGTGGGCGCGGAGGACCTCGCGCTGATCGTGCTGCGTGGCCACCGGCGTGCGCCGGCGGGCCCGGATGAGCGGTATGTCTTCGGGTCCCACCGCGACGACCGCCAAACCCGCCATGTAGAAGAACACGTTCGGGGCATGCGGGAGCGACATGACGCTGTAGAGCATCATCACCGACAGGAAGCACACGCCCGCCGCCACGCCGGTCACGGCGGCGCCCGACCACTGCGACTCATGACGCGACGCGGTTCGACGGCACAGCAGGATGAGCGAGCCCGGGATCATCAGGATCGCGACGAGCCCGAGCACGCCCGTCTCGACCAGCGGCAGGATGATGTCGGAATCGACGATGCGGTCCGTCGGCGGCGCATAGGTTCCCTGACCCCGGCCCAGGAGCAGATGGCTCCACAGATCGGGCCGGACGGCGTCATAGTTGGCGGTCCGCGAGCTGACGGTGGCGACGTGCCCGGCGTCCGCCGACGTGTACTGGGAGACGACGTTGCGGATGGCCGCCGGCGACGTCGCCGCCAGGAAGACCACGAGGACGAGTCCCAGCGGCGCGAGCGAGAGCAGCTGCCGGCGGCGGAAGTAGGCCAGGGTCAGGAACACAGCGCCGGGTGCGACCAGAGCGCTCTTGCGGTCGGTGGCGATCATGGCGTAGAGCAGGACGGCGACCGCGAGACCGTAGAGGATGTACTGCCGGCGGCTCTTGGATTTCAGGATGCCGAGCACCGCGATGGGGAGGGCCGTAGCCAGCATCGCGACGAGCTCGACGCCGTAGGCGGACGGGCCCTCCACCCAGCGCCGGCCCAGACTGTCGACTGAGGTGGCCGTATCTCCGCCGACCAGCGTGAATGGTCCGATGAAGATCTTGCTCGCCAGGGTGGTGAACAGGTTCTGGTGCCACCGGTACTCATAGATCGTCCCCAGCGACACGATCACGGCCAAGACGAGTGTGAAGGTCAGGAACGCCGGAACCTCCTCGCGCCGCACCGAGCTGGCGACGATCACGAACACGGACATGTAGGAGATCAGCAGCGGCAGCTTCTTGAGCGCCAGCATCAGCTCGCCCACGTGGTTGAGATAGTGGGCGTCCAGGACGGTGCTCAGAAACGCACATGCCAGGTAGACGCCGATCGCCACGTGTACGCGCGTCACCCTCAGCCGCGGCGCGGCACCCGGCCCTGCGGTGAACGAGATGAGCCAGATCGCGAAGACGAAGGGCAAGACGATCCGGTCGAGTGTGATGTTCACGGGCCCGGACGCCTGGAGCTGGATGCGGTCGAACGGAGTCAGCCAGACCATCATGATCAGGCCGGCGACCGACCACGGCAGCATCCGGCTCGTGCGTGGCCAGTTGGCGGCGCCGCGCGCGCTCAGGCGCGTGCGCTGGGCCGGAACCGGTTCGGGATCTCGCGAGCGCCAGGGCTTGCGGATGAGGACGAGGAGGATGACGAAGCTCAACGTGAAGGCTGTGATGAACGTGAGCGCGGCGATGACGTCCTTCGCGTGGTTGTTGGTCACGCCGCCGCGGGCGCCGCCCAACTGCTGCAGCTGTGGCAGCGCGCTGGCCTGAGTCCCCTGGGCGGCGGCCACGGAGCGCAGGTAATCCTCCAGGCCGGGTACCGCTCCGTTGGCCAGCCGCATTGCCTCGTCGTAGGACGGGGCCTCCGCGTAGATCGTGAGCACGGGCTCGATCGTCGAGGCCTGCATCTCGAGCCGGTACGGCGCGTTGGAGTTGCGCAGCTCGGTCGCGTGCTGCTCGCTTCCCACCTGCGTCAAGGAGACCGGGAAGTTGCCGGTCAGGTCAACGGTGCCGCTGAGCTCGTTGGCCGGGACGCCCGCCCGATGCGCGATGTCCGCCAGGACCGGTGGCGTCGTCATCAACCGTCCGTAGAGCACCGCGTGCTCCTGGAGCGTCTGCAGGTCCTGGGGACCCGCGCTGCGATTGATGATCGACGCGTCGGGGAAATCCACCGCGACGTGGGAGGTAGCGGCGCCCACGAGGAGGTTGCCGGAGATGTTCTTCTTGGCGCAGACAGCGCCGATGACCGCGCTCACCAGGAGCAGCGTCAGAACGAGTCGATGACGTAGGAACCAGCCGAGCATCACACGTGCATCCGACCAGACCAACGGCTCTAGACGACGCGACCTTCCGGGGTCCCGACAACTAAAGAGAGCATTGGTTTGGCGCGATCCCGGACCCGGTCGGCTACGGCGAAAGAACGCGGACGGCCCGGGCGTTGCTTGTGGCGATGGATGGACGCGGACCGCAGCGTTTGTTGGCAGTTGCCTCCAGCGGAGGGCATTGGGTGCAGCTCCGGCGCTTGACACCCGCGTTCGAGGACCACGACGTTGCCTACCTGACCACCGATGCTGGCCATCGGTCCGAGGTCGGTGCAGCCAGGTTCCACGTCGTCAACGACGCCAACCGCGGGAACAAATGCGCACTGGTGCTCTGCGCCGCACAAGTTCTTTGGGTCTTGCTCCGAGAGCGTCCGACGGTCGTGATCTCGACCGGCGCCGCTCCCGGGTACCTCGCCATCAGGCTCGCCCGGATGATGGGGGCCCGGACGGCGTGGATCGACAGCGTCGCCAATGTCGACGAGCTGTCGATGTCCGGCCGGATGGCCAGCGAGACGGCCGACCTCTGCCTCACGCAGTGGCCCCATCTCGCAAGTGGTCGGATCCACTACCTGGGAGCCGTGCTGTGATCTTTGTCACCGTCGGGACCCAGCTGCCGTTCGACCGTCTCATCTCGGCCGTCGACGGGTGGGCGGGCTCCGGTGCGAGCGTCCCGGTGTTCGCGCAGATCGGACCCAGCCGGCTGCGTCCCCGCAACATCGAATTTGCTCAGTTCATCTCACCCGGCGAATGCGCTCAACGGATGGAGGAGGCGAGCGCCATCATCGCGCATGCGGGGATGGGCACGATCCTCACCGCGCTCGAGCTCGGCAAACCGGTCCTGGTCATGCCGCGCCGCGCGGCGCTCAGCGAGCATCGCAACGATCACCAACTGGCGACCGCACACCGGTTCTCCGAGCTGGGGAAGATCAACGTCGCCTTTGACGAGGCCGATCTCATTCCCGCGCTGAACGCGTTGGATCGGGCTGTCGCCCAGCCGCGTCTCGGTGCCTACGCGCCGGACGACTTCCTGGCGAGCCTCCGCGCGTTCATCGGGGGCGATCCGCTCGCGCTCGTGCCCGAAACCGCCGCGCCGCACGGTCGATCGGCCGAGCGCGTCATCGCCAGCGCTTGAGCGCCAGCTTCGCCCGGTGCGTCAAGAGCCTCGGGAGCGAGGCTTCCAGGCCGGCAATACGTTCCATCACGCCAGGCGTGTCGCCGGGTCCGATGCTGTTGCGGGCCTGGACGAAGTCGGCAAGCTGCGTGGTCCCTCGATCGCTCGTGTACACGTGTTGGAAACCGGCGTCGCGGGCGGTGCGTATCACGCGACGGTCGTAGGCGCCGAATGGACACGCGGCGCGCGTCACCGGACGCCCAACGACATCCTCCAGCGCCGTCTTGGCCTGCCGAAGTTCCTCGTCGAGGGCTCGATCGTCGAGTCCCCGCCATGGGCGGTGGCGCATGCCATGACTGCCGATGTCCATGCCGGCCGCCATGAGCCTCCGGACCCCGGCCTCGTCCACAAACCGCGGGACGCCGAGCCGTCCGGCGACGATGAAGAACGTGGCGTGGAGGCCGCGAGCGGTTAGTGCGGGAAGTCCCAGCTCCACATCGGATGCGTTGCCGTCGTCAAACGTGACGCGCACGTCGTCGCGCCCGGCGATTCGGTCCAGGATCGCCAGGAACTCCGCGTGGCTGACCCAGACGTCAGCTTCGCCGGGATCTAGTGCGCGGTCGGGCTCGCCGATGCCGTGGAAGGTCAGGATCGTGATGCTTTTCGGCATCACTCATCAACGTAGCCTTCGCTTCCGGCCTTGCGCGGGCCTAACGCAGTGCACACGGTCCGACTTACAAGAAGCTCGGTGACCGCGCCGTTGATCGGGCGAAGGGACTCGTAGCACGACGCGCTGAACCCGTCCAGAACAGGGTCGTCACACTCAAAATGAGCACAGTCTCGATTCTCCGCCGGCTCTGGCGGCACAAGATCCTTGTGGCGATCTCGCTGATCGTCGCCATCTTGGCCGGCACCTCGGTCGTATACCAGCTCCCGGGATTCAAGAGCCGCAACTACGACGTCGGCATCGTGACCGCGCACATTCTCGTCGACACGCCGAGCTCCCAGATCGTGCAGGTATCGCCGCGCGGCACAGCCACTCTCGGCGAGCAGACCCTGTTGCTGGCAAGCCTCATGGTGGACGGGACCATCAAGTCGGCGATCGCTGAGAAGGCGGGACTGAATGCCAGCCAGCTGGTCGGGGTCAACGCGGCGGTCACAGAGCCCTCGGCCGCCGGCCCCTCCCCGGTTGTGCCCCCGTCGGGCCGCAACGCATATGTCCTGACCACACAGGTCATGACCGACAGCGCAGGCGACGCGCTTCCGATCATCGCGCTGCAGACCCAGGCGCCAACCAGCGCCGCTGCCGAGCGACTCACCAACGCCACCCTCGCGGCCCTGGGCGACTATCTGAGCTCCCGCGCCGCCCTGGAGCGCGTGTCGACCGCCAACCGCCTGCAGGTCGGCGCACTCGGCCTCTCACAGGCGACGACCGAGACGATGGGCCCCTCCCACAGCCTCGCCGTGATCGCGGGTCTGCTCGTGTTCCTCATGGGGTGTGGGCTCATTCTGGGAGTTCCGGCGTTTCGCCGGGCCTGGAGGGCCGCCGCGCAGCGTGAGGGCGATGACACGGAGGGGACGCAGCCGGAGGAGATCGCCGGAGAAGCAGAGGCTTCCGTCCGCCGTCCGCCGTCAGCCGCCGCGGTCCCGGGCGTTGACCGGGCGATCTTCGACTTCGGCCTCCACTTCGACCAGCTCGGACCGGACGACGAAGTGGAGGACGACGCCGCCTCTGCGAGCGCCCGGGCGACCTGAGTCGTGATGGCGCGCAGCGTCGCGCCGAGGAGTTCGGAGTGTTCGCCACGGCGCTGGTCGTGCCTAGGGCTGTGGTCAATCTCGCCACGCGTTGATGCGCACCAGCACGCGGCTGAGGGCAGGCCCCACGGGCCGCAAGTAGGAACCGGGCGCGCGCGTTTAATCCTGCGCCGACTCCAACACCAAGGTCGTCAGAGAACGTGAAGATCCACGGGATGTGCATAGTCAGAAACGAGGCCGACATCATCGCGGACTGCCTTAAGGCGGCTTCGAACTGGTGCGACAACGTCTACGTCCTCGATAACGG